>NZ_FMCI01000265.1 GCF_900091845.1 Streptomyces sp. SolWspMP-5a-2
CGCGGGCGCTGTCGCCGCGGGCGTCCTCGGCGCCCTCGTCGTGGTGCGAGGAGACGGCGGCGAGCGCCGCGCGCGCGTCCGTCAGGTGCATCGGGCCGTAGCCGCCGCTGACGCTGGGCGCCCCGGCGTGGGTGTCCCACCGGGACTGGAGGTAGGAGACGCCGAGCAGGACGCTCTGCGGCACGTGGTACTCGGCGGCGGCCGACGCAAACGCCAGTTGCAGCCGACCCGAGGCGGACCCGGCGGCGGCCGGCGGCGCGGCGCCGAGCAGCGGCAGCAGCAGCGCGGCCGTGGCGAGGGCGCCGACGGCTCCGCGCGCGCGTCTGCCGGAGGTGGACGTGGGGTCGGGGGCGGGTCGTCGCAATGCGGGCTCCTGCTCCTGGAACGGACGGGCGTGGCGTGCGGGCCGGGCGTGGCTCAGTGGTACCGGCTGTCGGACGATCCGTCAATCATGCCCAGGGGGAGCGGAATTCCCTCGTCAACACGGGGGAGAGGGAGTTTCGTGACGCGGCCGCGCGGGCCTGCGCGGCGTCACCGGAGTACACCACTGGCGCCGCCGCGGACCCCGCGCTGACCCGGGAACGACGAGGGCCGCGGTGCGCCGTCTCCCGGCGCGACCGCGGCCTCTCCGTCCCCCGGGTCAGCGGGTGCCGACCGCCGCGCGCACCGCCCGGCGGGCCATCTGGCAGTCGTCGTGCAGCCGCCGCAGCAGCAGCCGCTGCTCCTCACCGGACGGCACCCCGTTCGGGTGGGCCGCGGCGGGCGCGGACGGCGCCGGGTCCTGGAGCGACCGCTGGACCGCCGTCTCGTAGGTGCGGATCTCGCGCGTCAGCACCAGCATCAGGTTGACCAGGAAGGCGTCCCGCGCGGCGGGTCCGCCGGTCTGGGCGATCTGACTGATCTGGCGCCTGGCCATCGGCGCGTCCCCGAGCAGCGCCCACAGGGTCGCCAGGTCGTAGCCCGGCAGGTACCAGCCCGCGTGCTCCCAGTCCACCAGGACAGGTCCCGCGGGCGACAGCAGCATGTTGGAGAGCAGCGCGTCCCCGTGGCAGAACTGGCCCATGCCCTGGCGTCCGGCCGCGTGGGCGATGCCGTGCAGGAGCTTCTGGAGGTCACCGAGATCGCGGTCGGTGAGCAGCCCCAGCTCGTGGTAGCGGGAGATGCGGACCGCGTAGTCCAGAGGCGCGCCGAACGTGCCCGCGGGCGGCCGCCAGGCGTTCAGCTGGCAGATCGCACCCAGCGCCGCCCTGATGTCCGCGCGCGGGGGTGACTCCAGGGGGTGACGCTGGAGCGCGGCGACCCGTCCGGGCATCCGTTCGATCACCAGCGTGCAGTTGTCCGGGTCCGCCGCGATCAGCCTCGGCACCCGCACCGGCGGGCGGTGCCGGACGAACGAGCGGTAGGCCGCTATCTCGTGCCGGATCCGCTCGGACCAGACGGGGGAGTGATCGAGTAAGCACTTGGCCACCGCGGTGCTGCGTCCGGTCGTTCCCACCAGGAGGACCGAACGGCCGCTGCGGCGCAGGACCTGCACCGGCGCGAACTCCGGGCAGATCCGCTGCACCGACGCGAGCGCGGCGCGCAACTGGGCGCCCTGGGGGCCGGACAAGTCGATTCTCCCGCTGAGCGGTTGGGTGCCGAGCCCCGGCACGCGCCGCGTCCGACCGGCCCCGAGCGCGGGGTTGGGACGGACGGCGGGGTCGAGGTAGGGGCCGCCCGCCGGACGGGGGTGCAGCGGCCTGGGTGGGGCGGACACGGAGGATGATGCTGAGTACATGGGCGAAACAGATCCCTTCGTGTGCCTGCGACGTCAACGCGCTGCCCGGCCCGGCCGTCCGGGTGCACCCTGGGGAGTGCCCCCGGGGGCGACCGGGTCGGGGTGGCGCATTCCTACCTGACACCCGGTGTCCCGTGGCACACCATCTGGCGAACCCTGGCGAACCCTGGCGAATAGTCGCCCGGCAACCCTCACCGGGCTAGTGTCAACTCAGCCGAGAACCTGGGGGCTTGACGTGAACGGACAACCCAACTCCCGCCTGGCGGACCTGTTCGGCCTGGCCGGCTGGTCCAAGGGGGAACTCGCGAGGCTGGTCAACCGGCAGGCGGCGGCCATGGGCCATCCGCAGCTGGCGACCGACACCTCCCGGGTGCGGCGCTGGATCGACATGGGGGAGATCCCCCGCGATCCGGTGCCGCGGGTGATGGCGGCTCTGTTCACCGAGCGTCTCGGCCGTGTCGTGACCATGGAGGACCTCGGTCTGGTCCGGCACGGGCGTGCGGGGAAACGGCAGAGCGGCGGGACGGTCGACCATCCCGACGACGTGTCCTGGGCGCCCGGACGGACTGCCGCGGTCCTCACCGAATTCACGGGAATGGACCTCATGCTCAACCGACGCGGCTTGGTGGGCGCGAGTGCCGCGCTCGCCGCGGGTTCCGCACTCACCAGCGCCATGTACGACTGGCTGCACACCGACCCGGCCCTCGCCGCCGACGCCCCCCGTTCCGACGATCCCCTGCACGCCGACCCCGCTGGGTTCGACCGCTACGAGGCGGCCCCCATCGGGGCGCAGGAGATCGAGGAACTGGAGCGCTCGGTCGAGGTGTTCCGGGCCTGGGACGCGGCCCGCGGCGGCGGGCTGCAGCGCAAGGCAGTCGTGGGCCAGCTCAACGAGGTGGGAGGCATCCTCTCCTACCGCCACCCCGACCATCTCCAGCGGCGCCTGTGGGGCGTCGCTGCCAACCTCGCCGTCCTCGCGGGCTGGATGTCGCACGACGTCGGCCTCGAACCCACGGCGCAGAAGTACTTCGTGATCGCCGCGCACGCCGCACGGGAGGGCGGCGACCTGCCCAGGGCGGGCGAGGCGCTCTCCCGCGCGGCCCGTCAGATGGTGCATCTGGGACGGCCCGACGAAGCCCTCGACCTGATGAAGCTCGCCAGGTCCGGAGCGGGGGACCGGGTCCTGCCGCGCACCCAGGCGATGCTCCACACCATCGAGGCCTGGGCACAGGCGTCGATGGGCAAGGGGCAGGCGATGCGCCGCACCCTCGGCCGGGCGGAGGACCTCTTCGTCGCGGACCGGGGCGACGTGCCGCCGCCGAGCTGGATGCTCAACTTCAAGGAGGAGGACCTCTACGGCATGCAGGCGCTGGCGTACCGCACGCTGGCCGAGCACGACCCGTCGGCCGCGGTGCACGCCCAGTACTACGCGGGGAAGGCGCTGGCGCTGCGGGTGGACGGGCGGCAGCGGTCGAAGATCTTCGACTATCTGTCGATGGCCTCGGCCTGCTTCATCGCCGACGACCCGGACCAGGCTGACCGGTACGCCCGGCTGGCCCTGGCGGCGATGGGCTCCAACTCCTCGCACCGGACCTGGGACCGGCTGCGCGAGATGTACCGGCTGACGTCCGCGTACTCCACGCACGCGCAGATCGGCCCGCTGCGGGAGGAGATCAGGCTGGCACTGCCGAAACAGGTGCGGGGCGCGGGCAGCGCACGGACATAGGGGGTCCGTGCGCCGTGGGAGCGGTACCGGGGCGGCGCGTCCGCCGTCCGGTGGGTCAGGGCTGTCCCGGCACCCTGGCGAAGAGGGCGCATCCGTGGTCCGCGGGTCCTGACGCGTCCTGCTCCCGGGCCAGCAGCCGTACGCAGTCCTCGGCCGTGCCCGCCGCGCTCAGCAGCGGGGCCAGGGCGAGGAGCCGGTCCGGGGTGCCGGTGGCGGTGGGGTCCGGCGCCAGTCCTGGGGTGCGCAGCAGGATCAGGTCACCCGGTTCGAGGGTGGTCTCGGTCTGCTCGTAGACGGTGTCCGCGGCCGTGCCCAGCAGGACCCCGGCCGGTGCCCGCAGCACATGCCCCGTCCCGTCGCGGAACAGCACCGGGGCGGGGTGGCCCGCCCGCGCCCAGGTGAGGGTGCGGGTCTCCGGGCGGTACCGGCCGCAGACGGCGCCCGCGAGGGCGGGGCGCAACGTGGTGTCGAGCACGTGATTGAGCAGGGTGAGGAGGTGGCCGGGTGCGGTGCCGGCCAGGGCCAGTGCGCGCAGGGCGCCCAGCAGCAGTGCGGGGCCTGAGTCGAGGGCGGTGTCAGCGGTGAGGTCGCCGACGCCGAGCAGGGTCCCGCCGTCGGGCAGGTCCAGGGTGTCCTGCCAGCAGGCCCCGATCGGGAGCCCGTCGGGGGAGGCGGCTCCGTGCACGGCCACGTCCAGCGTGCCGGGTCCGCCGGGGGAGCGGCCGGGGGCGCCCTGCCGGGGCAGCCGCTGCGGGGCGGCCGACGGGCGGGGCGCGGGGGT
>NZ_FMCI01000261.1 GCF_900091845.1 Streptomyces sp. SolWspMP-5a-2
CGCCGACGGTGGCGCGGGTGCCGTCCGGCGCGGTCACGGTGAGGCGGACGTCGACCGCGTCCAGGGCCGGGCGGCCGGGCCAGGGCTCGGTGAGGGAGGCGCGGGTGCCCGGCGCGAGGCGGACCGGCAGGGCGCGCGGGGCGCGGTCGAGGACCCGGCGGAAAAGGCCGTCCGCGCGCACGGCGAGCCGCGGGACGAGCGTCGTCGTGCCGCGGTTGACCAGGTCGTAGGTGATGCGGTCGGCGCGCACCCGGACGTGCTCGACGGTCAGCGCGGAGAGGTCCGGGACGCCCGCCCGCAGCCGCAGCGGCACCGATCGGACGCGGCCCGCCGCGTCCCGGGCGACGATCGCGCCCGACCTGTCCCCCGGCACCCGGACGGTGAAGGGGACCTCGGCGCGGGTGCGGCCCGGCACCCGGACGAGGACGTCGGCGAACGAGGCCCGGACGCCGTCGGCCGCCAGGGTCACCGTGACCGGCCGGGCGCCGCCGTTGGTGACGGCCACCGTGTCCCGGACGACCGCGCCGGGCGCGCCCTCGGCGTAGAACGACGGGCGTCCGTCCCCGGCGGGCGCGAGCGACCACCCGGCACCGGCCGCCGCGGCCCGCGGGACGGCGACCGGGATCAGCAGCAGGGCGAGCGGCAGGACCAGGGCGCGGGTGGCGTTCGGCGTGGGCGGCATGGGGCGGCTCCTGCGTCGTCCGGTGCGGGGGTCAGCGGCGCGCCCGGCCAGGCTGGCCGCGCCGGGTGAGCCACAGGGCCCCGGCCGCGCCGGTGAGCAGCACGGTGCCGCCGAGGGTGCCGAGGGCGATCGCCGAGTCGGCGGGGCCGGTCTGCGGGAGGGTGCCGCCGCCGGACGAGCCGGAGGTGCCCCCGCCGGACGATCCGGAGCCGGACGAGCCGCCGGACGCCTTCACGTCGAGGGTGAGGGCGGGACCCGGTGTGTTCGAGGGGGTGCAGGTGGTGGTCGTGCCCAGCGCCTTGATGGTGAGGACCCCGGGCGTGAAGGTGACCTTGCCGGTCTTCTTCGGGGTGTAGGTGCCCGTCAGGTCACTGATCTTGATCGGGGTGTCGGCGGGGATCGCGGCCTGGTTCGCGGGGCCCGAGACGGCGAGGGTCCCGCTGTCGGCGCCGCCCAGCATGATGGTCGCGCTCGGACTCATCGCGCCCTTGCCCAGCTCGACGGGGCTGGAGGAGACGCCCTTCTGCCAGGACATGGTGATCCGGTAACCGGCGCCGCTGGCGACACCCTTGATGTCGATGGGCGAGACGGCGCTCTTGTCGCCGATCGGCGTCTTGCACTGGTAGTTCACGTCGACGACGGAGGCGTGGGCCGCCGGGGCGCCGAGCAGCACCGCCGACCCGGCCAGGGCCGCGACGGACGCGAGCGCGGCGGTTCGTTTCGGGTACGGCACGGTCCACCCTCATTCCTGACGGCACATCAGATCGGCCGTCAAGGTACGCCCGGGGTCCCGAGGAAGGAAGACACGGTGCGCGCCGGAAGTTGTGGGGATCCGGCACACCCGGGAGACCCCGGGGGGAGGACGGGACGGACACCGGCGCCGGGACACCCGGGTCCCGGACGGGCGTCCGGTGCGGGGCGGGCCGGGTCCGGGCACGGCGAAGGCCCGCGTGCCGCTCGCGCGGTCGCGGGCCCTTCCCGGCGCCGTGGGCTACGCCGGGGCGCCCAGTTCCGCCCAGACCGTCTTGCCCGCGCCGCCCGTCGTGCGGACGACTCCCCAGTCCAGGCAGAGCCGCTGCACGATGAACATGCCGTGGCCGCCGGGGCGGCCGGAGCGGTGCGGGGTGCGCGGGGCGGGCTGACCCGCGCCGCGGTCGGCGACCTCGACGCGGATGACCTTCTTGTCGCAGCCGATCCGCAGCTCGTCCGGCCCCTCGGCGTGCAGGCAGGCGTTGGTGACCAGTTCGGAGACGACGAGCAGCACGTCCTCCGCGGCGGCCCTCCGGTCGGCCGAGTCGGCGGGGAGCCAGCCCCACGCGTACAGCGCCTGGCGCGCGAAGTCGCGAGCGAGCGGGACGACCCCGCTCTGGCCCTCGAAGCTCAGCCTGCGGACCTGCCGGTCCACTGTGGTCGCCGACGACGCGGGCACGTCCCCCTCGGACGCACCGTTTCCGGACGCGCCCCCCTCGGACGCACCGGAAGCGCCACCGGGCTCCGGGCCGCGGTCGCCCGGCGAGCAAGGCCGGGTGGTGCTCATCAGCGCTTCACCTCACCGATTCACCAGTTCACGATTCAAGAGTCGGTACGCGACCCGACGGCTGTTCCGCCGGGCGCCCGCCGACCATGTTCAGGTTGTCTCCTGCCCGACCGGACCGGTGGAACACCCCCCGGTTTCGACACCGTGCGCCGGTCGCCCGGAAAGTGCCGTTCGGGAGGGTGCCGCCGGGGCGGGCACGGGGCCGGTCAACCGGCGTCGCCGGTGCCGTCCTTCCCGCCGCCGGTCTCGTCCGCGAGGGCGTCGTCGAGCGTGGCGTGCACGGTGAAGACCGCGTCCGCCCCGGTGATCTCGAAGACCCGGGCCACCACGGGCAGCATGCCCGCGAGATGGACCCCGCCCCCGGCGGCCTCGGCCTTGAGCCGGGCACCGAGCAGTACGTTGAGGCCGGTGGAGTCGCAGAACTCCAGCCGTGCGCAGTCCACGACCAACCGGCTGAAGCCGTTGTCGAGGCACTCCTCCAGCGGCTCGCGCAACAGATCGGCGGTGTGGTGATCCAGTTCACCCGCCGGTGTCACGACGGCACTGGAGCCCTCTGCGCGCACCTCCACCAGTAGTCGGCCAGACTGTGTGCTGCCGACCGTCCCGCGGTCCATGCCGTCTCTCTCTCCCGACGTCGTGCCTGCTGACTGACGCGTCCGAACACTACGCCTTCCTCACACTCTCCGACACCCGAACAACCGCCATCAAACGGACATATGCCCAGGTAACGCACTTGCGGCGGGTGCGGGAAAGCGGGTAGGGCTATGTGGAACGCAACCGACACGGCCGGCTTTGGAGGCGCCGCACACCGCAGTGCACGAATTTGGCTTCGGCAGCCTTATGCCGAGAACGATGGAGGACATCATGTCACCCCGGCTCGACGCATCGCATACCCAGCAGGCGACGTCGGCATCCCTCCCGGAACATCTGGATCCCCTCGACGGTGACGCGGACGCCGAAGCCGGTACCGCAGGACTCGACGGACTTCCGGAGATCCCGCCGTACGACCAGGTGGGTCCGGTCGACGCGCGGGCCCTGTCCAAGACGCTCTTCGAACGGCTCGAATCCCTCGAAGAGGGCACGCTCGACTACTCCTACGTCCGCAACACCCTCGTCGAGCTGAACCTCGCGCTGGTCAAGTTCGCCGCCTCCCGGTTCCGTTCGCGCAGCGAGCCCATGGAGGACATCGTCCAGGTCGGCACGATCGGCCTGATCAAGGCGATCGACCGGTTCGAGCTGTCCCGCGGGGTCGAGTTCCCGACCTTCGCGATGCCGACCATCATCGGCGAGATCAAGCGCTTCTTCCGCGACACCTCGTGGTCCGTGCGCGTGCCGCGCAGGCTCCAGGAGCTGCGCCTCGACCTGGCCAAGGCGGGCGACGAGCTGGCGCAGAAGCTGGACCGCGCGCCGACGGTGGCCGAGCTGGCCGAGCGCCTGGGCATCCCCGCGGAAGAGGTCGTCGAGGGCATGGCGGCGTCCAACGCCTACACCGCCTCCTCGCTGGACGCCCAGCCCGCCGAGGACGACTCCGAGGGCACCCTCGCGGACCGGATCGGCTACGAGGACAACGGGCTCGAAGGCATCGAGTACGTCGAGTCGCTGAAGCCGCTGATCGCCGAACTGCCGTCCCGGGACCGGAAGATCCTCTCGCTGCGGTTCGTCGCCGGGATGACCCAGTCCGAGATCGGCGAGGAGCTGGGCATCTCCCAGATGCACGTCTCCCGGCTGCTGTCGCGCACGCTGACGCGGCTGCGCAGGGGGCTGACCGTCGAGGAGTGAGCCGCGTGGGGCTTCGAGAAGTGACCACGTGACCTTCGAGGAGTGACCACGCCGGGCGCGTGGCGCGGGGTGCCGCACGGGCACACCGCGCTTCGTCGTGTCCGCCCCCGGGCGTCCGGGGCTACCGCCGCTCGCCGCGCCTCCACACCTGCGCGACCAGCGGCACGCCCGGCCGGTACGACAGGTGGACGTGGCTGGGGGCGTCCAGCACGACGAGGTCCGCGCGGGCGCCCGGGGAGAGCCGGCCGACGTCGTCCCGGCGCAGGGCGCGCGCGCCGCCCGCGGTCGCCGACCAGACCGCCTCGTCCGGGGTCATCCCCATGTCCCGCACGGCGAGCGCGACGCAGAACGGCACCGACGAGGTGAACGACGAGCCGGGGTTGCAGTCGGTGGAGAGCGCGACCGTGGCGCCCGCGTCGAGCAGCCGCCGGGCGTCGGGCCAGGGCGCGCGGGTGGAGAACTCGGCGCCGGGCAGCAGCGTGGCGACGGTGTCGCTGTGCGCGAGGGCGTCGACGTCGTCGTCCGTGAGGTGGGTGCAGTGGTCGGCGCTGGCCGCGTCCAGTTCGACGGCGAGCTGCACGCCGGGGCCGTGGGAGAGCTGGTTGGCGTGGATGCGCGGGTGCAGCCCCCTGGCCCGGCCCGCGGTGAGGATCGCGCGGGCCTGGTCGCCGTCGAAGGCGCCCCGCTCGCAGAAGACGTCGATCCAGCGCGCGTGCGGCGCGCAGGCGTCGAGCATCTCGCCGGTGACGAGGTCGACGTACGCGGCCGGGTCGTCGGCGAGTTCGGGGGCGACGATGTGGGCGCCGAGGTAGGTGACCTCGTCGGTGTGGGCGGCCGCGACGCGCAGGGCGCGGGCCTCGTCGTGGACGGTCAGGCCGTAGCCGGACTTGGTCTCGAAGGTGGTCGTGCCCTGGCGCAGGGCCTCGGCGAGGTGGCGGGTGAGGGTGCGCTCCAGCTCCGCGTCGCTCGCCGCGCGGGTGGCGGCGACGGTGGTGCGGATGCCGCCCGCGCTGTAGGGCCGCCCGGACATGCGGGCGTTGAACTCCTCGGTGCGGTCGCCCGCGAAGAGCAGGTGGGAGTGCGAGTCGACGAAGCCGGGCAGGACCGCCCGGCCCCCGGCGTCGACCCGGTTGTCAGTGGCGGGTGCTTTGCTTGACTCACCGGTCCAGACGACCCGTTCGCCCTCGATGACGAGCGCGGCGTCGTGGATCAGTCCGAGCGGGGACCCGTCACCGAGGGAGGGGTCGTTGGTGACCAGTGCGGCGATGTCGGTGATGGCGGTGCTGCTCATGGTGTCCTCGTGGCTGGCCGGGGGCGGGCGGATGCCGACCGGGGCGGGTGGGGGTGTCAGGCGCGCAGGTCGGCGACGGCCCGCGCGAGCGCCCGCGGCACGTCGGGGACGAGCGTGTGGGCCCCGTCGCGCACGATCTGCCGCCCGGCGACGACCGTGTGCCGGACGTCCGCCGCGCTCGCCGCGAATACCGCGGTCTCGGCCGCGAGCCGGGGCGCCGGCCCGGCCGTCCTGACCGAGTCGAGGGCGACGGTGGTGAAGTCCGCGAGCGCGCCCGGCGCCAGGGTGCCCGCGTCCTGCCAGCCGATCGATCGGTGGCCGTCGGCCGAGGCGGCGCGCAGCAGCGCGGCGGCCGTCCAGTGGCCCCGGGTGCGGGTGCGCAGCCGCTCGTTCAGCTCCATCGCGCGGGCCTCTTCGAGCAGGTCGACGACGGCGTGGCTGTCGGAGCCGAGGGAGAGCGGGGAACCGGCGAGCTGGAGGGCGAGGGCGGGTCCGATGCCGTCGGCGAGGTCGCGTTCGGTGGTCGGGCACATGCAGGTGCCGGTGCCGCTGCCGCCGATCAGGGCGATGTCCGCGGCGGTGAGGTGGGTGTTGTGGACGCCGGTGGTGCGCGGCCCGAGGACCCCGTGGTCGGCGAGGAGGCGGGCGGGGGTGCGGCCGTGGGCGGCGAGGCAGGCGTCGTTCTCGGCGGTCTGCTCGGAGAGGTGGACGTGCAGCGGGGCCCGGCGCTCCTCGGCCCACCGCGCCACGGTCGCGAGCTGGTCGGCGGGCACCGCCCGCACGGAGTGGACGGCGGCGCCGATCCGCGCGTGATCCCGTTCCTTGAGAAGTGAACAGCGTTCGGCCCAGGCGTCGGCGGTGCCGTCGCTGAAGCGGCGCTGGTGGGCCTCGGGCGGCTCGCCGAAGCCCGCGGAGAGGTAGGCCGTGTCGAGGAGGGTGACGCGGATCCCGGCGTCGGCCGCGGCCGCGATCAGCGCCTCGCCCATCGCGTTGGGGTCGGCGTAGGGGGTACCGCCGGGGGCGTGGTGCACGTAGTGGAACTCGCCGACGGCGGTGATCCCGGCCAGCGCCATCTCGGCGTACACCGCGCGGGCGAGGGCGTGGTAGCGGTCGGGGGTGAGCCGGTGGGCGACCGCGTACATGGTCTCGCGCCAGGTCCAGAAGGTGCCCGAGCCGACCTGGACGGTGCCGCGCAGCGCGCGGTGGAAGGCGTGGCTGTGGGCGTTGGCTAGCCCCGGGAGGGTGAGGCCGCGCAGCACCTCGGCACCGGGCGGCGGGGCCGGCTCGCCGGTGCGGACGGCGGTGACGCGGCCGTCCGCGACCTCGACGGCGACGCCGGGTTCGACCCGGGGGTCGAGCCAGGCGTGCTCCAGCCAGTACGTGCGGGTGCCGGTCACTTGCGGGCCAGTCCTTCCAGTACGTCGGCGAGGGCGAGCACACCGGCCACGCAGTCGTCCTCCGTGGCGGACTCGGCCGGGGAGTGCGAGACACCGGTGGGGTTGCGCACGAACAGCATGGCGGTGGGGAGGGCGGCGGAGAGGATCCCGGCGTCGTGTCCCGCGCCGGTGCCCAGGACCGGGACGGTGAGGCCGGTGTCCCGGCCGAGGACGCGGGCGAGTTCGTCGCGCAGGGCGTCGTCGAACTCCACGACCGGGGTGAAGGACTCCCGGACGACGTCGAGGTCGACGCCGTGCGCGTCGGCGTACTCGCGGGCCGCCCGCTCGACGCCGCCGACGACGGTGTCGAGGGTGGCCTGGTCCGCGGCCCGGGAGTCGAGCCAGCCGCGCACCAGGGAGGGGACGGCGTTGACGCCGTTGGGTTCGACGGCGATCTTGCCGAAGGTGGCGACGGCGCCCGCGAGCCGTGCCTCGCGGCGGGCGGCGAGCACCGACTCGGCGTAGGGCAGCATCGGGTCGCGGCGGTCGGCCAGCCGGGTGGTGCCCGCGTGGTTGGCCTCGCCGCGGAAGTCGAACCGCCAGCGGCCGTGCGGCCAGATGGCGCTGGCGACGCCGACCGGGTCCCCGCTCAGGTCCAGCGCGCGGCCCTGTTCGACGTGGAGTTCGACGAACGCGCCGATCCGGTCGAGCCGTTCCCGGTCGGCGCCGATCGCGTCGGGGTCGTGCCCGGCCGCCGCCATGGCCTGCGGGAGGGTGATCCCGTCGGCGTCGGTGAGGCGGTGCGCGGCGGCCGGGGTGAGCTGTCCGGCGGCCAGCCGGGAGCCGACGCAGGCGAGCCCGAACCGGGCGCCCTCCTCGTCGCCGAAGTTGACGATCCCGAGGGGGCGGTCGAGGCGGGCGCCCCTGGCGCGCAGTTCGTCGAGCGCGGCGAACGCCGACACGACCCCGAGGGGCCCGTCGAAGGCCCCGCCGTCGGGCACGGAGTCGAGGTGCGACCCGGCGACGACGGCGTCCCCGAGGGCGGGATCGCCCAGCCAGGCCCACTGGTTGCCGTTCCGGTCGACCTCGACGTCGAGCCCGCGGCCGCGCGCCTGCCGCTCGAACCAGGCCCGGCACTCGGTGTCGGCGGCGGTCCAGGCGAACCGCCGGTAGCCGCCGGTCCCCTCGTGCCGTCCGACGGGCGCCAGCTCCCGCCACATCTCCTGGAAGGACGGCGGCACCGGGGTGGGGGGCGCGGGCCGCGGTCCCGTCGTCCGCGCGCGGGTCACGCGGTGTCGTCCTCGCGCATGGGGACCCGTACGCCCCGCTCGTCGGCGACCGCCTCCGCGGCCTCGTACCCGGCGTCCACGTGCCGGATGACGCCCATCCCGGGGTCGTTGGTGAGGACGCGGCGGATCTTCTCCCCGGCCAGCGGGGTCCCGTCGGCCACCGTGACCTGGCCCGCGTGCAGGGAGCGGCCCATGCCCACCCCGCCGCCGTGGTGGACGGAGACCCAGGACGCCCCGGACGCCACGTTGACCATGGCGTTCAGCAGCGGCCAGTCGGCGATCGCGTCGGAGCCGTCGCGCATCCCCTCGGTCTCCCGGTACGGCGAGGCGACGGAGCCGCAGTCGAGGTGGTCGCGGCCGATGGCCAGCGGGGCGGCCAGCTCGCCGCTCGCCACCATGTCGTTGAAGCGCTCCCCCGCGCGGTCCCGCTCGCCCTGGCCGAGCCAGCAGATGCGGGCGGGCAGCCCCTGGAAGCGGACGCGTTCACCGGCGAGCTTGATCCAGCGGGCCAGGGACTCGTTCTCGGGGAAGAGGTCGAGGATGGCCCTGTCGGTCCTGGCGATGTCGGACGCCTCGCCGGAGAGGGCGGCCCAGCGGAAGGGGCCCTTGCCCTCGCAGAACAGCGGGCGGATGTAGGCGGGGACGAAGCCGGGGAAGGCGAACGCCCGCTCGTACCCGGCGAGCCGGGCCTCGCCGCGGATGGAGTTGCCGTAGTCGAAGACCTCGGCGCCCGCGTCCTGGAAGCCGACCATCGCCTCGACGTGGCGGGCCATGGACTCCCGGGCGCGGTCGGTGAACCCGGCCGGGTCCTTCGCGGCGGCGTCGGCCATGTCCTCGAAGGCGATGCCGACCGGGAGGTAGGCGAGCGGGTCGTGGGCGGAGGTCTGGTCGGTGACGATGTCGATCGGGGCGTCCATGGCGAGGAGCCGCGGGAGCAGTTCGGCCGCGTTGCCGAGGAGGCCGATGGAGAGCGGGCGGCGCGCGTCCCGGGCCTCGACGGCCAGTCCGAGGGCGTGGTCGAGGGAGTCGGCCCTGACATCGAGGTAGCGGTGCTCGATGCGGCGCTCGATGGCGCGGGGGTCGACGTCGATGCAGATCGCGACGCCGTCGTTCATGGTCACGGCGAGCGGCTGGGCGCCGCCCATGCCGCCGAGGCCGGCGGTGAGGGTGATGGTCCCGGCGAGGGTGCCGCCGAACTTCTTGGCGGCGACGGCGGAGAACGTCTCGTAGGTGCCCTGGAGGATGCCCTGGGTGCCGATGTAGATCCAGGAACCGGCGGTCATCTGGCCGTACATGGTGAGGCCGAGGGCCTCCAGGCGGCGGAACTCCTCCCAGGTGGCCCAGTCGCCGACGAGGTTGGAGTTGGCGATGAGGACGCGCGGCGCCCACTCGTGGGTCTGCATCACGCCGACCGGGCGGCCGGACTGGACCAGCATCGTCTCGTCCTGCTTGAGGGTGCGCAGGGTGCGGACCATGGCGTCGAAGGAGCGCCAGTCGCGGGCGGCCTTGCCGGTGCCGCCGTAGACGACGAGCTTGTCGGGGTGTTCGGCGACCTCGGGGTCGAGGTTGTTCTGGAGCATGCGCAGGGCGGCTTCCTGCTGCCATCCCAGGGCGCTCAGTTCCGTACCGCGCGGCGCTCGTACGGGGCGGGGTCCTGACATGGTCTGCCTCCTGGCGGCTTGCTCCCGATGACTGCGTAACTCCTGTTATTCACATCCTTGCTTTATGAATAGACCTAGTCAATAGGGCCGGGGCCGCACCGCCGGGCCGCGGATGTTTGGCTGGACGCGACGGCACGCACGCACACCGGCCCACGACCGGCGACTTCCCAGGGGATGACGTGAGCGACCCGAACGACCCGCACGGACAGAGCGACCGGCCCTCTCCCGGCCTCCACCCGGACCCCTCCGGCGCGGCGGCGGACGGCGCGGCCAGGACCCGGCGCCGCGACCTGGCGGTGCGGGCCGCCGTGGAGCAGGGGCTGCTGGGGCCGTCCGCCCCGGTCGTGGGGCTGCTGGACGTCGCCGGGGTGCGCGCGTCGGCGGCGGCGCTGCGGGCCGCGCTCGACGAGGTCACCGCGCCCGGCACGCCCGTGCTGCACGCCTTCGCGGTCAAGGCGTGCCCGCTGGTGCCGGTGCTGCGGCTGCTGCGCGAGGAGGGCCTCGGCGCCGAGGTGGCGAGCCCCGGGGAGCTGGCCCTGGCGCGGGCGGCCGGGCTGGCACCGGCGAGGACCGTCCTCGACTCGCCCGCGAAGACGCCCGCCGAGCTGCGGGAGGCGCTGGCCCTGGGCATCGCCGTCAACGCGGACAACCCGCAGGAGCTGGACCGGCTGGACGCCCTGATGCGGTCGGCGGCCTGCCGCTCGCCGCTCGGCATCCGGGTCAACCCGCAGATCGGCGGGGGTTCCATCGGGTCCACCTCGACCGCGACAGCCACCTCCAAGTTCGGGGTGGCGCTGCGCGACGAGGGGGCGCGCGCGTGGGTGGTGGAGGCGTACGCGCAGCGCCCGTGGCTCACCCGGCTGCACGCGCACACCGGCTCGCAGGGCATCCCGCTGGAGCTGATGGTGCGGGGCGTGGCCGAGACGTACGCCCTCGCGGAGGAGATCAACCGGCGGATCGGGCGCCCGCAGATCGACACCCTGGACATCGGCGGCGGGCTGCCGGTGAACTTCGGCTCGGACGAGACCGCGCCGACCTACGCCCGGTACGCGCGGCTGCTGGCCCGGGAGGTGCCGGGGCTGTTCTCCGGGCGGTACGGGCTCATCACCGAGTTCGGCCGGTCGCTGCTGGCCAAGCACGGCACGGTGGTGGCGCGGGTGGAGTACGCCAAGAGCGCGGGCGGGCGTCCGATCGCGGTCACCCACGCGGGCGTGCAGGTGGCGACCAGGACGGTGTACGCGCCGGACGCGTGGCCGCTGCGGATCGCCGCCTACGACGCGGCGGGACGGCCGCGGACGGACCCGCCGGTGGTGCAGGACGTGGCGGGTCCCGCCTGCTTCTCCGGCGACCTGCTCGCCGAGGGGCGGGCGCTGCCGCCGCTCGCCCAGGGCGACTACGCGGCGGCGCTGGACACGGGCGCGTACTACTTCGCCCACCACTACGGCTACAACTCCCTCGCGCGTCCCGGCGTGTACGGCTTCGCGCCGGACGGGGACGGCGGCACGGCGTTCGCGACGGTCCGGGCCCCGCAGAGCCTGGCGGAGATCGTGGCCGAATCCGGAGGGGCGCATGCCGGTGCGCTCACCACCCTGGGGGCACCCGAGCGCCGTTGACGCATCCGCGCAGATCAGCGTTTATCGGATGAGGCGATCGCGCTCAGCCGACCCACGTTAGTCCCCGCGCGCATGTTCCACCGGAAAATGCCAGATCCCTCCTGCCCGCCCTGCACGTTGCGTAGCTTCGGCGTCACTCAGCCGAACCCCAGGCGGGAGGGGAGCAACGGTGCCCGGAATCGACGAGTGTCTGCTGGAGGCCATGCGACTGCCGGGTGCCCGGGGCGCCTCGCTGGTCGACTGGACCAGCGGACTGGCGCTGGGCACGGTGGGCGAGTCGCCCGGCGGCGACCACGAGGCCGCCGCGACGGAGGCCGCGGAGTTCGCCCGGCTCGCCGCCGAGCAGCGGGCGTTCGCGCCCGACGACGACCCCGGGGGCGACCCGGCCGCGGGCGCCGACCCGCCCGTCGAGGACCTCATCGTCAGCAACCGGGACAGCTACCACGTCCTGCGGTTCGTGGGCCCCTCGTTCGACGGCTCGGTCGTCCTGCACCTGTGGCTGGCGCGCACCGAGGGCAATCTGGCGCTGGCCCGCATCCGGCTCGGGGAGATGGCGCGACGGCTGGTGCTGGCATGACCGCCGTCCGCACGCCCCCTCCGCCGCGCCTGCCGGTCCGCTCCAGATCCGAGGGGCGCGGCCGGGGCGGCCTCTCCCCGATGCTGACCCGGCTGGCCGCCGAGCGCGCCACCGGCGTCCTGGTCCGCGAGCGCGGCACCCTGCACCTCGCGGACGGCCTGGTGGTGCACGCCGAGAGCCCCTCCGCCCCCGGGCTCGACGTGCTCCTCACCGCCCACGGCCTCCTCGGCGCCGACGACTGGGGGGCGGCCCTCGCGGCCACCGGCGACCCGGCGCGGGCCGGACGCCGTCTCGTCGACGCCGGACGGATCACCCCGGGCGCGCTGGAACTGTGCCAGCTCTCCGCGCTGTACGACGCCGCCTACTTCTGCCTCGCGCCCAGCAGCACCCCGGGCCGCTTCCGCTACGGCGCCCCGGCGGACCCGGACGGTACGGCCGACCCCGCCGCGACGCCCCCGAGCGGCGCCGCCCGCCCGGCAGCCCCCGCGACGCTCATGTTCCGCCCGCTGCCGGTGGCCGCCCTGGAGCGGGAGACCGTCCGCCGCCGCGATCTGCTGCACCGCATCTGGCCCGACCCGCGTCCGGACGAGGCCCCGCTCACCGTCTCCGCCCGCACCGCGCCCCCGGCGCTCACCCGCCGTCAGCGCACGGTCCTCGACCGGGTGGACGGCGTCCGCACGGCCACCGACATCGCCCGCGAGCTGGGGCGGCTGGCCTTCCACACCCTGGTCGACGTCCGGCGGCTGGCCGCGGCCGGGGTCCTCGACCCGGGCCGGGCGACCGCGCCGCCCCCCGCGCACCCCTACGAGGACGTCGTCCCGGCGCCCCCGCCCCGCGCCGAGCTTCTGTCGTCCGATCCCCACGTCACGCTGCTGAAGAGGCTCAGAGATGCGCTGGAGGCCCTTTGAGAGGAGACACCGGATGGCCGCCGAGCCCGAGATCCTGGACGAGCTGCGCCGGTTGAGGGCCCGGGTGCCCCAGCTGACGGGGGCGCTGGTGACCGGCACGGACGGTACGCCGCTCGCCCAGGACACCCCGGGCGTCGACGCCGAGGCGATGGCGGCGCTCACCGCGGCCGCGCACGGCGCCGCGGTCCGGCTGGCGGACCTGACGGGGCAGGGCGCGGTGCGCGAGCTGGTCGTGCACGGGGTGTACGGCTACGTCGCCGCGTACACGGCGGGCGGGTCGGCGGTGCTGACGCTGCTCGCCCAGGACCGGGTCAACCTCGGGCGGCTGCTGCTGGAGGGCCGCAGGTCGGGGGCGCGCGTCGGCGAACTGGTCGACGCCCGGCGGGCCGCCCAGGCCGCCCCCGCCCGCCCCAGACCGGCCAAACCCGCCGCACCAGGCGCGGGACAGGCCGGGGCACGGACCAGAACGGCGCGCGCGGCACGCACCGCGAACACCGACGCGCGCACCACCACCGATAGTTGAAAGCGACCTAGGGAGCACAGCCATGGCCAACACCGAGACCTCGCTGAAAGAGGCTCTGGCCTCCATCGAGGGCGCGACCGGCATCGCGCTCGTCGACTACACCAGCGGGATGGCGCTGGGGACCCTGGGCGGCAGCAAGGGTTTCGACCTGAGCGTGGCCGCCGCGGGCAACACGGACGTGGTGCGCGCCAAGATGCGCACCATGGAGCACCTCGGGCTCAAGGGGCAGATCGAGGACATCCTGATCAGCCTGACCGACCAGTACCACCTGATCCGCCTGATGAGCGGCCGGGGCGGCAACGGCCTCTTCCTGTACCTGGTGCTGGACGCCAAGCGGTCCAACCTGGCGATGGCCCGCCACCAGTTGCGCAGGATCGAGGAGGACCTGGAGATCTGAGCCGGGCGCGGCCGGTTCAGACGAGGGCGGCGGTCCGGCGGCGGGCGCCGCCGGGGGCCGCGTCGCCCGCGGCGATGCCGGTGCCCCGGTAGCCCTTGACGGACCGGGCCGCAGGGCGGCCGCCGTCCCGGGCGAGCCAGTCGATGCGGACCCACAGCAGCGCGTCCGCGTCCCGTTCGACCCGGCCGAGCCAGGCCGCCTTCAGCCGCAGCCCGGTGCCGACCCCGGCCAGCAGCAGGCCACCCGCGGCCGGTACCGCGAAGGAGGCGGCCAGCGCCGCCACCGCCGCCGCGAGGAGCCACCAGCGGTGCCCGCGGCGCCAGGTGCGCACGGTGACCGCGCGGTCCTGGAGGACGTCGTGCCGGCCCGCGCGGGAGGCGGCGCCCGCCAGAGCTCGGTAGCGGCCGCGGCGGACGGTGGCCGTCACCGCCGTCGCGACGAGGAACAGGGCGGCCCCGGCCAGCAGGCCGATCCGGCGGCCGGTCAGCCCCGGCACCAGCACCCCGATCCCGGCCGCGCAGACCCCGAGCCACCAGAGCGGGGCCGCTCCCGCGCGCACCACGACGGCCACCCGGGCCAGTCCCTGTCCTCCACGAGCCGCGCGTGCCACGTCCGCCTCCTGATCGCCGCGTCACCGTCCACCGGAGCGGCAGGGTAGCGGCCGATTGTGAGACGAGCCTGAAAACCGCCGCGCCCCCACCCGTCCGGGCCGGCCGGGGTCACTCCACGAAGAGGCCGCGGGCCGCCGCGCGGGCGTCGAACTGCTCCAGGCGGGCCTGCGCGTGCGGCAGGTCGTCGCACATCGCCTCCAGGAGCACCCGGCCCAGCAGCATCGGGGCGCAGGCGGTGTCGAAGGCGAGGCCGGTGCCGACGGCGGCGGGCAGCAGCAGGTCGGAGACCTTGGCGACGGGCGCGAAGGCCGAGTCGGCGACGGTGACGACGGTCAGCCCGGCCTCCTTGGCGAAGGCGAGCGTCTCGACGACCTCGCGCGGATGCCGGGGCAGCGCGAAGCAGAGCAGGGCGGTGGCCCCGGCCAGGACGGCGGCCTCGATCCGGTCCTGGATCATCGTGCCGCCCTCGTGCAGCAGCCGGACGTCCGGGTGGACCTTGGCGGCGAAGTAGGCGAAGCCGTACGCCTGGGAGGCGGCGGCGCGCAGGCCGAGCACCGGCAGCGGGCGCGAGGCGGCCAGGAGGCGGCCCGCGCGCTGCAACGGGCGCGGGTCGGCGAGGAGTTCGGCGAGGTGTCTGAGGTTCTCGATCTCGGCCTCGACGGCCTGCTGGTACTCGTTGAGGGTGCCGGCGTCGGCGCTCTGCCCGGCGGGCGCGACCTCGCGCAGGTGCCTGCGCAGCGCCGGATAGCCGTCGAAGCCGAGGGCGACGGCGAAGCGGGTGACGGACGGCTGGCTGACCCCGGCGAGTTCGGCCAGCTCCACGCTGGACAGGAACGGGACGTCGGCGGCCCTGCGCACCATGCTGTGGGCGATGCGCCGCTGGGTGGGGGTGAGCCGGTGCCCCTCGAACAGCGCCTGCAGCCGTGCGGCCGGGCTGTCGTGCGTGCCCGGGTCCCTCTCCGCGCTCATGTCCCGCTCCCCCTCCAGATGTCCGTGAACTCGTCGAGCAGTGCGGCCGCGGCCGTCACGTCGTCCGTGAGCGGCCGGTCGGCCTGGTCCGCGTCGAGCACCGGCTCGGCGAGCGCCAGCGCCCGGCCCACCGGCAGCTCCGGGTCGGCGCCCAGGCCCCGCTGGCGCAGGGCCCGTACGGCGGCGACGAGTTCGCAGCCGACCACGAGACGGTACGCGCGGCAGGCCCGGAGCGTCTGGCGGGCGGCGAGCGAGGCGAAGCTGGCCTGTTCCTCGACGCCCCGGGAGAGTACAGCGTGGCCGAGGGAGGCGGGCGCGGAGAAGGCGCGCAGGTCGCCGAGGGCGGCACCGGCCGCGTACTCCAGGATCATCACGCCGGACGAGGCGGGCTCGGCGTCGGCGAGGAAGGGGCGCAGCCGGGTGTAGGCGGGCTCGTTGAGGGTGGAGAGACGGGACGTGGAGAGCCGCGCGACCTGGGTCAGGGAGAGCCTGAAGTGGTCGAGGGCGAGGGCGAGCTGGGCCTGGTAGAAGCCGCCGTGGTGGTAGGCGGCGAGGTCGGCCGGGGAGATCAGGGGGTTCTCGGCGGCGGCGTTGATCTCGATGGTGAGGATCTCGTCGAGGGCGTCGGCGGCGTCGTGCGCGGGGCCGTGTATCTGGGGCAGGCAGCGGAAGCCGTACGGGTCCTGGATCCGGCCGAGGGGCGGGGTGGGCCGGTCGGCGGCGCCGATCAGCTCCCGCATCCGGCGGGCGACCTCGCCGGAGCCGCGGTGCGGGCGGGCGGCGTGCACCGGGACGGCGTACGCCTCGTGCGAGCCGTCGACGGCGAGCAGCGAGAGCGCGGCGACGACCTGGGTGGCCTCGACGAGGGCGCGCAGTTCGTGCAGGGCGAGCGCGGCCTGTCCGAGGGTGAGGGCGTTGCTGCTGATGAAGGCGAGCGCGTCGTTGTTGTCGAGCGGCTGGGCGGCGGGCGCCCCGGCCCCCGGACGGCCGCCGCGCCACGGGTGCTCCCCGGCCAGCGCGAGTCCCGCCTGGGCGAGCGCGGCGATGTCGCCGGTACCGACCGAGCCGAACTCGTTGACGACCGGGTGGGCGCCGGTCTCCAGCGCCTCGCACAGGGCGGTGACGACGGTGGGGCGCAGTCCCGCGCCCCCGGCCAGGAGCTGGTTGGCGCGGACCGCGAGCATCGCGCGGACCTCGCGGGCGGGCAGTTCGTCGCCGATCGCCCCGGCGTGGCTGCGCAGCAGGCGCAGTCCGTGTTCGGCGGCGGTGTCGGTGGGAACGTCCTCGTTGCGGTTGGCGCCGACTCCGGTGGAGCGGCCGTAGACCCGGCCGGTCGCGGCGATCCGCCGGGCGGCGTCCCAGGACTCGGTGACCCGCCTGAGCGCGTCGGTGCCCGGCACCGGCCGGGCGGCGCCGTCGGCGAGCCGCACCACGTCGGCGACCTGGAGCCCGATCCCGTCGAGGACCACGAGCCCGGTGTGTCCGGGGGCCGGGGCGGCCGGTGTCCTGGCGGGCACCTCCGCGACGCGAGATCCCATGGCGTCAGGCTCCCCTCACCCCGTGGCCGAGTTATTCAGGTAGGGAGAACTCTGCATGACGCTATGCAGCCGAGCAAGAGGGGCGGGCGCCCCGTTCCTCCGGTCCGACCCCCCGGGCGGACGTGCGGCGCGCGGCCCGCCCGGACCGCCACACCTCGCCCCGATCAAGAAGCGGTATCGGCGCGGCGATGATCTGCCGAGGAAACCACCAAGGGTCGTTAAACGGGTACGCAGAGTGATGACACATGTGCTTAACGTGAGGGTGCGCTCATTGGCACAACTCCTTGAGGATGCGTCATGGCCTCGAACCGCAGGGCCTTCCTGACAGCCACCGCCGTCGGCGCGCTGACCGTCGCCCCCGCTCAGGCGGTGCCCACCGGGACGGACGGCGGACCCCGCCCACCGTCCCCCCGCGCCGCCCTCGACGAACTGCTCGCGGGCAACCACCGCTACGCCAGCGGCCGTCCGCTGCACCCGCACGAGAACGGGGGGCGCCGCCGGACGCTCGCCGCCGGGCAGCACCCGTTCGCCGTGGTGGTCGGCTGCGTCGACTCCCGGGTCCCGCCCGAGCTGGTCTTCGACCAGGGCCTCGGCGACCTGCTGTGCATAAGGACGGCGGGCCAGGTGCTGGACGAGGCGGTCCTCGCCTCCGTCCAGTACGGCGTCGAGGTGCTGCGGGTGCCGCTGGTGCTGGTCCTCGGGCACGAGCGGTGCGGGGCGGTGGCGGCGACGCTCGAACACCTGGACGACGGGGTGCCGGTCCCCGGCCATCTGGAGCTGCTGGTGGAGGAGATCGCCCCGGCCGCCCGCCGCACCCGGGGCCTGCCGGGCGACTGGGCCGAGCACACCATGACGGCCCACACCCGCTGGGTCCGTGACGCCATCCGCGCCGACCCGGCCTTCGTTGCGGCCCACGTCGCGGCGGCCCGCTTCGACCTCGACACGGGCCTGGTCTCCCTCCTCCCCTGACGCAGGGACCCGTCCCGCGAGGCCGACACCAGGGACCGACGCCAGAGATTGACCCCGGGCCCCCCGGGCCCACATCCCGTGCAGACCCCCGGGCCGACTCTCCGGGCCGACCCCCTTGCGACCTCTCCGGGCCGCCGCCCTGGCCGACGACCCGGGCCCGCACCCCGCGTCCGGAACCCCCGCACCCCGCACCCCGCGCCCCCTCCCGCACGGGGTCGCCCCCTCCCCCACCCATCTCCGAGGGACCCATGAACCGCGTCCTCTCCGTCCTGCCCTCCCCCGCCGACCTGCGTTCCATGACCCGTGACCCGGGGCGCGACCTGCTCTGCGGGCTGACCGTCGCCGTCGTCGCGCTGCCGCTCGCCCTCGGGTTCGGGGTCAGTTCGGGGCTCGGGGCCGCCGCGGGGCTGGCCGGGGCGATCGTCGCCGGGACGCTCGCCGCGCTCTGCGGGGGCAGCGCCCGGCAGGTCAGCGCGCCGACCGGGGCCATGGCGGTGGTCCTGGTGCCGGTCGTGCACCGCCACGGCACCGCGGGCGTCCTCACCGTCGGCCTCATCTCCGGTCTGTTCCTGCTGGTCCTGGCGTTCGCGCGGGCCGGGGCCGCCATGGCGTACGTGCCCGCGCCGGTGATCGCCGGTTTCACCCTCGGCATCGCCGGGGTGATCGCCCTCCAGCAGGTCCCGAACGCGCTGGGCGTCCCGCTGCCGCCCGGCGAGCAGGTCGCGCTGGTCGCCGCGCGGGCCGCCGGGGAGTTCGGGGCCGTCCCGCATTGGCCCGCGGCGCTGCTGGCGGCGGGCTGCGCAGCCCTGACCCTGGCCGGTGCCCGCCGCCGTCCCACCGCGCCGTTCGCGCTGGCCGCGGTCGCCGCCGCGACGCTGGCCGCCGAGGCGCTGCGGCTGCCGGTGGCCCGGCTCGGCGCGCTCCCCCCGGCCCTGCCCGCGCCCTCGGTGGCCTTCCTCGACGTCGCGCGGGTGCCGTCGCTGCTGGCGCCCGCCGCCGCGGTCGCCGCCCTCGTCGCGCTGGAGGCGCTGCTGTCCGCGTCGGTCGCCGACGCCATGCGCCCCGGCGAGCGGCACGACCCGTCGAGGGAACTCTTCGGGCAGGGCGTCGCGAACCTCGCGGCCCCGCTCTTCGGCGGGCTCCCGGCGACCGGCGCGATCGCGCGCACCGCGGTCAACGTGCGCACCGGTGCCGTCTCCCGGCTGGCCGCCCTCGCGCAGGCGGTGCTGCTGGCCGGGATCGCGACCGTCGCCGCGCCGCTGGTGGCCCGGGTGCCGCTGGCCGCCCTGGCGGGGGTGCTGCTGGCGACGGCGGTGCGGATGGTCGACTCGGACGCGGTGCGGGCGATGGCGCGGGCGACCCGCGGGGACGCCCTGGTCCTCGTGCTCACCGCGGCGGCCACCCTCGCCCTCGACCTGGTGCGGGCGGTGCTGGTGGGGCTCGCGGTCTCGGTGCTGCTGGCGCTGCGCGCGGCGGTGCGCGGCACCCGCTTCACCCCGGCCGCCTCGGACGAGCTGCCCGGCGCCGGTTCGGCCACCGTGACCTACCGCTTCGACGGCCCGCTGCTGTTCGCCGCCGCGCACCGCTTCCGGGCGGGGCTCGCGCGGGTGGACGGGGTCGCGGCGGTGGACCTGCGGCTGTCGGGTCTGACGGCGGTGGACGCGACGGGCGCCCTCGCGCTGAAGGAGGCGGTGGACGAGCTGCGCGGGCGGGGCATCGCGGTGCGGATCAGCGACGTCGCCCCGTGCCACCGCCGCATCCTGGAGTCGCTCGGGGTGCTCCCGGCGGATGCCGCCCCCACCCGGGAGAGGGGGGTTGTCCCCAGTGCGGCGGGCGTCCCGGCTCCCTAACGTGGGAGCCCATGACGGGATGGGAGTCGGGGATGGACACACGGGACGCCGAGCTGAAGAAGGAACTGAACGCCACGCTCCAGGCGCGCAGGGAGCTGGGTGAGGAGTACGAGTCCGCGCTGGTCGACTCGTTCCTGGAGAAGGTCGACCAGCGCATCGACGGGGCGGTGGAGCGCCGGGTGCGCAGGCAGCTCGCCGAGCAGCAGATGGTGACGGCCCGCGGGGCGCGCGACCCGCGGCCGACGGACTCCTGGGGCGAGCGGTTCGGCTTCGCGATCGTCTCGCTGGTGCTGGCGATCCCGCTGTCCGCGATCGGCGGCGGGTTCGCCGGGCTCTCCGGTCTGCTGGTGACCTGGGCGGGCATCGTGGGCGTGAACGTGTTCCAGGCGCTGCGCGGCAACCCGGACCTGTTCGGCTCCGCCCGCCGGGCCCGGGAGAGCCGGGAGCGGGGCGCGAAGGCCGACGCCTGGAAGGACTGACCGCGCGTCACCACCGGGACCGCGCCACCGCCCGGCGGACACCCGGCCGCGTCCGGCGGGGGCCCGGCCTCTGCGGGGTCGCCCCGGCGGACCCCCGGCCCGCGTCCGGCGGGGGGACCCGGCCTCTGCGGGAGTGCGAGAAGAACGCCCCGGCCCTCGTGAGGGCCGGGGCGGAGCTGTGCGCGGGGACCGCCGCACCCCCGTGAACGGGGGGCGGGACGACGGCGGTCCCCGCGGGGGACGCGGGCCGGGTCAGGGCCTGACCACACGTCCTTGGCGTCCATGGAGGTCCGGGAGCCGCTCCGGAGGTCCTTGGCGCCGTTCGGCGCCGGCCGGGGCGGGGAGCCGCTCCCGCCCTGCCGACACCCATCAATCTGCCGGACTCGTGTTAAGCCGGTGCTGCGTGGACGTGACACCCTCGTACCACTTCCGCGAAGTCCGGCCCGCGGGCGCGGCACCGCGGGCCGGACGCCGGACCTGCGGGTTCACCGCGGGTTTCCCGCCCGGTCACACCCCAGGCCGCCGCTTCCGCCGGGCCCGGGACGCCCAGGACGCCGCTTCCGCCCGGCAGTTCGTCCGGGGCGGCCGCCGCCTCGGACGGGAGCGGCCGGACGGGTGCGAGCCGGTGAACCTGACCGGTCAGGGCACTAGTTGCCGCCCTTGGCGAGGAACGCCAGCAGGTCCTGCCGGGAGACCACGCCGGTCGGCTTGCCCTCGACGAGGACGATCGCCGCGTCCGCCGCGCCGAGCACCGACATCAGGTCGCCGACCGGCTCGCCGGAGCCGACCTGCGGCAGCGGGGCCGACATGTGCTTCTCCAGCGGGTCGTCGAGGGACGCCCGCTGGCTGAACAGCGCGTCCAGCAGCTCCCGTTCCACGACCGAGCCGACGACCTCGGCGGCCATCACGTCCGGGTGCCCGGCGCCCGGCTTCACGACCGGCATCTGGGAGACGCCGTACTCGCGCAGCACCTCGATGGCGTCGCCGACGGTCTCCTCCGGGTGCATGTGGACGAGGGACGGGATGGCGCCGTGCGCCTTGTCGCGCAGGACGTCGGCGACGCGGGCGCTGGGGCCGCTGTCCTCCAGGAAGCCGTAGTCGGCCATCCACTCGTCGTTGAAGATCTTGCTGAGGTAGCCGCGCCCGCTGTCCGGCAGCAGGACGACGACGACGTCGTCCGGGCCGAGCCGCTCGGCGACCCGCAGCGCGGCGACGACGGCCATCCCGCAGGAGCCGCCCACCAGCAGGCCCTCCTCCTTGGCCAGCCGCCGGGTCATCTGGAAGGAGTCCTTGTCGGAGACCGGCACGATCTCGTCGGCGACCGTGCGGTCGTAGGCGGTCGGCCAGAAGTCCTCGCCGACGCCCTCCACCAGGTAGGGGCGCCCGGAGCCGCCGGAGTAGACGGAGCCCTCCGGGTCGGCGCCGATGACCTGGACCCGGCCGTCACTGGCGTCCCTCAGGTAGCGGCCGGTGCCGGAGATGGTGCCGCCGGTGCCCACGCCCGCCACGAAGTGGGTGATCCGCCCCTCCGTCTGCTCCCACAGCTCGGGGCCGGTGGAGTGGTAGTGGGAGAGCGGGTTGTTCGGGTTGGAGTACTGGTCCGGCTTCCACGCCCCGGGCGTCTCGCGGACCAGCCGGTCGGAGACGTTGTAGTAGGAGTCCGGGTGCTCGGGGTCGACGGCGGTGGGGCAGACGACGACCTCGGCGCCGTAGGCGCGCAGCACGTTGATCTTGTCGGTGCTCACCTTGTCGGGGCACACGAAGATGCACTTGTACCCCTTCTGCTGGGCCACGATGGCGAGCCCGACACCGGTGTTCCCGCTGGTCGGCTCCACGATCGTGCCGCCGGGCCGCAGTTCGCCGCTCTGCTCCGCGGCCTCGATCATGCGCAGGGCGATGCGGTCCTTCACGGAGCCGCCCGGGTTGAAGTACTCGACCTTGGCCAGGACGGTCGCCTGGATGCCCTGGGTCACGTTGTTGAGCCTCAGCAGCGGGGTGTTGCCGACGAGGCTGATCATCGAGTCGTGGAATTGCACCGTTGTCTCCGGATGCCGCAAAAGAAAGGTCTGGGTGGTCCGGCCAGCCTACGGCCCGCACGGGTGACGGACCGCTGTTCACTCCCCGTGGGGATTGGGCGACGGCCGGTACGGGGCAAGGAGTGGATGTACGGGACGAGGAGGTGACGGCGACGGATGACCAGCATGTCGAGGGCGCGGGTGGCCCGGCGGATCGCGGCCGGGGCGGCGTACGGCGGCGGCGGGATCGGGCTGGCCGGTGCGGCGGCGGTCGGGGTGGTGCTGGCCGAGCTGCGGATGGCCAAGCGCCAGGTGGGTCACGGCTCCGGCGGCCGGGTCCCGGTGGCCGACGGCCGCTACGGGCACACGTACGACTCCCCCGGTGAGCCGCCGCTGCGGCTGACGGTGCTCGGCGACTCCACGGCCGCGGGCCAGGGCGTCCACCGGGCGGGGCAGACACCGGGCGCGCTGCTCGCGTCGGGTCTCGCGGCGGTCGCGGAGCGGCCGGTGGAGCTGCACAACGTGGCGCTGCCCGGGGCCACCTCGGACGATCTGGACCGCCAGGTGGCGCTGGTCCTCGCGGACTCCTCCCGGGTGCCGGACATCTGCGTGATCATGATCGGCGCCAACGACGTCACCCACCACCTGCCGGCCACCCGCTCGGTCCGGCACCTGTCGGGGGCGGTACGGCGGCTGCGCACGGCGGGCGCGGAGGTGGTCGTCGGCACCTGTCCGGACCTGGGCACCATCGAGCCGGTCCAGCAGCCGCTGCGCTGGCTCGCGCGCCGGGCGTCCCGGCAGCTCGCGGCGGCGCAGACGATCGGCACGGTCGAGCAGGGCGGCCGCACGGTGTCGCTGGGCGACCTGCTCGGCCCGGAGTTCGCGGCCAACCCGCGCGAGCTGTTCGGGCCGGACAACTACCACCCCTCCGCCGAGGGGTACGCGACCGCGGCGATGGCCGTGCTGCCGACGCTCTGCGCGGCGCTCGGCCTCTGGCCCGCCGAGGAGGACCGTCCGGAGATCGCCCGCCGCGAGGGCTTCCTGCCGGTGGCGCGGGCCGCCGCGGAGGCCGCGTCCGAGCCGGGCACCGAGGTGGCGGCGGCGGTACCGGCCGGGCCGCGCGGCCCCTGGGCCCTGCTGAAGCGGCGCAGGCGGCGGCGGGTGCGCGAGCCGGAGCCCGAGCCGTCGGCGCAGACCCCCGCGAGCGACCAAGCAAGCGCTTAGAAAATTGCGGCCAGTGTCACATCACGCCGACGGTGACCCGGCGGGTACGGACGGGTAACTTCCCAAGCGTCCGTGCCCGCCGTTCTCCCCGCCGAGGCGCTCCGCGCCACCCGTCCGTCTGGAGCCGTGATGCCCGAAGCCGTGATCGTCTCGACCGCCCGCTCCCCCATCGGCCGCGCCTTCAAGGGCTCCCTCAAGGAGCTGCGCCCCGACGACCTCACCGCGACCATCGTCCAGGCCGCCCTCGCCAAGGTCCCCGGCCTCGACCCCCGGGACATCGACGACCTCATGCTCGGCTGCGGCCTGCCCGGCGGCGAGCAGGGCAACAACCTCGGCCGGATCGTCGCCGTCCAGATGGGCATGGACCACCTGCCGGGCTGCACGATCACCCGCTACTGCTCCTCGTCCCTGCAGACCAGCCGGATGGCCCTGCACGCGATCAAGGCGGGCGAGGGCGACGTCTTCGTCTCGGCGGGCGTCGAGATGGTCTCCCGCTTCGCCAAGGGCAACTCCGACAGCCTCCCCGACACCCACAACCCGTTCTTCGCCGAGGCCGAGGCGCGCACCGCCGAGGTCGCCCAGCAGGAGGGCACCGACTGGCACGACCCCCGCGAGGACGGTCTGGTGCCGGACGCGTACATCGCGATGGGCCAGACCGCGGAGAACCTCGCCCGCTCGCGGGGGATCACCCGCCGGGACATGGACGAGTTCGGCGTCCGCTCGCAGAACCTCGCCGAGCAGGCCATCAAGAACGGCTTCTGGGAGCGCGAGATCACCCCGGTGACGCTGCCCGACGGCACGGTCGTCAGCAAGGACGACGGCCCCCGCGCGGGCGTCACCCTGGAGGGCGTCGAGGGCCTGAAGCCGGTCTTCCGCCCCGACGGACTGGTGACGGCGGGCAACTGCTGTCCGCTCAACGACGGCGCCGCGGCCGTCGTCGTCATGTCCGACACCAAGGCGGCCGAGCTGGGCCTGACCCCGCTGGCCCGGATCGTCTCCACCGGCGTCTCCGGACTCTCCCCCGAGATCATGGGCCTGGGCCCGGTCGAGGCGAGCAACCAGGCGCTGCGGCGGGCCGGTCTGACCATCGGCGACATCGACCTGGTCGAGATCAACGAGGCGTTCGCCGCGCAGGTGATCCCCTCCTACCGCGAACTCGGCATCGACCTGGACCGGCTGAACGTGAACGGCGGCGCCATCGCCGTCGGCCACCCCTTCGGCATGACCGGCGCCCGGATCACCGGCACCCTCATCAACTCCCTCCAGTTCCACGACAAGCAGTTCGGCCTGGAGACGATGTGCGTCGGCGGCGGCCAGGGCATGGCCATGGTGATCGAGCGCCTCAGCTGACCCCCGGCCGCGCTCTCGCTGCGTCACCGGCGGCCGACATCAGGTGAGCCTTTGGCCCGGAGTCCGGGGGAGACCCGGCCTCCGGGCCGTTCCGTGATCCAATCTCACCCAGGATGTGACCTATCTCCCTCGGGGGAGTGATTTACGCAGGTCAGAGTCGATACGGTGGCCGAGATCAGGCCCAAAGTCCTGTCCGTTTCGTGACGTTACGCACTGACAGCTGGTTAGTCCACCCTTCAAGCTGATGTAGGAAGTCGGGGGTCGACTTTGAACCGGGAGTACGTCAGTGAGCGCCATGCCGATCGCCTTGCTGCTCACCACGGCCGCCACCGGCGCCGTGGGCGTCGCCGTCCTGCGCACCCTCATGGTGCTGCGCAGGGAGGTCGCGGTCCTGCACACCCAGCTCGCCGAGAGGGACGCGCCGCACGGTCTCGTGCCCGCGGCCCGGCCCGCCGCCGAGACGGAGCAGATACGCAGCGCCGTCGCCGAGGCGCTCGCCGAGGAGCGCGAGCGTGAACTCGCCGAGGCGCGGGCCTTCTGGGCCGCGCAGGAGGCGCGCGACGCCTCCGACGCGCCGTCGCTGCTGGGTCTGCCGGACAGTGAGCTGTTCCTGCCCCGCCAGTCGGACTTCGTCGGCCTGGAGCCGGTGACCGAATTCGGTGTGGACGCCGAGGAGTTCCCCGGCGACTCCCCCGAACTGGCCGCCGCCCGCCGCCGCCACCCCTCGCACCCGGACTTCGTGCCGGTGCAGTCGCCGGTGGTGAACGACCACGAGCGCACCGTCACCACGCTGGAGTCGCTGGCCGACGGCCGGGTCGAACTGGCCGACGTCCGCCCGGGTCCGCTGGGCACCCTGGACGTCTACGTCTTCGCGGACGGCACCACCCTCTGCATGACCCCGGGCCACCGCGAGACCGCCGAACGGCTGGCCGCGGCCCTGACCGAGGGCGAGACCCCGTACCTGCTGGGCGGCTCGGGCATCTCCGGCGCCTACACGCTGACCTTCGCCTGCGGCGAGGAGAACGTGTACATCCTGGCGGACCGCGTCATAGCGTCCCTGTAGCCCCCGCCCGCCCCACGGGGCGGGCACCCGCCGTTCCGCCCTCAGACGCCCGCGCGTCCCTGCGCCGCGAGGACCACCCGCACCGCGTCCTCCACCTGGCCCGCGTCGGTCAGCAGCAGCGCGAGGTCGTTCCCGGCGACGGTGATCTGGTCGGCCGCGGCGAACATCCCCGCGTCCGGCATCTCGCGCGGCTCGCTCCCCGGCGACTCCACCTCCTGGGCCCACCGGGCCAGCTCCCGGGCGAGCCCCAGCGCCTCACCGGCGGCACCCCGCTGGAGTCGGGACTGCGGAGCGGCCCGCAGACGATCGGCGAAGTGCTCCACCGCACGGGTCAGAGGCGTCGTATCAACCACAGCGCGAGACTACGCGCCACGGCCCGAGTGTTGCCAACACGCCGACGCTCAGGCACGGTGACCTGAAGGACCGGCCACATCCCCTTTGCGTCCGGAGGCGCCGATGTCCCACGTCTTCTCCCAGGAGACCCATCGCAACCTGCTCGCCCGCATCCCGCACTGCACCGGTCGTGAGGTCTCCGACTGGCTGCGCACCGTGGAGGAGGGCCCGAGCCTCTTCCGCTTCGAGGACAAGGTCAGCTGGCTCCGCGCGGAGCACGACCTCTCCTACGGCCACGCCAAGGCGATCGTGCACGAGTTCGACCTCAGAAGGGCCGCGCGCAACCTGCGCTGACGGCGGGCGCCCGCTCCCGCCCCGTTCCACGACGAAGGGCCCCGGGAGATCCCGGGGCCCTTCCGATCGAGTCCGCCGACCGGCGCGCGGAGCGCTAGTCGTTGCTGTTGAGGATCGCGATGAGCCTCAGGAACTCCATGTAGATCCACACGAGCGTCAGCGTCAGGCCGAAGGCCGCGAGCCACGACTCCTCGCGCGGCGCGCCGTACGCGATGCCGTCCTCGACCTGCTTGAAGTCCAGGGCGAGGAAGCACGCGCCGAGCAGGATGCCGACGATGCCGAAGACGATGCCGAGCGGACCGCTGCGGAAGCCGAGGCCGTCACCGCCGCCGAAGACCGCGAACAGCATGTTCACCATCATCAGCAGCACGAAGCCGAGCGCCGCGGCCATCACGAAGCCGTAGAACCTGCGGTTGACCCGGATCCAGCCCGCCTTGTAGGCGACGAGGACACCGGCGAAGACCGCCATCGTGCCGATCACGGCCTGCATGGCCGCGCCGCTCGCGATGCGGTTGTCGACGACGCTGGAGACGACGCCCAGGAAGACGCCCTCGAACGCGGCGTACGCGAGGATCAGCGCGGGCGACGCCTTGCGCTTGAAGGACTGGACGAACGCCAGGACCATGCCGATCAGCGCGGCGCCGATGCCGATGCCGTACGAGCGACCGATGTTGGCGTCGTCGACCGGCAGCAGCGCCCAGGCGAGCGCGGCCGTCACGATCAGGGTGCCCAGCGTGGACGCCGTGCGCAGCACGACGTCGTCGATGGTCATCCGGCCGGCGGCCGGTGCCTGCGGCGGGGCCCCCTGCTGGAGGTCCTGCTGCGCGTAGGGGTTCTGCGCGTACGGGTTGCCGGCCGGCTGGGCGTACGGGTTGGCCTGCGTGCCGACAGCTGGTCCCCCGGCCTGCGGCGCGGCGTTGAAGCCCGCGTAGCCGTTGTCGCGGCTGAACCCCCGTCGCGAGAAGACCGGGTTTCTGCTCCTCATTTCACTCCTCCATGGCCACGCTGCGCGGCCTTGGCTCAAGAGTAATAGGTAGGCAAAGGAATGACCCTACTGCTTGGGGAGGATCTTTCCCTCGTCGTGTTCGCCAACACGCTACGCGGGCGAGTGATTCCCGCCACCAGAGGGGGGCCGTTCATGACAGAGCTGGGACAGAACGCCGTCGGACCGTCAGAACGGGAAGCCCGTGTACCCCTCGGCCAGATCGGCCGCCGCGGCCCGGCAGGACGCGATCCGCTCCCGGCGCGCCCGCTGCAGGCGGAGCTCGAACGGCGTGGCGTCCGGGGCCCGGTGGAGCAGGGCGGTCAGGTCGGCGGAGAACCGTTCGGCCTGCCAGACCCGGCGCAGACAGGTCGGCGAGTAGGAGGTGAGCAGGGCGTCCGATCCGGTCTCCCGCCGATGGACCAGCGCCCGCGCGAAGGTGACGACGTCTCCGACGGCGAGGTTCAGCCCTTTGGCCCCGGTCGGCGGCACGATGTGAGCGGCGTCACCCGCGAGGTGCAGCCGCCCGTACCGCATCGGCTCGTGGACCCAGGAGCGCATCGGGGTGACGGACTTCTGGGTGATCGGGCCGCGCGCGGGCACGGCGCCGTCGGCGGTCTCGAAGCGGCGTTCCAGCTCGGCCCAGAGAGCGTCGTCGCTCCAGGCGGCGGCGTCGGTCCCGGCGGGGACCTGGAGGTAGAGGCGGGAGACGGACGGGGAGCGCATCGACGCCAGGGCGAAACCGCGGTCGTGGCCCGCGTAGACGAGTTCGTCGTGGGCGGGCGGCGCGTCGGCGAGGACGCCCAGCCAGCCGAAGGGGTACGTCCGTTCGAAGACCTGGGCGAGCGCGGCCGGGACCGCGCGCCGGGTGACGCCCCGGAAGCCGTCGCAGCCGACGACGTAGTCGCACTCCAGGACCTCCTCGGCGCCCCGGTGCCGGAAGCGGACGCGGGGGCGCTCGGTGTCGGCGTCCTCCACGGCCAGCGCCCGCGCCTCGAACAGCAGCGGGCCGCCCTCGGCGAGCTGGAGGGCGATGAGGTCCTTGCAGACCTCCGTCTGGGCGTACACCATGACCGACCTGCCGCCGGTGAGACCGGCCAGGTCGATCCGGTGGCGCCGTCCCGCCCAGCGCAGTTCGACGCCGTCGTGGCGCAGGCCCTCCCGGTCCATCCGCTCCCCCGCGCCCGCCGCGCGCAGCACGTCGACCGTGCCCTGTTCCAGGACCCCGGCCCGCTGCCGCTGTTCGACGTAGGCGCGGTCGCGGCTCTCCAGGACGACCGCGTCGATCCCGGCGCGGTGCAGCAGCCGGGCGAGGAGGAGTCCGGCGGGACCGGCCCCGACGATGCCGACGGTGGTGCGCATCCCGCTCCTCCCGCTCACGCGAGTGTTCGCCTGGTGAATCTTTCCCCACCTTGTCGGGCGTGAGTCTGCGCCGGTGCCGGAGCGGTGTCAACGGGGCCCGGCCGCCGGTCGCGGCGGCCGGACCCGCGCGGTCAGCGTCCCGGCCACCCGTCGAGACGGCGGTGCAGGGTGACGCCGGGCCTGCCGCCGCCGGAGCGGGGGGCGGCCGCCGGGGCGTGCGCCACCGCGTCGTCGAGGACGCCGGTCACCTCGGCGGCCAGCGCGTCGACCCGGGTCCTGAGATCGGCGGCGGGCAGCCGGGACCGGGACAGCGCGTCCAGCCTGCGGTGGATGCCGTCGAGCCGGTGACTGGCGTCCTTGCCCAGCAGGAACGGCTTCGGCGTGGAGACGACGAACTGGTAAGCCCCGGCCAGTGTCTGACAGCCCGTGCACTCCTTGTTCACCGCGTCGCTGAGGTTGATCGCGTTGAGGTGCGTGCTGTCGCCCGCCATCGTGACGATCTGGAAGGAGAGCGCGACGGACCGGCAGTGGTCGTCGGCCGAGCAGCCCGCGGAGACGGCCTGCGCCTGGTTGCGCGCGGTGGCGGCGTCGACGGTGCCCAGCTGGCGGACCGTGAACGAGTCCCGGACCTCGGTGTGGTCGTGGTGGTCGGCGTGGCTGAAGACGTGGTCGGAGGCGACGGCGGAGTGCGGCATCGCGGTGGCGGCCTGCGCGGGCACGGCCGCGGCGGCACCGGCCATACCGGCGGCGAACAGCCCGGCGCGGACCGCCCGCCGCGCGAGCGGCCCGGCGCCGGAACGTGGCTTGCGGTGACTGGACATGGGTTCTCTCCTCGTGGCTGGTTCGGATGGATCCCGGGACGCGGCACGCGACCCGCGGGGCGTGAGGACGCGTGGGGCGCGTGGGCGTGGAGACCGGGTCGGAGGCGCTGGTGCCGTGACCGGCGCTGGCCGGCGGCGGCAGGTGCGGTGGAGGGCGCGGTTCCGCGGTCCGCCCGGTGCGCGGTCCCGCGCCCTCCCCGCCCGC
>NZ_FMCI01000259.1 GCF_900091845.1 Streptomyces sp. SolWspMP-5a-2
CGCGGTTGCCGGTCACGCCGTCGGCCCGGCCGGGGAGGTCCCGTGCGGCGGGGCTCTGGGTGAGGTGCACGGCGGGTGCGGTCGTGCGGGTCAGCTCGGGCGGTGCGGTGCGGTTCCAGTCGGCGCCGGGGTCGGCCTGGGCGGGGTCGGCGGTCAGGAGGATCCGCAGCGGGCCGTCGGCGCCGTCCCGGGTCAGGACGGCGGGGTGCGCGGGCGTCAGCACGGTCCTGGCGGTGCCCGCGCGGACGGCCAGGGCGCCTGCCATGGCGACGGCTCCCGGGCCGATCAGGGTGAGGGGGACGTCGAGCGGGACGTTGCGCAGGAACTGCCGCACGAGGACGACGACTTCGTCGTGCGGCACCCGGCGGGTGGTGCCGTCCGGCCCCGGCAGGTCGACTCCGTCCGCGTCGCCCTGGGCCATCAGCACGAACGTGCCGGGGGCGGGGGTCTGGCGGCTCTGGCCGGTGCCGGGGGTGCGGTCGGTGGAGACCCGGTAGGTGTCGGTGGCCAGCGGCGCGGGGAGCTGCCTGCCGGTCAGGTTGAGGCCGGTGGGCACCCCGGCGGGGGTGCGGATCAGCGCCTGGGACAGCAGCCCGGAGCGCCGCAGGTGGTGGGCGGCGACGGCGGCCGGGTCGTGCACGTCGACGCCGGTCAGCGCGGCACCCGCCATCAGCCACAGGGCGGTGTTGCGCACCGCGTCGGTGCCGGGCGGAGGGCCGTCGATGTGCAGCAGGCGGGCCGCGAGGGCGTCCGGGTCGGGGCTGGTCATGAGGGCATGACCGGCCTTGGCGATCGCCCAGAAGACCAGGGGCCTGCGGGGGTCGCCGGGTTCGGGCAGCGCGGTGAGGCCCATCACGCCGAGGCCCTGCTGATGGATCAGCGGCATCAGCAGGGGGGCCTGGTCGGCGGCGCCGAGCGGCACGAAGTCGTGGAGGGTGACCGGCCCCGGGGCGGCGCGCAGCCGGCGGTGGGCGGCGTCGAGGACCGCGCGGACGGCGTCCCGGAGTTCGGCGGTGTCCCGGAAGGACTCCGGCCTCGGCCTGGGCGTGCCGCTCTGTTCGAGGTGGCCGCGGACCACGAAGTCGAGGAGGTCCATGCTGAAGGGGCCCGCCTCGGCGAGGGCCGGGTCGGCGCGGCGCATCAGCTCCAGCGCCCCGATGCCGCGCAGGAGGGTGCGGTACTCCCCCGCCGGCTGGTCGCGGTCCTGCTCGATGCCGTGGCCGTACACCTCGCGCAGGGCCCGCACCAGCAGCAGTGTGTGGGTGCGGTCGGCCTCCGCCACGGGCGCGTTCTCCGGCAGTCCGAGGGCGGTCCTGGCGAGCCCGTCGAGGGTCTCCCCCCGGGGCTCGGCCAGCAGCCGCGTCCACCGTCCCGGGTTGCCGAGGGAGGTGGTGTTGAGGCCCTGGACGATCTCGTTCGTGGCGTCTCTGCCCGCGAGGGCGTGCACCCGGTCGGGGGCGAACAGCGGGTGATCGTCGCCCAGTTCGTTGACGACCTGCTGGGCGGCGGAGATCGTGGTCAGCCGGTTGGGCACGAAGGGCGCCTCGGCCCCGTCGTGGAACAGGGTGAGGTTTCCGCCGTAGGTGGCGTTGCTCCAGCACGCCTCCAGCACGACCGGGGCGTCCTTCTTCAGCGCCTGAAAACTCGGGCGGCGTGTGAGGTAGCGGCCTATCTGGGTGCCGCTGGCGACCTTCGGGGCGCCCCGGCCCCCGTCGCCGGTGGCGTCCACCGCGAAGAGGAAGCCCGGCAGGCCGTGCAGCATGAAGTGGTAGGCGCCGAGGTCCTTCCAGGGCGCGTCCTCCAGGTCGCCGATCCGGCGCTTGGTGACCGGATCGAAGTGCGCGTGGGGCGCGTCCTGGAATTCCTTGCCGAGCAGGGGTTCGCGGTCCAGGAGGTCCGCGTCGGTGAACACGGCACGGCCGCCGGGCCGCCGGGTCCGGGGGTCGGTGAGGGTGACGGACTTGAGGTCGCGGTCCATCAGCCTCGAACCGTCGGCGAGCAGCAGGAACCCGTCCTGCGGGGCCCAGGCGGCGCCCTGGCCCGCGTCGTCGGGGGCGACGGAGATCCACTTGCCCAGGGGCAGTCCCTGGGCGCGCCGGTCCGCGGAGGGGACGCCGAACCTATTGGTGGCGGGCTGGTAGTTCAGCTCGGGGACGCCGCTGTGCACCATCAGGCTGCGGCCGATCCTGCGGGCGATGCCGCGCGGGGTCTCCAGGCCGCCGTCGCCCGCGTGCGGCACCACCAGCATGACCAGGGCCCTGTCTCCGCGCTTGGTCAACTCCTGGTCCATGGCGAGGAGTTCGGCGAACTCCTGGCCGGATATCTCGCGGGTGGTCCCGTCCGGCCACGGCAGCACGACATGGTCGCGGCCGCCGTCCGCCTCCACCAGGTAGGGGCGGTTGTCGCCGGTGTGGTCCGGCATCGGTCCGGTGGACGGCGCCGGGCCTTGCCTGAAGGTCCGGCCGACGATCGAGTCGTCCCCGGGGGAACGGAGCAGGGTCCGCTCGGACAGCAGGTCGCCCCGGCGGGCCAGGTGGAAGGCGGCCAGCGCGGCGAGGCTGCGGTCGTGCCCGGCCGCCGTCGCCTCGGCCACCAGCGTGTACAGCTCGGCGCGGGTCGCGGCGTCGACGGTGGCCGACGGGTCCAGGTGCAGGATCCTGCGGGCCAGCGCGGCCGGGTCGAACGGCCCCTGGGCGAAGGCGGGTTCGGCGGCGCGCAGGTCGTCGAGCCGCTGCACGGCCGCCGTCCCCGGCGGCAGCATCAGGTCGACGGCGACCTGGTGCGGGGCCGACTGGCCGCTGTCGTCCGGGAGTTGCCGGGTGGAGGGGACGACGGTGAAGGAGTTCTCGGCGCCGGGCCGCCCGAGGGCGGAGCCGAACGCCTCGGTGACCGCCGTCGCGAGGACGCCGCTGGCACCCTGGGTGGAGGGGGTGCCGGTGGCGTCGTACGCGGTCACTTCGAGGCGCGGGCCCGGGAGTCCGGCGAGCCGGTTGCGCAGTCCCGCCTCCACCACGCGTCCGGAGAGGTCCCTGATCCGCTTGCGCTGGTTGGCGCTGAGCCTGTCGGCGCCCTCGGTGAAGTTGGTGCGGCTGGTCGCGGGGAGCATCGCTTCCACGGGCCCCCAGACCGGGGGCGTGCCGCCGGGCTCCGCGAGCGCGAGGGCGTCGAGGGCGGCGGTGACCTCGGAGGTCGTGGTGTCCACCGGGGGGACGGCGGTCGCGGTGGCGGGAGCGGCGGTGGACGGTCCCGGTGCCGGGGAGGCGGCCGGTGCGGTGCTCGCCTCGGGGGCGGTGGCCTGCCGGTTGCCCCGGCCCTTGCCCTTCTTGCCCGCGCTGTCGGCGTAGCGGTCGTAGACGCGCGAGGTCCACACCCCGCCCGCGGTGCGCTCGGGCGCGACCGGCGGTACGGAGGTGCCGGTCGGGTCGGCGGGCACGGTCACGGTGGTGGCCGGGTCGGACGGCGCGGTGACGGTACCGGTCGCGGGGGCGGGAGCCGAGGCGGTGGCGGTCGCGGGGCGCGTGACGAACTCGACGGTGGCGCGGGGTGCCGCGGCGGGCAGGTCGTTGCCGATCCGGCCGCGCACGTCGAGGGTGAGCAGGTCGGAGGTGAGCCGGTCCTCGGGCCGCACATCGGCCTGGTAGACGGCGAGTTCCTCGTCGAGGCGGGTCAGGAAGTAGGCGCGGGCCGTCTCGGCGCGGGCGGCTCCGGCCGTCCTGGCGTCCGCCGCCCGGCCCTCGCCGTAGCCGGTGAACACGGCGTGCGGCAGCGGCCGTCCCGCGTGCGCCGCGTCCAGCAGGGCCAGCGCCGTGCGCTGCGCGACCTCGCCGAGAGCGGCCTTGGCGCCGTCGGTCAGGTCGTTCGTCCCGGGCGTGAAGTCGGCCCGTCCCGGCCCCACCGGCGCGGCGGACCGGGCGGGGGCCGTCGTACGCGACGCCTGGGCGGGCGCGGCGTGCGCGGGGCCCGCGGCGGTGCGGGTGCCAGCCCAGGAGCGCAGCATCCGGGTCAGCGTCCCGGCCACCACGCCCGTGTCGATGCCGCGGGGCTGGGCGTAGGCGGCGATGGTCTGCTCCAGCTCCGTCCACTTCAGGACGGAGCCGCGGGCCGCCTCCCACGCCCCGAAGCCCGTGATCAGCTCGTGGAACTCGGCGGCCCGCTGCGGCGCGCTGTCGATGTCGGGGCCGTGCGTCTCGCGCAGCACCCGCACCCAGCGCAGCGCCCGGTCGGCCCGGTCGGGCCAGGACGCGGGCAGCCCCGCCCGGTCGGCCCAGGCGTTGAGCGACGCCCACTGCGGGTCGGGGCGGAACTCCAGGACGCGGTAGACGGGGCGGTCCGGGTCGTCGGACTTCACCAGGCGCGGCGGCATGTCGCCCTCCGCCGGGTGGATGGTGACCTGGGCGTCCATCGCGATCACGGTCCGGCCGGTGCGGTTGGCGAGCGCCTGCGCCGCGAGGGCCTGGTCGAGGCGGTCCCGGCCGGGCGCGCGCAGCGCCATCTCGCACCACACCAGCCACACCGGGGCGTCCGGGGGCATCGACTGGAGGACCGGGTCGCGCAGGAGCAGCCGTCCGATCTCGTCGGGCGACACGACCTGGTTGCCGCCCAGGCTCCGCACGGGCAGGACGGCGCGGCTGCGGTCCCCGTGCCCGACCACCACGTAGGCGCCGGTCAGCGACCTGGGCAGCAGACGCAGTCCGCTCTCCCGCTCGCGGTAGACGCCCGGCAGCCCCTCCATGTGGTCGGTGTAGTGCGCCACGTCGGAGACGGTGAGCAGGCCGTCCTCCAGGAGGGCCATGTCACGCGCGTTGAGGAAGACGCGCACGGTCAGGTTCTGGCCGTCGGCCGAGGGCAGCATGTACGACTGGATGTCGTCGTCGGTGAACTCCTGGCCGCTGGAGCCCCGGACCCGGCCCGGGGGGCCCTGGTCGGCGCGGCCGGGGTCGCTGGGCAGCCAGGTGCCCACCGGCTCCTGGTTGGGCGCGTTGTTCGCGAGGACGATCGCCCGGTGCGCGGTGCCGTCGTTGAGGGGCTGGAGCCGGACGTCGCCGCCGGTGGACCAGACCCGCGCCTGGAGCCGCTGGGCCACCCACCGCTCGAAGGCGAGCGTGCCCCGGCCGGTGGCGTCGCGGATCACCAGGACCACGGGGGTGTTCGCCGGGCGGTCCGGGTCGTGGGCGAGGAGTTCGGTGAACTCGGCGACGTCCACGGTGAAGGTGGTGCCCCCGGCGTCGCGGACCACCAGTTCCGCGTTCTCCGTCTGCTCCGCGAAGACGACGTGGGCCGGGCCGCCGCTCCAGGGCGCGGCGTTCGCGTCCCAGCCGCCCTGCGCGGTCCTGCGGGGCGCGATGTCGAGGCGCAGTCCTGTGATGGGCTGGCCGAGCCAGTTGCGGCCGGTGGCGCGGCCGTCGGCGCCGGTGACGGTCGTCGGGCCGCCCAGCGCGCCCCGGCGCTGGAGTCCGTAGGCGGCGATGGCGGTGAGGCTGTCCGCCCTGCCGTGCCGTTGCGCGCTGCTGACCAGGGACAGGAAGTGGAACGCCTCGTCCCGGGTGACGGCCCGGTCGGTGGGCAGGTGCAGGACCTGGCGGGTGATCCCGGGCAGGTCGAGCTGTCCGGGGCCGGAGCGGGGGTCGTTGGCGCGGACGGTGTCCACCAGGGCCAGCGCGTTGAGCATCTGGGCGGCCTCGGGCGCCTCCCGCACGGCGGGCCCGAAGACGGACTGGAGGACCGCGCCGAGGTACTGCTCGTAGCTCTGCCCGCTGCTCGGCGGCGGGGGCAGCGCGGTGGCCGTCGCCGTGGCGGGCGCGGGCGTTTCCGTCAGGGGGGTGCTCGACGTCAGGGGGGTGCTCGACGTCAGGGTGGGGACGGGGGCCGGGTCGGTGTCGGGCGCCGGGACCGGGGCGATGTCGTGGGGCTGCGGGCGCACGGAGCCCTCGGCGCGGTCCCAGAACGCCCGGAACCCGTCGTAGACCCAGTTCTCCTTGCGGGCCTCGGCGAGCTGGTTCACCGGGCGGGCGCCGACGTCGGGGTCGATGCCGTACAGCCGTTCCAGGAGCGGCAGCAGCCGCTGCTCGTGGCGGCGGACCCACGCGGACCCGTTGTTGCGGCGCTGCCGGGTGTAGCCGTCGCGGCCGCCGTTGGTGCCGAGGTAGGCGTTGGTGGCCTGGGCGAAGTACTCGAACTCGTCGAGGGAGGAGTAGTTGGGCTGCTTGCGGCGGCCCGAGGGGTCGTGCAGCGGTCCGTCCGGCCAGATCCCGGCCTCGCCCTGGGCCAGCTTCTCCTGGTAGGCGTCGTGGATGAGCTGCTTGTCCTCGGCGGTCAGCCCGTACTGGTGGACGGTGTGCGCGAACTCGTGGGTCGTCGTGGAGTAGCCCTGCGGGTAGGAGGGCCGGTCGGTCTCCGTGGAGGTGACCTCGCCGAGCAGGTTCTCCTCGGTGACGCCCGCGGTGCGGGTGCCGACGCCGCGGACCTCCTCCCAGGGCCGTCCGTCGGGCGTGAAGGTGCCGGCGAGGTGGCGGAAGGCGTCCAGGGTGGTGATCGCCTCGCCCTTGGGGACGACCGCGACGCGCGCCCCGTCGTGGAGCAGCCGCACGGCCACCTCGGGGTCGCGGAGCATGCGGGAGACCTGGTCGAGCACCTCGCGCCGGGCGGAGACCGGCTGGTCCACCCCGGGCGGGATCTGCACCATCAGCTGGGCGGCGGTCCTGGCGAACTCGGCACTGTCCAGCTCGCGTCGCAGGGTGTCCACCAGCACGCGGTCGGACGCCAGCCGTTCGCGGTCGGCGGGCGGCAGCAGCGCCAGCTCCCGGGCCCGCTCGTCGGGCGTCAGACGGGGCAGCAGGGCCGCGAGCTCCACGACCGGGTCGACGGCCGCGGGCGTCGGCCCGGGGGTTGCGGTCGTGGCCGGGACGGCGGCGGGGACGGTCCGCGGGTCGGCCGGCGGCTGCCCGGACGCGGTGGGGATCGCGGTCGCCGGGAGGGCCCCGGAGACGGTGACGGTCTCGGCGGGGAGCTCGCGGGAGGCGGTGACGGTCGTGGCGGGGAGGTCGCTGGACGTGGTGACGGTGGCCGTCGGCGGGGCGGGGACCGGGACGGTGGTGGACGTCTGCGGTGCTCCGGTGAGCGTGCGGTCCAGGGCCGGGGCGACGGGTGAGAGGCCGAGGCCCGCGCGGAGTTCGTTGGCGAGGGTGACGCCCGAGGGCGCGTCGTGGCCGTGGGTCAGCAGGTGGTCGGCGACCTGCCGGACGGCGTCCCGGTAGGGGTCGGCCGCGTGCCGGGAGTCGGCGAGGACGGGGGCCGAGGCGGGCGGCAGCACCAGCGCGACGGCGCTGTCCCAGGCCCGGTCCACCTGGGCGGGGGTGGGCGGGGGCGTCGCCGTCCGGGGCACCGGGCCCTCGGTGGACGGGCGCGGGTCCTGGCCCGAGGCGGTCGCGGGACGCGGGTCGGGGTGGCCGGCCGCGCTCGTGAAGTCCGTGTGGGTCGCGTCCCACATCCGCAGCGACGCGTTCGCCGCCACGGCGTCGAGCGCCGGGGGCCACGGGTCGGGCTGCCGTGCCATCAGCAGCCGCGCCTGGTCCGCCGGGTCGAGCGCGGAGACCGGTACGGGCCCCTCGGCCGCCGGGGAGTGCTCGGGGCCCGGGGTGATGCCCAGGTCGCGCAGCTCGTCCTGGGTGACGACGTCGTCCGGGCCGTACAGCCCGGTCAGCTCCCGCACCAGGGGGTCGGGAGGTCCTCGGCGGTGATCTGCCCCGCGATCCAGGCGCGTTGGGCGCTGTCGCGGTGGACGGGGGGCGGGGTGTGGTCGGGGTCGAGCGGGCCCGTGGTGTGCGGGTCGACGCCGAGGTCGCGCAGCCGGGCGGTGGCGGCGAGCAGGTCGGCGTGCGCCTGCCGGGCCCTGGCCTGGGCGTCGGCGAGGGCGGCGCTGTCGGCGGTGGGCCCGGCCAGTTCGTCGACGGCGCGGTCCGCGTCGGCGTACCGGGTGAGCGCGTCGTCGTAGGCGGTGCGGGCCTGCGGGACGCCGGGCCGCTGCTGCTGGCCGCCGGGTGCGGGGGGTGCGGCCTCCCGCGGGGCGGCGGGGGTGTCGGTTCCGGTGCCGCGGGACTCCGTCGGCGTGCCGTTGTGCTGGCCGCTCTGGTCCCTGCGGTCGCTGGACTGCTCGGAGCCGGTGTGGTTCTGGGAGTGCTGTCCGCCGGTCTGCGCCGCGCCGGGGTTGCCCAGGCCGTGCGAGGTGTTGGAACTCCCCGGGGAGCCGAGGGCGTTCGGGGTGTTCAGACCGCCCGGGGTGTTCAGGCCGCCCGGAGTGTTCAGGCCGCCCGGGGTGCCGAGAGTGTCGGGGGTGTCGAGGGCGCCGGGGCCGGTCAGGGTGTCCGGGAAGCGCAGGCGGTCGGCCTCGGGGGTGGTGAAGGCGGACGTCGGCGTCTTCAGCGTCGGGGGCAGGGCCCCGTTCGTGGTCGCATCCGTCGTCAGGTCGGTGGTGTTGAGGAGCGAGCTGTTGCGCGTCGTCGACGTGTCGGCGCTCTCGGGGACGTCGAGGTAGCCGGGGGTCTTCAGGTAGTCCGGGGTCTTGAGGTAGTTCGTGCCGGTGGCGGTCAGGGTGCTGGTGCTCGGCAGCGTCAGCCGGTCGGTTCCGGAGCCGCCGGTGTAGCCGGAGGTCCGCGAGGTGATTGAGCTGGTGTCCGAGAAGGAGTCGCTGTCCGTGGGGTCGAAGAGGCTCGGCGGACGGGACGAGGTGTCGGACCCGGTCTCCGACCCGACCGGCGGGACGTACCCGGGGCTGACCGGCGGGGTGACGACGGGCGGCGGGGTCACCACGGGCGTGTGGCCCGCCGTCGGGACCGGCGGGGCGGTCGGCGGCGGCGTGAACCTCGTCGTGGAGTCCGGGGTGGGCGTGGAGCGGTTGCCCGCCTCCCGGTCGAGCCGCTCGTTCAGGATGTCGGTGGTGTTGCGCTGGTACCGGGTGAAGAGGTTGCCGTCCGGGAACAGCTTGGGGTGCAGTCCGTGGTAGCCCTGCTCGAACGGCTTGCCCATGAAGATCTGCGAGATGCCGCTGAGGCCCGCGCCCGCCAGCGAGGTCCAGTCCCACTTGCCGAGCACGATCGCCGTGGCGATGGTCTCGCCGAAGCCCTCGGTGACAAACGTGGAGGGCAGGTCGAAGACCGCGTTGTTCGCGTTCTGCTTGGTGAACGGGTTCTTGAACCGGATCTCGAACTTCCCGAACACGTCCTTGTTCAAGTTGTTCTTGAAGGTGTTCGAGAGGCTGTTCTTGAGCTTGTACGCCCACGCCCCGAAGTGGCTGATGAAGAAGCCGGCCAGACCGCCGACGGCCGCCGAGATCCCGACGTCCTTCCAGTTGATCTTGTCGGCTCCGACCACGGCCGGGTTGATGGCCATGGTCAGCAACTGGGCGGCCAGGTTCTGGATGGCCTCCTCGAACGCCTCCGAGAGCGAGGGGAAGGCCTGCACGTACCGCAGCAGCCGGTCGATCGTCATCAGGATCGCGAGCCGGGCCCGCATCCGGGCCAGGATCATCTCCGAGACCGAGGCGCCGCCGGTGAACGCGGCGATCGCCTCCAGGAGGGCCAGCTCGATGATCAGCCAGAAGACCTCCATGATGATCTCGAAGTGGGCCTGCTGGATCTGGACCGACGCCCGGCCGCGGTCCTGGGTGTAGCGGTCGAGCTGGGTGATGAACCGCTGGAGGACGTCGTCCCCGTTGCGGTTCACCAGCTGGGAGAGGGAACGCTCGTAGGCGTCGGCCACGTTCGGGGGCAGGCCCCGCTTGCCCCTCTCGATCGAGTCGAGCATCTCGAACCGCAGGTCCCGCATGCCCGCGGCCAGATCCGTGAAGGAGTCACGGCTCTGCCAGGCCAGCCGCGCCCTCGCCTGCAACGGCTTCTCGCCGAGCAGGACGAAGAGCATCTTGCCGACCTCGTCGGGATACTCGATGTCGAACATTCAGTGCTTCCCGTGACCACCGGTGGTGTAGTCCCCGGAGTTCGACTGGGCTTCGTGGATCCGGTCCTGCACGTCGCTGTGGACGCCCTCGATGCTGCCGACGCTCTTCAGGATGGCCGACTGCCACCCGGTGAGGAACTCGTCGAGGGAGTCGAGAACCGCGAGGCAGCTCTCCTTCTGCCGCTTGTTCTGGCCCTCGGTCGAGTCGTGGAAGTCGTCGTCCTGGCCGTTCCACTCCTCGGTGGCCGCGACGGTGCCCTGGAACCGGCCGCGCATCTTCTTCGGCGCCCCGGCCATGCCACCGATCACCTCGCGTGCCGCCCGCAGGTCACCGAGGTCAGCCTCGTAGTTGTTCCATCCGCTCATCGTCCGTCACCTCTCCACGCTCAGTCGCTGTCTTCGTCGATCTCGTCGCGCAGCCGGTCGCGGCCGGGCCGTGCGGAGGCGGTGCGTCCGCCGCCGTCCAGCGCCGAGCCGAACATCCGGTCCCAGTCGACGTCGAGGCCCCGGCGGACCGATCCCGCCGGTCCCGGCCGGGTGAACGGCTCGAAGGTGTCCATCACCTGACGCGCCATCCGTGCCCGCCCCTGCTGGACCGCCTCCATGATCGAGGCGGCAAGCTGCGGTCCTGTCATGTTCTGGTGCTTGTTGTCGAGGAACTTCAGCGCCTTCAGCTCGCCCTGCGAGCCGACGGTGGCCTCCACCACGCGGTCCGCGGACCTGACCGTCTCGGAGGCCTGCCGCAGGTCCGCCTGGACCCGCGCGACCGCCGCCTGGGTGGCCTCCAGTTCGGCCATGGCCTGCGCGATGCGCTCCTGCAATGGCTCGGACATCGGACACTCCCGTCAGAGAAAAGCGATGATCATTGTGCAGTACCCGGGGGCCGGAATGCCATTTTCCGACCCCCTTGTGACCGAACGAACTCCACTGCCGAACGCCCCAGTTGACCCTTTTGATCCACCGTGGGCGACTCGTGGCAGCCGCTAGCGGCCGATCACCGCGGGCGAGCCGCCCTCCTCGGTGCCCCAGACGTCGTCGTCCTCCGGGGCCCAGACCTCGCGCTCGCGGTCGCTGCTCTCCGTCTCCTGCTGGCCGGGGCCCGCGCCCGCGCCGCCCATCGGCAGGAACGGGCTGGAACCGCTGGTCGCGATGGTCTGGCGCTCCTCGTAGGAGCCCTTGCCGCGCGGGGCGCTGCCGGGACGGCGGTTGCTGACCACCTCGCCGTCGATGACGTTGCGGACGCGCTCGGCGGGACCGTCGCCGCCCTTGCCGCCCATGCCCCCCATGCCGCCCATCCCGCCCATGGGCATCCCGCCCATGCCTCCCATGCCGTTCTGGGCACCGAGGCCCGCGGGCAGCGGACCGCTGTTGAGGGGCGTGCCGCGGTTCGCCATCGCCTCGTCGACGCCACCGCCGGACACATCGGCCAGGGACGGCTCGCGGTACGGCGAGTCGTCGTACAGCTCCTCCTCGTAGGAGGGGTCGCCGTAGTCGTAGGTGGGGGTGTTGCCCGAGCCGCCGAACCCGCCGCCGTTGAGCTGGTGCGAGTTGTACTGGGGGACGGCGCTGTTCGGGTCGTTGAGATAGCCCGTGGTCGTCGTGCCGTCGGGGGCGGTGATCGAGGTGGCGCCGGTGTCGGGGTCCACCCGCGAGATGCTGCCGTCGGGGTACTCGGTGACGACCTGGCCCTGCGGGTCGAGGTGGGTGGTGCTGCCGTCGGGGTTGGTCAGCGAGTCGCCCGCGTTGAGCGGGCCCGAGTACGAGGAACCGTCCGGCCTGGTGATGGTGGACGTCTGGGTGTGCGGGTCGACCACGGACTTGCTGCCGTCCGGGAACTCCGTCACCACCCTGCCGTGCGAGTCCAGATGGGACGTGCTGCCGTCCGGGTTGGTCAGCGAGTCGTCGCCGTTGACCGGGCCGGAGATGTCGTGGTTGACCTGTCCGAGATCGCCGTTGTTCAGCGAATGGCTCAGCTGCTCCTGCTTCTTCTGGTACTCCTCCTGCTTCTTCTCCTGCTCCTCGCGGACCTGGTCCTGCTTCTGCTGCGCCTCCTCCTGCTTCTTCTCCTGCTCCTCCCTGATCTGGTCCTGCTTCTGCTGCGCCTCGTCCTGCTTCTTCTCCTGCTCCTCGCGGATCTGGTCCTGCTTGGCCTCCTGCTCCTCGCGGATGCGGTCCTGCTTGGCCTCGGCCTGTGCCTGCTTCTCCTCGGCCTTCTGCTGGGCTTCTTCCTGCTTCTTCTCCTGCTCGGCCCTGATCTGCTCCTGCTTGGCCTCGGCCTCCTCCTGCTTGGCCTCCTGCTCCTTGCGGATCTGGTCCTGCTTCGCCTCCTGTTCCTTGCGTATCTGGTCCTGCTTGGCCTCCTGCTCCTTGCGGACCTGCTCCTGCTTCTCCTCCGCCGCGGCCTGCTTGGCCTCCTGCTCCTTCTCCTTGGCCTCCTGCTTGGCCTCCTGCTCCTGGCGGATCTGCTCCTGCTTCGCCTCGGCCTCGGCCTGCTTGCGCTCCTGCTCCTTCTCCTTCTTCTCCTGCTCGGCCTTCTGCTGAGCCACCTGCTGGACCTGGAACATCTGGGCCTTCTGCTGGGCCTCCTCCTGCTTGCGCTGGGCCTCCTCCTGCTTGGCCGCCTGCTCCTTCTCCCTCGCCTCCTGCTTGGCCTCCTGCTCCTGGCGGATCTGGTCCTGCTTCTCCTCCGCCGCGGCCTGCTTGGCCTCCTGCTCCTTGCGGATCTGCTCCTGCTTGGCCTCGGCCT
>NZ_FMCI01000256.1 GCF_900091845.1 Streptomyces sp. SolWspMP-5a-2
CGGGGCCAGCACCCGGCTCCCGCTCGGCACGTCCCTCACCACCAGCGCCTGGGCGCCGATCACGCAGTCGTCGCCGACGGTCACCGGGCCGAGCACGGTGGCGTTCGCGCCGATCACGACCCGGTCGCCGACCCGCGGATGGCGCCGCTCGCCCACCGGCCGCCCCACGTCGTGCCACCAGCCGGTGGAGCCCAGGGTCACCTGGTGGAAGAGGGTGACGTCGTCGCCGACGACCGCGGTCTCGCCGATCACCACCCCGGCGCCGTGGTCGACGAAGAAGCCCCGGCCGATCCGCGCCCCGGGATGGATCTCCACCCCGCCGGACACCACCCGGGCCGCGTTCGACAGCAGCCGCGCGGTCCGGCGCAGCCCCCGGCGGTGCAGCCGGTGCGCGACCCGGTAGCCCCACACGGCGGGCAGCGCCGGATGCAGCAGGGCCTCGCCGCGGCTGAGCACCGACGGGTCCCGCCCCCTGATGGTGTCGAGGTCGGCGACCGCCGCCCGCAGCCAGCCGGGCGCCGCGGGGCGCCTCACCGGCGCTCCTCCGCCGTCGCCCCGGCGTCGGCCACCACCGCGCCGGCGGGCCCGGCCACCTCGGGCGCGCGCCGCAACTGGCCCAGGCGGTTCTCCGCGTACCCCATGCCGATCAGCACGATCACCCCGCCGACCAGCAGGTTCCAGGACACCGTCTCGCCCAGCGCGATCGCGCCGATCAGGACGGCGGCCACCGGCACCACGTAGTTGACGGCCGAGGCGTTGGTCGCGCCGATGTCGTTGATGAGCCGGAAGTACAGGACGTAGGCGAGTCCCGTGCTGAACAGGCCGAGGAAGAGGATGCTGAGGGTCACCTTGCCGGTGAAGTGCATCGGGTGCCACGCCATGAACGGCAGGACGACGGCCATCAGCACGGCGGCGGCGAGGAGTTGGGACGCGGCGGCGGCCAGCGGGGCCAGCGCGCGCGGGCTGAGGAACTTCCGCACGTACACGTACCCGGTGGCGTAGCTGAGCGCGGCGCCGAAGCAGGCCGCCCGCCCGGAGAGGGAACCGGTGGCGTCCGACCAGGGCCCGATCACCACGACCACCCCGACGAAGCCGAGGACCAGGCCGATCGTCCTGCGGGCGGTGGCCCGCTCGGCGGGCAGCGCGGCCGTGGCGATCCCCAGGGTGAGCAGCGGGGTCGCCCCGACCAGCACCCCCGCGAGACCCGCCCCGGTGCTGCGCTCGCCGTAGGACAGCAGCAGGAAGGGCAGCACGTTGCCGAAGAGGGCGGCGGCGGCCACATGCCCCCACAGGCCGGGTCCCGTGGGCAGCGGCACCCGGCGCAGCGCGGCCAGGGCGAGCAGCACGGCGGTGCCCAACAGCAGCCTGGCCAGCACCAGCTGACCGGGTGTCAGACCGTGCAGGGACGCCTTGATGAAGGTGAAACTGGAGCCCCACAGGGCGGCTTGGAGCAGGAATCGTGCGACGGTCGCGTTCTTCACAGGAGGTGTCCTTCGATGGGTGAGCGGTGCGGGCGCGGTCCGGCCGCGGTCGGGGGTCAGTAGGCCGGGGATTTCACGAGGAGGTCGGCCCGGCCGACGATCTGCGGCGCGTGGACCCGGTCCTCCCAGTCCTCGGCGGGGACCGGTTCCAGGGCGATGGACACGGCGCCCTCCCCGACCCCGAAGGCGGCGGTCACCGCCTCGGTGACGGCGGCGACGAACGCGGCTCTGCGCTCCTCGCCGAGGTCCTGGGGGAAGTGCTGGACGGTGATGTGCGGCATGCGGGTTCTCCTTCGGAAGGGGGTCAGTGCTCGTGCAGCCTGCGGATGGCGTCGGCCAGCTCCCGCACCCCTGGCTCGCGCAGCAGCCCGTAGTGGTCGGCGGCCAGGGAGACCGTCACCGGCGGGTGCGCCGACCAGCCGGTGACGCCCTCCAGGAAGGAGTAGTCGTCGCCGTCGGCCTTGAAGACGCGTACCGGGGCGGCGACTCGGCGCTCCAGCAGCTCGCCGAAGGTGTACTCGAAGCTGTAGGTCAGCCGGACGATGTCGGTGACGCGGCGCACCAGTTCGGGGCCCAGGTGCGGGCGGTGCCCGGTGACGAAGCGGACGAAGGCGTCCTGGTCCGTGGCGACCGCCAGGCACTCCGCCAGCTCCGGACCGGAGAGGGAGCCGGTGAAGACCGAGTGGAGGATCGTCAGGAACGCCGGGTCGCCCCACCGCGCCGACCGCCCGGGGGCCGCCCCGGCGGGGACGTCGGAGCGGGCGGCGACGCGCGGCGAGCCGGGCGCGATCAGGTTGAGGTGGTCGACCCGGTGCCCGGCAGACTCGAGCTGGTACGCCGTCTCGAAGGCCACCCGCGCCCCGAAGGAGTAGCCCCACAGCGTGTACGGGCCGTCCGGCTGGGTGCGCAGGATCAGCTCCGCGTCGGCGGCGGCCATCTCCCGGATCGTCGGATACGGGATCTCACCCGCGTTGACACCGTGCGCCTGGACTCCCACGAAGGGCCGGTCGCCGCCGAGTTCGGCGGCCAGGGCGCGCAGGTTCATCGGGTACCCGCCCAACCCGGGCCAGCAGTAGACGGGCCGCCCGCCGGGGACCTCCGGGGTCCGCAGCGGCACCAGCCGGGTCGGCGCCGTCCGCCCGGCGTCCCGGCCCGCGCGGTCCTCGTCCAGCGCGCGGGCCAGCGTCTCGACCGTCGGGGACGCGAAGACCACCTGGAGCGGCAGCGCCGTGCCGAACAGCGTGTTGAGCCGGTTGACCAGCGCCACCGCGACCAGCGAGTTGCCGCCGCTCTCGAAGAAGTCGTCGAGCACCGACGCCTCCTCGCGGTGCAGGAGGGTCTTCCAGAGCGCGGCAACCCGCTCCTCGGTGGCCGTGCGCGGCGCGGTGAACGGCCGGTCGGCGAGGCGGACGGCGCCCGGGTCCAGGCGCTCCAGCGCGCGCACGTCGATCTTGCCGTTCGGGGTCAGCGGCAGGGCGTCCAGCACGGTCACCCGGTTGGGCACCATGTAGTCCGGCAGGAAGGCGGCCAGGTCGTCCCTGACCATCTCGGCGGGGCCGCGCATGTGCACGGCGTCCTCCCGCATCCCCTCGCTGCGGCGCTGCGCGTCGCTGACCCGCCCGCCGACGGAGAAGTACGAAGGACCCGTCGGCCGCCCCGCCGCCGTGAGGATCCGCTCGATGCGCCGGGCGGACGGCAGCGGGTTGCCGCTCTCGGAGCTGTACCCGGACGACATGAACCCGAGCCCCAGGTCGTTGAGCTGGAGGCGCTGGAGCTCCCGGCCGAGCGCCACGTACCGCAGCCATCCCCGGCCGGCCGGGCTGACCAGGCTGATGCCGAGCGCGGCCCGGTCGTAGACCTCCTGGTTGATCGCGATGACGTCCCTCTTGAGCACCAGCTCCGCCGCGACCGGGACCAACTCGCCCTCCCGGTGGGCGTACTGACCGGCGGGCAGACCGAGGACCCCGCCCGGACGGGCCTGCACATAGGTGTCGGGCACCGGGGTGTCCCGCAGGTCGCTGTCGAGCCGGACCAGCCGGAAGCTGCCCAGGTAGAAGTCCTCCTCGGGGAGGGCGAGACGGTCGCGGACCGCCGGGTCCCAGCCGTCCGGCACGACCCGCAGCCCGTGCCGGGGCAGCACCTCGTCGAAGAGGCCGAGCAGATGCCCGGTCTCGATCTCCAGGACCTCCTGGATGTTGTTGCGGTACACCGGCTCGATCGCCCGCCGCCGCCCGGTGAAGTGCAGCCGGACGCCCGGCCGCCCGGTGGCGGCCCGCGCGGCGAGCAGGACCAGCCGGTGCTCGACGGGGTGGTAGTAGGAGAACCCGGTGGGCAGACCCGCGATCCCCTCGTGCTCCAGGTGCAGTTGGGTCGCGTACAGCGAACCGGGCGAGGCGTAGCCGTACTTGGGCAGCAGCCGCTCGGTGCTGCGGAACTGCCCGAAGTGGCGCAGCAGATGCCCCCACGCCGCCAGGTCGAGGTCCTCGGGATCGCGCGGGGCTGCGGCGTCCGGCACCCGGCGGGCCAGCAGCGCGAGGACGTCGTCCCGGCCGACGGGACCGCCCTCGAAGAACCGGTAGGTCTTGCGCCCGAAGACCAACGCCCGCTGACGCGCGTCGGGTTCGGCGCCGGGCAGCGCCGTCGCCGGTCTCCCGCGCAGCTCGTCGGGGCCGCGCACCCCCGCGTCGGAGAGCTGCGCCCGCACCTGGAGCTTGCCCGCCTTCGAGCGGTGATGGGCGCCGTGGTTGCCCTGGTCCATCAACGCGGCCTCGGCCGGGTCGAGTTCGATGAACGACAGCAGGTTCTGATGCCCGGTCGCGGGATCGTCGGCCACCACCACGGCGGCCTTGCGGACCCAGTGGTGCGTCTCCACGCGCAGCCGCACCTCGTCCAGCTCGACCCGGTAACCGCGCAGCTTCACCTGGGTGTCGGCCCGGCCCGCGTACTGCACGCTGCCGTCGGTGTTGCCGTAGGCGAGGTCCCCGGTGCGGTAGAGCCAGCCGCCGCGACCGCCCGCCGCGTACGGGCTGTGCACGAACCGGTCGGCGGTCAGGTCGGGGCGCAGCAGGTAGCCCCGGGTGAGCTGCGCGCCGCCGACGTACAGCTCGCCGATCTCCCCGGCCGTCACCGGGGTGCGGCGCTCGTCCAGGATCAGGTACTCGGTGTTGGCGGCCGGGGTGCCGATCGAGACCGCGCGCGGGCCCTCCCGCAGGGCCGCCGGATCGACCGTGTGGGACGAGGAGTTGATGGTGCACTCGGTCGGCCCGTAGAGGTTGACGAGCGAGACGTGGGGGAGCGCCTCGGTGCAGCGCAGCGCCAGATCGCGGGAGAGGACCTCGCCCCCGCTGAAGATCTGTTCCAGGGACGCGAACAGGGCGGGTTCCGCCGTGTCCAGGAGCGCCTGGAGCAGGGTCGGCACGCACTGGAGAGTGGTGATCCGGTGCCGCGCTATGTGGGCGGCGATGCGGTCGGGGTCGCGGTGCAGCCCGGGCTCGCCCAGCACGACGGTGGCGCCGCAGGCGGGCGCGAGCAGCTCCCACTGGGCCGCGTCGAAGCTGGTGGGCGTCTTCTGCAGCACCCGGCGGCGGCCGTCGATGCCGTGCCGGTCGTGCAGCCAGCGCAACTGGTTGGCCAGCGACCGGTGTTCGATCATCACGCCCTTGGGCTGTCCGGTGCTGCCCGAGGTGTAGATGACGTAGGCGAGGTGGTGCGGCTTCGGACCGTCCTCCGGGACGTCGGACGGCGGACCGCCGACGGCGTGGGCCCGCGCGTCGTCGAGGGTGATCAGCCGGGTCGACGGCGGCGCGAGGTCCCGCAGCCGCTCGCGCAGCTCGGGCTGGACGAGGACGACGGAGGCACGGGAGTCCTCGATCATGAAGCGCAGGCGCTCGGGCGGGTAGTCGGGGGAGAGCGACAGATAGGCGCTGCCCGCCCGCAGGATGCCCCAGGTGCCGACGGCGAGGTCCCAGGAGGGCCCGGCGAACACGCCGATCCGGTCGTCGGCCGAGGCACCGAGACGGCGCAGGTGGGCGGCCACGACCGCGCTCTCCTCGTCGAGCCGGCGGTAGGTGTACGTCGTGTCCCCGTGCACGACGGCGACGCCGTCCGGGTGCGAGCGCACCCGCTCCGCCAGCAGGCCGGGGATCGTCTCACCGGTGGGGGCGGTCGGGATGCGGACGTCTTCGAGTTGCGTGGTGGGCATGGTCCCGGCTTTCGGTGTGAAGGGAACGCGGACGGCGTCAGGCGCGGCTCCGTGGCGGATCACCGGTGCCGTGGATTCCGGTCGCCGCGGCCGGCGGCGGTGCGGAAAAGGCGGACACGCGGTGCGTCAGAAAACAAAGGGGCGAGTGGCGGCGGTGCGTCACCGGAATACCGGGTTCCGTCCGCGGTGCTGCTTTCTCCGGGGTCGGGAAAAGGGTCGGTCCGTCTTCGGCGACGAGCCCGAGACGGATCGAAAGTGGCTGGATTCAATTCCCTGTGAATCCTGCCCGCGGGGTCCACTTGTTTTCAACTGCTCCCGGACGTCATCATGTTGCAGGCAGCAAACTGCAAGGGGGGCAAAGTGGGCACAGTGGGGCCGACCGGTGCGCAGAGAGCGGAAACAGGGATCGGTGCGGAACATCTGCGCGTCTACAAGTGGGCGCTCTCGCGGGAATATGTTTCGGTCTCGGAAACCGCGGATGTACTGGGTTTAACCGAGCGCGAGGCCGGACAGGCCGTCGCGCATCTGGAACGCGCCCACCTGATGGAGAAACACGACGAGCGGGACGCGTCCTCGGACACGCCCCGCGAATCCGCCGGGGAAAACCGCTGGCGGATCGTCAATCCGCAGATCGCCGCGTCCCGACTGGCCGCCACCGAATCACGGCTGCGGCAGACCGTCGTCGCGCTGGGGGAGTCACGGCGCGAGCTGGACGACCTCTTCGGTCTCTATTCCGCGCGCGACGGCGGGGGAACGCCCCGGCATTCCGTCGAGGTGTTCGCCGGGCGGAGCGCTGTGGCGGCACTGGTCGACCGGGCGGCCCTCGACTGCGCGCGGGAGGCGGTCAGTTGCCGCCCCGAGGGTCCGCCGCCCGGCGAGTGGGCCGCGTCGGAGGCGGCCCGCGACCTCGCCCTGCTCGCCCGCGGGGTGCGGCTGCGGGTGCTCTACCGGCACTCCGCCCGGCACCACCCGCCGCTGCGCGCGCACCTCGAACGGCTCGTGGCGGCCGGGGCCGAGGTGCGCACCGCCCCCGAACCCTTCGGATTCCTCACCGCTTTCGACCGCTCCGTCGGATTCGTCCCGCACCACACGCTCCCCGACGGCGCCGCCGTGATCAGGGACCCCTCCACCCTCGCCTTCCTGCACCGCGTCTTCGACCAGAGCTGGGAGGTCGCGGTGCCCTTCGACGGACCGCCCGGCGCGGCGGTGCAGTGCGAGCAGCACGACGCCATCCTGCGGCTGCTCAGCGAGGGCGCCCGCGACGAGACGATCGCCCGCCGCCTCGGCATGTCGCTGCGCACCTGCCGCCGGCACATCGCGGAGGCGTTCAAGGAGATGGGGGCGCAGAGCCGTTTCCAGGCCGGGTACCTCACCGGACGCGGCGGCCGGGCGGGTTGACGCTGCGAACCGCCCGGCCGCCGAGGCTCAGGAATTGCTGAGCGGCAGTCCGGGCGGATTCACCTCCGACGATTCGACCGCCTCGTTGGAGAGATTCCAGGCGGACAGCCAGGTCGCGTACTGGCCGTGCTCGATGAGGTAATTGATGGCCTCGGCGATCGGCTTCACCAGTCCGTTGCCCGCCTTCGTGGTGCCGGCGATCAGACCCTGGAGAGTTCCGCCCGCGCCGGAGAACTTGCCCGCGTTCCTGGTCGGATTCGGTGACGACGCGGACTGGGTGACGTGGTAGGAGATCGACGGGTTGGGAGCGAAGAACGCGTCGATCTTCCCTCCGGCGAGCGCCAGATAGGTGCTGTTGTTGTCCGGATAGCGCTTGACGGTCAGCTTCTTTCCCTCGCCCTGGAGCTTCTTCTGCCAGGCGAGGAGAATCTTCTCCTGATTGGTCCCGGCGCCCACCGCGACGGTCTTTCCGGCCAGCGCCTCGTAGTCCCCGGAGAAGTCCCACTTGGTGCTCTTCAGGACCTCGAAGGCGAGGTTGTCCTGCCGGTAGGAGGCGAAGTCGTACTTCTTCTTCCGCTCCTCGGTGATGGTGATGTTCGTGAAACCCACGTCGGTCTTGCCGCTGTCGATCCCGACGAACAGGTTCTCCCACGTCGAATTCCGCAGCTCCGGCCGGAGCCCGAGAACGGCCGCGACCAGGCGACCGAAGTCCGGCTCCACCCCGGTCAGGGTCTTCTGGTCGTCCCCGATGTAGTTCAGCGGGGTCGACCCCGACGGCAGCGCCCCGATCCCGATCACCAGCGTGCCCCGCTCGCGCACCGACGCGGGCAGCTTCGCCCGGATGGCCGCGACCGGCGCGACCTTGATCGCCGTCTCCTTCGCGGCGCCGTTGGAGCTGCGCCCGACGGTCACCGACCGGGACGACTGCGCGGCCGCGTCCGAGGTGTCGGCGGAGCTGTCACCGCCGCACGCGGCCAGGGACGACGCGAGGGCGAGGACGGCGGTCCCGGCGGCGACACCGCGCAGGAACGCGCGGGACGGGCGCGGGCGGCCTGCGACCCGCTGGATGAGTGTGCGCATGACTGTCCTTGAGGAGCGAGGTACGTCCCGGGCGGCTGCGCCGGGCGGTGGGAAGGAGGGGGGAACGCGCGAGGCGGAGAAGGCGAGCGGGCGCGACGGTGTGCGGAGCGTGGGGGAGGGGCGCAGTGGAGCGCTGGTGCGTGGGGACGCCGTCGAGCGCGGACGCCCCGGCGGCGGAGCCGGGGCGCGGACGACGGAAGGCCGAGGACGGAGGGAGGAGAACGGAGGGCGGTGCCACGGACGGCACGGGCGTGCCGGACCGAGCCGGGCCCCGCGCCTGTTCCCGCGTTCAGCCGGGGACGGCGGTGCCGGGCGCCAGGCTCCGACGCGTCAGAACCGGACGCCCGTACACCGGACGGCCTTACGCCAGGCGCCCGTAGACCGGACGTCGGTACACCCGGCGCTCGTAGACCGGGAGTTGGTACACCCGGCGCCCGCGCAACCGGCGTCCCCGCGCCTGCGGTTGGGGCGACCGGAGTCCGTACGCGGGACGTCCGTACCGAGGGCGGGCGCACGCGGGACGTCCGTACAGAGGGCGTGCGCACGCGGGACGTCCGTACAGAGGGCGTGCGCACGCGGGGTGTCCGTACACCGGGCGGCGTCGGTGTCGGCGTGCGGGGGCCGGACGCGGGCGCCGGGGAGTGTCGCGGCTCGGGGGCCGCGGCGCAGCGGCGCGGGCGTCCCGGATGCGGCGAGGTCGTCGGCGGACGACGGGGCGTACGACCTGACGTACGAGGGGCCGCGGCGCCGTGCGGGCGCCCCGGATGCTGCCGCGAACATGTGCCCCCCGTCCGTCCGCCCCCTCGGGCCTCGGATGCCTGGTCGAACATCTGCCCGCCGGACGGGGCAGCGCGGCAAAACTGACATGCCCGGAAGGCCAAGTCAACGCCGCCGGCGGCTCCCGCCGGGTCGCCCCGGGATTGTTCACGGTGGTGCAACATCGACGCAGCAAAAGCGAGTTGGCCGTCACAGTCGGCCGGACGGGGGAGCGGTCATGGCGGAGGTTCCCGAGTGGTTCTGGGAGGTCCTCGACACCACCCGCCCCAGTCTCCTGGCCCTGGAGCGGTGGCTCGGGGACCAGCCCGGGACGGTCCTGGTGGAGTTCGCGCGGGCGTACCTGGAGGCGGCGGAGGCGCTGGCCGACTACGCGCAGGGCGTGGTCGTCGACGGGTTCGTCTGGTCCGAGGACAGCACCGAGGACCTCTGCCTGTGGGTGGTGGGCCAGGGCCGGGACCTCTGGCACGCGGTGGTCGCCGGTGAGCTGACCCTCGCGGAGACCGCCGGGGCCTACCTGGGCCGCCCCTCCCCGCTGAGCGGCGCCGTGACGCCCTGGGACCAGGCCGTCGCGCACCCGGGGCACCGGGGCTCCCAGTCCCCGGACGCGCTCGTCCACGCCGTCCACCGCACCCGCTTCGCGGCCGACCTCCACGGACTGCTCTGACGACGGGGGCGCGCGGAACGTGCGTGCGCCCCGCGCGAAAGAAGGCATGGCCGAATACCAGGCACGGCGTCAATTTGAGCGATGTTTTTTCACCTGAACGAGAGCTTCCCATGGGGTGGTTTGAGCAGATTAGCCGTCGATACCCTCTAACCGATTCTCGGGAAGACATGCGGACCTGGAGGAACCCGTGGGTGAATTGCTGGACTGGAAATACGAAAGGCTGTTCTCCTTGCTGGACGCCAACGGAGACGGTGTCATCGCCCAGGACGACTTCACGCTGATGGCGGGCCGCGTCCTCGAAGCCACCGGGGAGCGCCGCACCGCCAAGGGCGAGGCCTACACGGGCGCGATGATGAACTACTGGCAGTCCCTGCGGCAGTCCGCCGACGCCGACGGCAACGGACGCGTCGACAAGGACGAGTTCCGGCAGGCCCTGCGCCGGGTCAGCGTCGACTTCGACACCCTCATCGGCCCCCTCTACCAGGCCGGTTTCCGCCTCGCCGACCGCGACGGCGACGGCCTCGTGGCCCGGCAGGAGTTCACCACCGTCCTCGTCGCCATCGGGGTCCCCGCCACCCAGGCCGAATCCGCCTTCGACGGCCTCGCCGACCAGGACGGCCGCCTGACCGAGAGCAGACTCATGCACGCCGCCGGGGTCTTCTACCGCGACGAGGACCCGGCGAATTCCGCGAGCCATCTCCTTTTCGGAGCACCGTGATCTCCACCGCGGCGGTGGAGATAGCGCGCACGGAAGGAGACCTCCACACCGACGACATGCCCCTTCTCCCCGATCCCGCCCTGGCATCCCGGCTCACCGACGTCCTCTTCGCCGGGCGGTTCGACGAACTCCACCGCCCGTGGACGGAACTCCTGCGCCGGGAGGTCTTCCGGTACCGCGACGGCCTCTCCCAGGAAGCGCGCTCCGAACTCGCCTACGAGCGGCTGCGGATCGTCAACCGGGACATCGAGTCGGTCGAGGACCTGGTGACCGACACCAGCCGTCTGGTGGCGCTGCACGAATGGCTCGGCGTGGTCGACGGCTCGCTCACCACGCTGGCCACCGTCCACTACAACCTGTTCCTCGGCAGCCTCCTCGGGCTCGACCCGCTGGGCAAGGTCGACCGCACCCCCTTCACCACGCTGGACCAGTACGGCACCGTCCTCATCACCGAACTCGGCTACGGCAACAACGCGGCCCGCCTGGAGACCACCGCCACCCACCACCCCGAGTCCGACACCTTCGTGCTGACCACCCCCTCGCGGGACGCCCAGAAGTTCATGCCGAACACCGGGCCCGTCGGCGGCGACAAGTCCGGCCTGGTCGCCGCCCGCCTCGTCGCGCGCGGCCAGGACCACGGCGTCTTCCTCTTCCTGGTCCCGCTGCGCGACGAACGCGGCCCGCTCCCGGGCATCCGGATACGCCCCCTCTCCCAGACGCCCGGCTCCGCGGTCGACCACGCCATCACCTCCTTCGACCACGTGCGCCTCGACCGCACGGCGCTGCTCACCGGCGACCACGCGGATCTCGACCCCGACGGCACCTTCCACAGCGCGATCCGCAACCGCCGCCAGCGGTTCCTGCGCTCCATCCACCGCGTCACCACCGGCAAGCTCTGCCTCGCCGCGGCCGCGCTCTCCGGGGCCCGCGCCACCCTCACCATCGCCGTGCGCCACGCCCACCGGCGGCACACCTCCGCCCCCGGCAGCCACAGCCACGTCCCGGTCTTCGCCCACCGCGGCCACCAGAGCAGACTGCTCGCCGCCACCGCCCGCGCCTACGCGGCGACGCTCCTGATGCGGGAGGTCGTCCGGCGCCGCTCGGACCCGAACGACCCGCGGCCCACCGAGACCGAGGTGCTCGTCCCGATCGTCAAGGGCTGGGCCACCTGGCAGGCCAGGGACATCGTCACCGAGTGCCGGGAGCGCTGCGGCGCCCAGGGACTGCTCTCGGCCAACCGGATCGTCGACCTGCTCACCCCGATCGAGGGGGCCATCACCGCCGAGGGCGACAACCTCGTCATCTGGACGAAGGCCGCCGCCGACCTGCTCACCGGACGCGGCTACGAACCGCCCCGGCCGCCCCCGGCCGGTCCGGTCGACCCCGCCGACCCGGAGGCCGTCCTCGACCTGCTCGTCCACCACGAGCTGACCTGCCTCGCGCGGGCCGGCGACCGCCTCGCCGAACCCGCCGACGACCCGCTGGAACGCTGGAACCACGCCGTCGACCCGGCCCTCGAACTCGTCGAGGCGCATGTCACGCGGCGCGCGGCCGAATCGTTCCTCGCGGCGTCCAGGCGCCCCGCCGACCCGGCCACCCGCGCCCTCCTCGCCCAGACGCTGCACCTTTTCGCGCTGGAGATCCTCACCCCGCACACCGGACCGCTGCTGGCCGACGGCCACCTCACCGCCGACGCTGTGCGCGCGCTGCCCCGCACCGTCGAGCGCCTGCGCACCCGGCTCGCCCCGCACGCCCTCACCCTGGTCGAGGCGTTCGCCGTCCCCGACACGATTCTGGAGGCCCCGATAGCGACCGACCGCTACGCCAGGACCTACGACGACCCGCACGGCCCGTGGCAGTCGAAGCCGAGTGAGTGAGCCCGGTCCCCGACGCCCAGCAGGAGCACCGCCGCCCATGAGCATCGCGTTCACCCGGGAGCCCGCCTGGGACCCCCGCCTCTTCCCCCCGGCCAGCCGCGCCCCGCGCCCCGTGCAGACCGCGCGGATGCTGATGGACCCGCAGGGGTACGCGCGGTCGCTGCGCCGCCGCCTCGGGCCCGTCTTCTCGCTGCGTACGTTCCCCTACCGGGGCGCCCTGGTCTGCGCGGCCGACGCCGCCACCAACCGCGCGGTCCTCACCGACCACGAGCGGTTCACCGGCGGCGACGCGACGGCCCTGCTCGCGCCCGCCGTCGGCAGCGGCTCGCTGATCTGCACGCCCCCGCCCCGGCACCTGACCCACCGCAGGCTGCTGCTGCCGCCCTTCCACGGCACCCGGATCGCCGGGTGGACGCAGCGGGTGCGCGACCTCGTCAGGCGGGAGCTGTCCGACCTGGTCACCGGGGAAGCCGTGCCGGTCCGCCCCTGGGCGCAGCGGCTGACGCTCGACGTGATCCTGAACGTCGTCTTCGGCCTGACCGACCCGGTGCGCACGGCGGCCTTCCGGCGGGCGCTCAACGCCTTCGTCGGCATGGACAACCTCGCCGTGCTGTTCCTGCCCGAGCCCCTGCGCCGCGACCTCGGACCGCTCTCCCCCGGCGGGCGCTTCCACCGGCTGCGCGCGGCCGTGCGGGACCTGACGCGCCGGGAGATCGCCGACCGCCGCGCCCGGCCGGGCGGCCCCGGCGGCGACGACGTGCTGTCCACGCTCCTGGAGGAGCGCGACGAGCACGGCGCGGCCCTGGGCGACACGCAGATCCTGGACGAGCTGACCGGCCTGGTGCTCGCCGGGTACGAGACGACGGCGACCACCATCGCCTGGACCCTCCATCTGCTCGCCCACCACCCCGCCGCCCGCGACGACCTGATGGCCGACCTCGACGCGGGCTCGGACCGGGTCCTGAAGGCCGCCGTCAAGGAGTCGGGACGGCTGCGGCCCGCCGTGTACAACGCGATGCGCACCGCCGCCCGCGACACCGAGCTGGGCGGGCGGCCGGTGCCGCGCCACGCGTTCGTCGCCGCGCTCTTCCCGCTCACCCACCTCGACCCGGCCCTGTGGCCCGAGCCGGACGCGTTCCGTCCCGGACGCCATCTGGAGGCCGCCGCGCCGCCCTACACGCTGACGCCGTTCGGCGGCGGGCTGCGGCGCTGCATCGGGGTGTCCCTCGCCCAGTTGGAGATCGAGATCGTGCTCACCGAGATCCTCGCGGCGGCCGTCCCCGAACCGGCGGGCCCCGAGGAACGGGCCCGCCTCCTGTCGGTCACCCTCGTCCCCGCGCGCGGCGGCCGGGTCCGCTTCCGACGGCGGTGACAGGGGGCGGTCCGGCGGCCTAACCGGGCCCCGCCGTAAGGTGATCGGTCGTCCGGTCCGCCAACGTGCCTGCGCAGGGCGGGGGTTGTCAGCGCACCGGGTCCTGGTCCTCGGGCGGCAGCACGGTGTGCCCCTCCGACCAGTGGTTCACCCAGCCGCAATGACCGCAGGCGTAGCGCCCGTTGATGCCCGAGATGCCGCTGCCGCACCGCCTGCACTCGGTGTGCGTGATCTCCTGCCCGGCGAGGAACTCCGCTGCCGCCACCGCCTGTTCGGGGGTCGGGCGGTTGTGCTGTGGATGCCTGCTCATTGCTCCGACTCTAGGGCCTGTCCGCCCGTTCCCGCCCGCCGCGCGCACTCCGGCCCCGTGCGGCCGCCGGGCGGGCGGAGGTCCGGTCACCGGGACAGCGCGGTGATCCCGTCGAGGATGAGGTCGATCCCGGCGGCGAACTCCGCCCGGTCGTCGTGGTCCCGCACCTGCCCGGCGACGCTCCGGGTGAACGCGTACTCGGCCGGGTCGAGCGCGCTCCAGGCGTCGGCGACACCGCCCAGGTGCGCCGCGCGGTCCGTGCCGGGCGCGGCCCTGCGGGTGTTGGCCGCGTTCTGGCCCGCCACCCCGAGGATGTAGTTCAGCAGCGTGGACGCCGCGGTGAACCAGGCGGACTCCGGCACCCCGAGCGCCCGGACCTGCCGTCCCACGCGCTCGAAGAGCGGCAGTGTCGGCGCGTGCGACTCCGTGCTCACGAGGTGCGCGCCGACCCAGGGGTGGACGTCGAGCGCGTCGAAGACACCGAGCGCCAGGGTCCGCACCGCGTCCCGCGGCGAGGCTCCGGGGTCCTCGGCGAGCGCCGTGCCGAGGACGGCGTCGGTGGCGGCGGCCAGCAGTTCGCCCTTGCCGGTGACGTGCCAGTAGATCGCTCCGGGACCGGTCGCGAGGCGTTCGGCCAGCGCGCGGAAGGTGAGCCCGCTCTCGCCCGCCGTGTCGAGCAGCTCGACGGCGGCCGTGACGATGCGCTCCCGGGAGAGCGGTTCCTGCCGTCGCTCCGGACGGCGCGCGCTGCTTGCCATGCGGCCATGCTACCCCGTCCTGGAACGACGTTCCAGCTTGACAATGCATGGAACGGCGTTCCATGGTGGTGATACTGGAACGGTGTTCCAGGGAAATCGCCGGATGCGCCCGGAGCGCGGCGGCGACAGGGACACCGGACCGCACCGTCCGCGTACACGCACCCAGGAGGCAGGGACCATGCACACTCCGGTCACGATCATCGGCGCCGGGCTCGGAGGACTGACGCTCGCCCGCGTGCTCCACGTCCACGGCATCCCCGTGACGGTCCACGAGGCGGAGGCGTCGCCCACGGCCCGCGCCCAGGGCGGCCTGCTCGACATCCACGAGCACAACGGGCAGCGCGCGCTGCGGGCGGCCGGGCTGTACGAGGAGTTCCTCGGCATCGTCCACCAGGGCGCCCAGGCCTCCCGGATCGCCGACAAGGACGGCACCGTCCTGCTCGACGAGCCCGACGACGGCACCGGCGGACGCCCCGAGGTGCCGCGCGCCGCCCTGCGGCGGATGCTCGTCGACGCGCTGCCCGAGGGCACCGTCCGGTGGGGCCGCAAGGTCACCGGCGCCCGGTCGCTCGGCGGCGGACGGCACGAGGTGACGTTCGCCGACGGGACGACCGTCACCACCGGCCTGCTCGTCGGCGCGGACGGCGCCTGGTCGCGCGTCCGCCCGCTGCTCTCCGACGCGGTGCCCGCCTACATCGGCAGGTCCATGATCGAGACCTACCTCTACGACGTGGACACCCGCCACCCCGAGAGCGCCCGCGTCGTCGGCGACGGCTCCTTCTCCGCGCTCGCCCCCGGCCGGGGCATCTCCGCCCACCGCGAGCCGGACGGCGTCCTGCACACCTACGTCACCGTCGACAAGGAGCGCGCGTGGCTGGACGCCATCGACTTCACCGACGCCGAGGCGGCCAGGGCCGCGGTCGCCGCAGAGTTCCCCGGCTGGGCCCCGGGGCTCACCGCGCTGCTCACCGACGGCGAGAGCGCCCCGGTGCCCCGCACCGTCAACACCCTCCCGGACGACCACCGTTGGGACCGGGTCCCCGGGGTCACCCTCGTCGGCGACGCCGCCCACCTGATGCCCCCGTCCGGCGAGGGGGCCAACCTCGCCATGTACGACGGCGCCGAACTCGGCCTCGCCCTCGCCGCCCACCCGGACGACACCGAGGCCGCGCTCGCCGTCTACGAGGAGGCCCTGTTCCCGCGCAGCGCCGCCGCGGCCGTCGAGGCGCGGCACGTCCAGTGGCTGTGCCACGGCGAGGACGCCCCGCACAGCCTCGTCGCCTTCTTCACCGGCGCGGACCCGGCCGCCTGACGGAACGGCCGGGCGAGCGGCGACGGGCGGGGACGGGCGGGGACGCCGGAGCACCCGAGGGGGCGGGTGCGGGCGAGGGAATGGGGGCGGGCGAGTGCGCCGGAACGCGCGAGGGGCGCCGGGCGGCCCCGGAACCGGTCGCCCCACGCCCCTTCCGCGGCACTTCCCGTGCGGACCGGGAGGCGCCCCGCCGCCGGTCACTCCCGGGCGGCGACCTCCTCGGCCGGCCGGTCGAGCGCCGATCCGCGCGGCCCGTACAGACAGCCCGCCACCAGCGCGGCGAACGGGATGAGGGCCAGGATCACGCTCAGCACCAGGCCGCCGCCCGTGACGAGGGTGAAGTTGACCAGGACCAGCCACATCCCGGCCAGCAGCCCGATCACCGCGAGCACCGGCGCGATCCGGGTCTGCCAGAGACGGCCCCCGACCGTCTCGGGACGGCGCGCGAAGAACACCAGCACCGCGACCGACGTGATCAGCATCAGCACGACCATGCCGACCGTCGCGATGCCCGCCATCGAGCCGAACACCCCGACCAGCGGGTCGAGTCCGAGCAGCGCGCAGCCGACCACCAGGACCAGCGCGGTCAGGCTCTGGAGCACGGACGACGCCGACGGCGAACGGTGCCGGGCGTGCACCGTGCCCAGCCGGGACGGCAGCAGCCCCTGGCGGGAGAGCGTGAACGTGTAGCGCGCGATCACGTTGTGGAAGGAGAGCACGCACGCGAAGAGGCTGCTCAGCAGCAGCACCTGCATCACGTCGCGCAGCGTCGTGCCGACGTACGCCTGCGCGGTGTCCATCAGCATGTTGCCCTCGCCGTCCACGGTCCGCTGCGCCACGGCCGACGCCTCCCCGGTACCGGCCGCCAGGACCAGGGCCCAGCAGGACAGCGTGTAGAAACCGCCGATGATCAGCACGGCCAGATAGGTGGCCCGCGGGATCGTGCGCTCGGGGTCGCGGGCCTCGTCGCGGAAGACGGCCGTCGCCTCGAACCCGATGAACCCGGTCAGCGCGAACAGCACGGCGATGCCCAGCGGACCCGAGAACGCCGCGTGCGGGGTGAACGGCTCGGCGGTGATGCCGTGCGCGCCGCCGCGGGCGAAGACGACCGCGTCCAGCACCACGACCACGGCGATCTCCAGCACCAGCGCCACGCCGAGCACCTTGGAACTCAGCTCGATGTGCCGGTAGCCGAGGAAGGCGACGACGGCGACCGCGCCCAGCGCCCACACCCACCACGGCAGCGTGCCCATCCCGAAGGAGCCCAGCGCGTCGTTGAAGGCCCAGCCGAGATACCCGTACACCCCGACCTGGATCGCGGTGTAGGCGACGAGCGCGACGGCCGCCGTCCCCACCCCCGCCCGCTCCCCGAGCCCCCGGGTCGCGTAGGCGTAGAAGGCACCGGCCTGCGGGACGTGCGGTGTCATGGTGACGAACCCGACGGCGAAGACCAGCAGGATCAGCGACGCGAGCGCGAAGCCGACCGGGGCGCCCGCGCCGGGGCCCCCGGCGATGGCGAGCGGCACGTTGCCGCCGACCACGGTCAGCGGCGCCGCGGCCGCGATCACCATGAACACGATGGACCCGGTGCCCAGACGGCCCGCGAGCCGCGGGGACGACTGCTGCGGAACGGGCTGCGGCTGAGAGACGGAATCGGTCACCATGAGCGGTCCTCGGGAGCGGGGGAGAGGGGAACGTACAGCTCGGGACGGCGGTCGTCGAGATAGGGGTTGGCGGCGCGGGCTGCGGCCACCGTCTTCGGGTCGACGTCGCCGAGGACGAGGCGGGTGCCGTGCTCGGCCCGGTCCAGGACCTCGCCCGACGGCGCGACGACGCAACTGCGCCCCACATAGGTGAGGGAGCCCTCGACGCCGACGTGGTTGACGTAGGCGAGGTAGACCTGGTTCTCCCAGGCCCGCACCCGCAGCACGTGGTCGGCGACGAACGCGAACGGCTCCATCTGCGCGGTGGGGACGGCGACGAGGTCGGCCCCGGCCGCCGCCGCGGCCCGCACGGTCTCCGGGAACTCGACGTCGTAGCAGATCAGCAGGGCGATGCGCAGGCCGCCGAAGTCGACCAGGGTGGCCGCCCGGTCGCCCGCGGTGAAGTAGCGGCGGTCCAGCGCGCCGAAGAGGTGGCTCTTGCGGTGCCTGCCCAGCACCTCCCCGCCGGGGCCGACGAAGAACGCGCTGTTGTAGTACGCGCCGTCCTCGTGCTCGGGGAGGCCGACGACCAGCGCGAGGCCGTGGCGCGCGGCCAGCTCCCTGACCGGGGAGAGCAGGTCGGTGCGGGCCAGCTCGCGCACCAGGTCGCCGATGTCGTAGCCGGTGAGGAACAGCTCGGTGGTGACGAGCAGCTCGGCTCCCTCGGCACGGGCCCGCGCGCAGGCCGCGTCCAGCTCGCGCAGGTTGGCTTCGACGTCGCCGGGTGTGCCGGCGGTCTGCAGTCCGGAGATCTTCATCAGTGCCTTCGGATCGTACGGAGCGGGGGCGAATCCCGGCCATCAAAACATGCTCACTTTGAGCAGGTAAAGAGTTCGGGGTGATCCGTCTCACCGGCACCACGGGTACGCGCACACCTCACCGGGCGCCCGCCGGGCGCCAGTACGCTGACCGGATGGAACCCGAGGCCCCCGCCGCCGCGGCACACCCGCTCAGCAGCGACCCCCTGACGGCGATCCGGCGCACCAGCGCCCTGGACACCGTCCGGGCGCGGATATCCCTCGCCGTCGACCTGGGCCTGCTCGCGCCCGGCGAGCGCCTGCCGAACGTTCGGGCCACCGCCAGCGCCCTCGGCGTCGGGGAGATCACCGTCCGCCGGGCCTTCGGCGCGCTGGAGCGCGAGGGCGTCGTCCACCGCAGGCCCGGCCGCAACGGCGGCACGTTCATCGCCGACCGGCCCCGCCACCACACCGTCGCGGAGACCGCCGCCTACCGCGAGGACAGCGCCCGGGTGCGCCGCCTCATCGACGAACGGACCGTCCTGGAGGCGGGTTTCGGCCACTTCGCGGCGCTCCGTGTCGACGGCGGCACGCTCGCCGGCCTCGACCGCGCGATCGCCGCCATGGACGACGCGACCACCTGGGCGGAGTTCCACGCCGCCGACCGGGGCTTCCACTCCACCGTCGTGCGCGGCGCGGGGCTGCCGGACGCCTGCGCGATGTACGAGCAGGTCACCGGGGAGCTGTACCGCTACTTCCTGCCCTACTCCATGGACTACCTGCGGGTCAGCAACCAGGAGCACAAGGACATCAGGGCCGCGCTCGCCGCCCAGGACGGGCCCCTCGCCGCCCGGCTGCTCAGCGCGCACGCGGCCGAGCTGCACCGGACCATGTACATGGGCCTCAGCGACCGCGCCGAGGACCGCTGACGGTTCTCACCGCCGGGACCTGACCCCGGGTCGGCAGGCGTCCACCGCCCCGGGACCGCCCGACGCTAGTCCCCGCTGTCGGACGAGCCGCCGCCGACGCTCCGACGGCTCCTCCTGCGGGCGCCGCGCAGCAGTTCACCGGCGGAGAGCGTCACCGCCGCCACCACCCGCGCCCACCGGGGCCCGCCCCGGTCGGCCCACACCACGCACACGCATCCACCGGCGACCAGCGCCACGACCACGAGCAATACGACGAAGACCACGGTTCCCCCTACCTGTCCGTCCGCACGGTCACGATGATCGTCTCATGGGCGGGGGACGACCTGACCCGGCGGGACGGCGGCCGGTTCCCGCCCGCGCGGCCCGGCTCACTCGTCGACGGCCGCCCCGAAGTGCGCGTCGGCGCCCGGCGCGGCCAGCGACCCTCCGCCGTAGGCCCACGAACCGGTGGCCACCACGCCCCGCGAGGTCGCGGGCAGCAGCCAGGCCACCCCGTCGCCGGTGTTCTCGCCGGGCGCCGTGGCCAGCAGCTCGCTGCGGCCGTCGCGGTCGGAGTCGACCAGCCTGACCTGCCCGCCGAACCGGTCGTCCCGCTCCACGGTGCCCGGGACGTTCGCGGTCCCCTGGTTGAAGGAGACCGCGCCGGTCGCCGTCAGCCCGTGCGCGGTGCCGCGCAGCACCGTCACGCACCCCGCGTCCCGGACCGTCCCGATGTCCTCGCCTGGCACCCCGACGGCCAGGTCGGCGAAGCCGTCGCCGTCGACGTCGGCCAGCGACACATCGGCCCCGAACCCGTCGCCCAGCTCCGCCGTGCCCGGCACCCCGGGCCGGTCCTGCCCCCACACCTGGTCCGGGGTGCCGAGTTCGTCGTGGTCCAGGAAGCCGCGCGGGCCGCCCAGGTAGACGAGGACGGTCCCGCCGGTGAGCGGCTCGTAGACGTCCTCGGGGCGGTCGGGCCTGCCGTGGACGAGGTCGTCGTAGCCGTCGCCGTCGATGTCCCCCGAGGCGGTGGCAGGGCCGCCGGGCAGGTCCCGCGCGTACCTGAGCCCGGTGGCCCCGCCGCTGTAGACCGCCGAGCGCCCGGTGCCGTCCTCTTCAAGACTGCGCCCGGACACCACCAGGTCGGCATAGCCGTCGGCGTCGTAGTCGCCCGTGGTCAGCGACGCCGGTTCGATCCGTTCGCCGCCCGGGGCGACGGCGGTGTCGACGCGGCCCGTCGGCCTCAGCGCACCGGCGCCGTAGGTGAACAGGTCCGCGCCCCGCACGTCGGCGACCGCGAGCACGTCGGCGGGCGTGGCGCCGGTCAGCCGCGCCGCCGCCACGGCCAGCCCGAACCTGGCGTCCGCCGTGGGCACGGCCGCCCCGAAGGTGACGCTGCGGGCCGCGCTCAGCCCGGTGCGCGACCCGAACAGGACGGTTACCCGGCCCGCGTCGCGCACCGTGCCGACGTCCTCGCCGGGCGCGGCCACGATCGCGTCGTCGTAGCCGTCGCCGTCGAGATCCCCGGTGGCCACGGCGGCGCCGAAGCCGTCACCGGCCTCGGCGGTCCCGGGGACTCCGGGGGTGTCCTGGCCGAAGACCGCCGTGCGCCCGGCGCGCGCGCCGGTGGCCGTCCCGATGCCGCGCGCGGACCCGTACTGGACGGTGACGTACCCCGACCCCTTGCGGGAACCGTCGGTTCCGGTCGGGGCGCCGATCAGGACGTCGTCGTAGCCGTCGCCGTCGAAGTCGCTGTTGCGGTCGACGGCGCGGGTCCCGCCCGGTGTGCCCGCCCAGGCGCCGGGCGCCGCGGTGAGCGTCGCGCCCGCCAGGATCAGGAAGGAGGCCGCGGCGACGGCGAACTGTCTCTGTGTCATGGTCCGTTTCCCCAGAAGTCGCTCATGTGTTCCCTGTGCCGGATTGGACCTGCGAGAGCGGACAAGAGTTGTAGCCGCCCACCTGGACTCCGGAGAACACGCGCCCGCCCGCACGGTGTCGCACGTCCGGGGGCGCGGTGGATCGACCGCCGGAAGCTCCTCCCGGGACGACCGCGGATCACCGAAGCCGTGGATCCCGCGCGCGATATGTGAATTTCGGCCACCTCCGACTGCTTCATGTCATTGGTCGGCAATCAGCCTTCGTGGCCCCCGTCTTCCCGCTACACAGGAGGTCCGGGACGGCGCGCTTCGTCCCGGGCGGCGTGTCCGTACGGTTCGGGGGAGGTCTGGACGCTTGCTGACCATCGACGGGACAGTGCCCAACTGCCGTGCCGGAGGCGGCCGATGAGCGTCCCGCGCACCCGGGGCGGCCGGCCTCCGCGCGCACGGCAGCCGGTCCGACGACGCGGCACGGCCCGCCGCCCGGCCCGCGGGCCCGTCAGGCGCAGGCGGCGGGCGGAGGACCGTCTGATCGGCGGGTTCCTCGGCGCGGTGGTGGCCGTCGCCGGGGTCCTGGTCGTCGTCGACTGGCTGCTGACCCACCGCTGGGTCCTCGTGGTCGTCGTCGCGGTGGCCGTGACGGCGGGCGCCGCCCTGCACCACCGCAGACGGCAGCGGGCCCGCTGGGAGGCGGTCCGGATGCGCGGCCTGCGCTACGAGCTGACCCGCCTGGACGGCCTGCACCACACCCGGTTCGAGGACGCCGTGGGGGAGTTGATGCGCCGGGACGGCTGCGCGGACGCCGTCCGGGTCGGCGGCCGGGGCGATCTGGGCGCCGACGTGAAGGCCACCGACCCCTTCGGGCGGCGCTGGGTCATCCAGTGCAAGCACCGGCGCGACGGCCTGGCGGGCTCCGCCGTCGGCACCCCCGACCTCCAGGTCCTCAACGGCACCGCCCGTCAGGTCCACGGCGCGGACATCGCGGTGATCGTGACCAACGGGCGGGTCACCGCACCGGCCGCGGCCTTCGCCCGGCAGCAGCGGCTGCACGTCGTCGACCGGCACACCCTGGGAGCGTGGGCGTCGGGCGGCCGCCCGCTGTGGGACCTGCTGCGCTCCCTCCCGGCCCCGCGCGGGCCGCACGGCGGACGACCCTGAGCGGGCCACGGCGCCCGGCGCCTCAAGGGGGGTCCGCGGGCGCGGGCGTGAGGGCCAGCAGCGCCCACACCCGCCGCCCCTCGCCGGTCACCTCGGTCCCGCAACTGTCCGCGCCCAGGTCGCGCAGGGTGGGCAGGACCGTTTCGCCGGACGGGGCCCCCGGTGTGGCGGGCCGGTGGCTGAAGGCGAGGACCAGGGCCCGGCCGTCCTGCTCGGACACGTGCACGCTGACGCGTCGGCCGCCGTCCCCGACGACCGTGGAGACGGCCAGGCGCACCACCTCGTCGAGGTGCCGGGGCGTCTCGAACCCCCACTCGGCCAGGCGCTCCGCCACCTTCCCGGCCGCCTTGGCCGGGGCCCAGGGCCGCGCCTCCAGGGACCAGGAGGCTCCTCGCCGGTTCCGCATGACGGGCACACCGTCCCGTCCGGCGCGCTGCGGCACGGGCGGATCGTCCAGTGCGCTCCGGGGCGGTTCCGGCGGCGGCGGGCTCGGCGGCTTCTTCGGGGGCGGGGGAGTCCGGGGAGGATAGTCCGGCCGGGGCCTGACCGCCTCGGGCTCGGTGTACGGCATCTCCATCGCGGCCTCCCGGATCGACCACTCATCGTAGAGCGCCGGTGCACGCTCCGGAGCGGTTCGACGGGGAGGGGCGGCGCCGTCCGACGACGCGAGAGCCGCCGCCGTCCCGCACAACGGCGCGGCGGACGACGGCGGTTGACCACGCCAGGGGCGACGGGAACACCGCTCGGGAGCCCCTGCCCCGCACGCCATCGACCCCGCGACACGAGCCCCGGCCGGGCGACGGCGTTCGAACTGGCGTCACGGGGAGCCGAGTTGACGTCAGGCTGCCGCGCCCCGGCCGACCTCACCGGCAGCAGATCACGGTGACGAGCGTGAAGGAGGCGTAGAGCGGGCCCTCGGAGCGGGAGTTGAGCCAACGGTGTCCGCGCGCCGGACGACCTCGGCCGTGACGCGGCGCCCGAACGCGCGGCTGGTGTCGAGATTCGCGGTCTCCACGACGAGGGTGTCCCGGTCCGGCTCGGTCGGCCCGAGCCGGGCGCGGGACCGGGTGGCCGCGTGCGGTGAGATCGGCCCGCCGTCGCCCGGTGTCCCTCACCATCCCCCGGCGAAGAGCGCGGCCAGGGCCTCGGGGGAGTGGGTCGCCGTCGAGATGTTCGCGAGGACGACGACCAGGACCAGGGCGGCCAGGAGCGCGGAGGCGGTGCCCGTGACCTTGATCGTGCGCCTCGACCGCGCGTCGGACGCCGTCCGCAGGCGCCGCCAGACGACGACGCTCGTCCCGGCCAGCGCGAGCGCCAGCACGCCGGTCAGCGCGGCGAAGACCACGTGGTAGGTGGTGAGATCGTCGACCATCCTGGTGAGCGCGGGGGCGTGAGCACCGCCCGGGTAGGCGACGAGCTGGTCCTGGACCTGGGTGAGGGTCGTGCCGAGTTCGGTTCCCCCGCCCCCGGTCGTCAGCATCGGGAACAGCGACGCGAACGGCGCCGCCGCGCCCTGCAGGTTGGCCAGCAGGACCACCAGCGCGAACAGTCCGATCAGCGCGACGGGCGTCTGGGACAGACCGAGGGCGAGACGGCTCCCCGTCCGCCCGTCGGCCCGCTGCCGCGAACGCCGCCACAGGACGACCCCGAGCGCCACGACCACGGCGAGGAGCAGCGCGGCGACGCCCGCCTTGACGAGATGGAAACGGAACCAGAAGGTGATCGCGTCCTCCAGCTCGCCCGGCGGATTCTGGCTCCCCGAGCGCCAGTAGACGACGAATCCCCGGCGCACGACCTCCCCGACGTTCCCCACGTTGATGTAACTGCGGGCCAGCGCGTTGGGGAGGACGAAGAGGGCGACGAGGGCAGCCCCGGTGAGAGCGGTCAGGAGCCCGATCTGCCGCCGCGGAGCGAGGGTCCGAGGGGACAGGGGCACGGAGCTGTTCATGATGAGCCTTCGGTGGGTGGGACGGTGACGCCTTCCGGCGGATCGGGGGACCCGGAATCCCCACGACGGAAGCTATCCCCGGGCTCCCCGCCAGGTCATCGGAGCCAACCTCCCTATCGGGGGTGGGGATAACCCCACCCCCACCCCCGCGCCCCGCACCCGGGCCACGGCTCCCGCCCGCGCGTCGTCCCAACGGGCGAGCCGGGGCACGGAAGGTGAGACGCGACGGCCGTCCGGGGAACCCCTGACCCCATGAGCACGCATCACGACCGACCGGATCACGACCGCCCGGACAGCGCGCACCGGCGTCCGCCCGGTGTCTCGGACACCGTCGTCGAGGCACTGGGGGCGCTGTCGAAGGCGCTGGAGACGACCGAACGCGCCCGGGGACACCTGTACGCGTTCCACCAGTTGACCGGCGGCGCCGACCTCGAACTCGACCGTGCCGTGGAGTTGCTGCGCGAGGCCGGGCACCCCGAGTGGGCGGAGCGGGTGAGCCGGGAGATCCTGGGCCGCAACGTGCTCCCCGGGCGCTGGACCTTCCAGATCGTCGAGGAGTACGACGCCGGCTACTACGAGCCGTTCAAGGAGACCGAGCGGCGCATCCGCCGGGAACTGGCGGCGGGACGGGACCACTTGTACGAGGCGGAGCTGAAGGAACGGCGCCGCACGGCCGGACACCCAGACCACACCGCCACCCCCGGCAGCGCTCCCGGCCCCGGTGACGGCGGACGGGCGGGGGGTCCGGCCGACGCGGACCTGGGGTGAACCCCTTCGGCGGGCCACGGCCGGGGCGGCGGCGTAACGCCCTGCCGTGGCGGGTCGCGGCGCGTCCCGTCCGGCCGTGGCCCGCCGGGACGTCACTCGCAGGTGAGCACGATCTTCCCCCCGGATGTGGCCCCGGGCGGCCCGCTCGTGCGCCTCCGCCGCCCGCGCGAGCGGGAACGTGCTGTCGATCGCGACCCGGACCGTGCCGTCGTCGAGCAGGCGCCCGAGTTCCGCGAGCTGCGGGCCGTTCGAGCGGACCTGCGTGGTGGAGACGGTGACCCCCAGCCGCGCGACCTCCTCGGCGTCGAACGCGCCGAAGAAGACCGGGAAGAGCGAGCCGCCCCGCTTGAGGGTGCGCAGGAAACGGCTGCTCCGTGGGCCGCCGACGGTGTCGAGGACGACGTCGAGATCGCGCGCGACCTCCTCGGGGCGGACCTCGGTGTAGTCGACGACCTCGTCGGCGCCGAGATCGCGCAGGAACGACGCGTGCCCGCCCGAGGCCACCGCGGTGACGTGCGCGCCCCGCCACTTCGCCAACTGCACCCCGAAGTGCCCCACACCGCCCGCCGCGCCGTTGACCAGGACCCGGCTGGACGCGTCGAGGGGGACGGGGCGGTGCCTGGCCTCCTGGAACGGCGACGGCTCGTCGTGTCCGAGGTCGATCAGGAACTGCCAGGCGGTCAGACCCGCCATGGGCGCTCCGGCCGCCCGCACGGGGTCGAGCCCAGCCGGTCTGCGGGCCAGGTCCGACGCGGGCGCCACCACGTACTCCGCGTACGCGCTGCCGTCGAAACCAGGGAAGCGGAGCATGCCGAAGACCTCGTCGCCCACGGTGAAGCCGTCCACCCCGTCGCCGACGCGTTCGACCACCCCCGACACGTCCGTCCCGGGCACGACGGGCAGCGTGATCGCCGGCCGCATCGCCGCGGGCATCACGGTCAGGCCGTCGCGCAGGTACCAGTCGGGCGGGTTGACGCCGACCGCGCGCACCCGGACCAGCACCTCGCCGGTCCCCGGCACGGGCACCGGGACGTCCTCGTGGCGCAGGACTCCGGGGCCGCCGTACTCGTGCAGCCGGATGGCCTTCATCATGATCGCCGACATCGCTCTCGTCTCCGTCAACCAGGGCATACCCTAAGTGGGTCACTGACCCGATCGAATATACGGGTCACTGACCCGCTTATCAAGGAGGGCATGTGCGCGCGGACGCCAGGAAGAACCGGGACCACCTGCTGGAGGTCGCGGAGACCGTCGTCGCGGAGGAGGGCGCCGGTGCCTCGCTGCGCGACATCGCCCGCAGGGCCGGGGTCGGGCTCGGCACCGCGCAGCGCCACTTCCCGACCCGGGAGGCGCTCCTCGAAGCGCTTCTGCGCACCGGCTTCGACCGGCTCGCGGAACGGGCCGACGCGCTCCAGGAGTCCGGGTCGTCCGGCGACGCCCTCGCCGTCTGGCTCCGCGAGTTCGTCGACTGCGCGGCCGCCTACCAGGGGGTGATCGCCTCGATGGTGGCCGCCATCGAGGACCCCGACTCGGCGCTGCACGCCAGTTGCGTCGCCATGAAGGCGGCGGGCGCCCGCCTCCTCGTCCGCGCCCAGGACGACGGTGCCGCCCGCGCCGACCTCGACGGCACCGACCTGTACGCGCTGGCCGGCGCCCTCGCCTGGACCCGCGACCAGCCCGCGCTCGCCTCCCGCGCGGACCACCTCTTCACCGTCGTCGCCGACGCGATCCTGACGGACCGCTCGCCCGGCCGCTGAATCGTCCTTTCGGCCCAAGGCGCCTTCGCGGAAGGGGTGTTGGCCGCTCGCCACACGGCTGGTGACCGCCTGGCGCGCGGGCGACGGGCCGACCGCCGGGCGGCGGCCGGGCGGCTGTCAGGCGGGCCGGTCCGGCGGGAACTCCACGGGGTACTCCTCGGCGAAGTCCGCCGACCGTCCGACCGCGCTCCACCTCTCGTCCTGCGCCAGCAGTCGCCGGTCCAGCGCCAGGGACCCGTCCGAGGCCGTCACGCCGAGCGCCAGGTTGGTCGGGATGTCGCGGCGCCGTGTCATCCGCACCAGGATCTCCGCCGCGCGCACCGGGTCGCCCGCCGGGCCCTCGGTGCTCTGCCGGATGCGCCGGTTGATCGCGCCGACGGTGTCCTCGTAGCCCTCGGGGACATCGTGCACGGTCATCGAGGACCCGGCCCAGTCGGTGCGGAACCCGCTCGGCTCGACGACGAGCACCCGGATCCCGAACGGCTCGGTCTCCGCGCGCAGCACCCGGCTGTAGCCGTCGATCGCGAACTTCGCCGCCTGGTAGGAGGCGATCCCGGGCGAGCCTCCGACGCGGCCGCCCATGGAGGAGAACTGCACGACGAGACCGCCGCCCTGCTCGCGCAGCAGCGGGATCGCCGCCTTGGTGACGTGGTGGACGCCCCAGAAGTTGGTCTCGAACTGGGCGCGGAAGTCGGCGTCGTCGGTGGTCTCGATCGGGGAGACGTTGGCGTACCCGGCGTTGTTGACGAGCACGTCGATCCGCCCGAACCGCTCGCGCGCGTGCGCCAGCGCCGTCCGGGCGGCCTCCGGGTCGGTCACGTCGAGGGCGATCGGCGCTATCCGGTCGCCGAACTCGGCCGCCAGGTCCGCGAGTTGCTCGGGTCGCCGGGCCGTCGCCGCCACGGAGTCGCCCGCTTCGAGGGCGGCGCGGACCAGGGCCCGGCCGAAGCCCCGGGAGGACCCGGTGACGAACCAGGTCAGCTGTGTGGTCCCGGTCGTGCCCGCGTTCGTGTTGTCGCTCGTGTTCTCGTTCATGAGTTTTAGTGCAACACGGTTGCGGTAATAGTGCAACTCCGTTGCGCTAGCATGGGGGCCGTGGACACCACCGACTTCCAGCGCGCCCGGTCCCCGCAGGCCAAGCAGCGGCGGGAGGCCGCCATCCTGGACGCCGCGCGGGCCCTGGGCGCCGAACGCGGCATCCGGCAGGTCACGCTGACCGACATCGCGGCGGCCGTGGGCATGCACAAGTCCGCGCTGCTGCGCTACTTCGAGACGCGGGAGGAGATCTTCCTGCGGCTGACCGCGGCAGGCTGGCAGGAGTGGGCGCCGGTGCTGTGCGACGCGATCGGCCGGGTCGCGGACGGCGACGCGGCGGGCGTGGCCGCGGCCTTCGCCCGCACGCTCGCGTCCCGCGGCATGTTCTGCGACCTGCTCGCCCAGGCGCCGATGAACCTCGAACGCAACGTCTCGGTCGAAGCGGTGCGGGCGTTCAAGCTGGTGACCCTGGCGGCGGTCGACGCCGTCGTCGCCGAGGTGCGGGCGCGGCTGCCGGAGCTGACCGAGGCGGACGGCGTGGACCTGATGGCCGCCGCCACCTCGATGGCCGGATCGTTCTGGAACATCGCGACGCCCGGCCCGGAGATCGCGGCGCTCTACCGCGCCGACCCCCGTCTGGCACACGCCGTCGTGGACGTGGAACCCCGCCTTGCCCGCATCCTGACGGCGCAACTGGAGGGGGCGGTCGCGGGACGACGGGGAGGGGCCATCGGCGAGGCCTGACGTGGGGGTGCGAGTC
>NZ_FMCI01000381.1 GCF_900091845.1 Streptomyces sp. SolWspMP-5a-2
GAGGGAGCCACGGCGATCTCTTGACCAACTGATTGACATAGGTGGGTCGTCCACACCATGTGAAGGCATGCCGTACGGCCTAACCTGCGGCGCGGTCCGCCCGTCCGGCTCTATAGGCGGGCGGTCCGACAGCACGATGTCCAGGAGACACGTGAGCACAGCAACGATTTCAACTGCAGTACGGCAGCGCGCCTTGTGGCGAAGTCGGCGCGGGCCAATTCCTGGCCTTTGCCGTCGAAGTGTGTATCTTCTGCGCCAGGTGCAGGCCAAAATTGGCCTGCGTGCACCGGTAAATCGCTCCGATGACAGAAGTAGTTTGCTCGCACCCGTCTCTTCCGGAAGATCGCCGGTCGAATCGGAGAACGAGCTCACCACGCTATACCATCATCGTAGACTGCCACTGGTCCGGTTGGCTCTCCTCTTGGTCGATGACCTCCCAACGGCAGAAGATGTAGTGCAAGATGCCTTCGCAGCATTGATGCGCCGGCATGGGCGACGACTTGCCGAACTGGACGACCCGGAAGCGTACTTGCGCACCAGCGTGATCAACGCCGCCCGGTCGGTACTACGCCGGCGACGAACCGCACGCGCTTACATTCCGGAGCGCTCACTGCACATGCCGTCGGCAGACAGTGGCGTTCTTATCTCCGAGACGCATCAGGAGGTGATCAACGCTGTGCGGTGTCTTACTCAGCGGCAGCGCGAAGTTCTGGTTTTGCGTTACTGGTCAGACCTTACCGAAGCCCAGATCGCCGACTCCCTTGGAGTTTCCCGCGGGACGGTTAAATCAACCGCCAGTCGAGCCCTGGGCGTTCTCGCTAGACAACTGGAGACAACCCAATGACCGAGAGACTTCCCCGGCGATACGTGTCTCCCGACGGTCGGCTGCTGACGGGCATCCTCCTATGAACGCCGGCCAGATTCACCAACACGGCGTCGAACAGCGGCTACGCGATGCTTTGCACGCCTGGGCCGACAGCACTGAGGTGATCGACCTTCGGCCCGCAGCGGCTCCTTCTATGCGGCGGCGGACGTTCATTCCCCCTAGTCGAATGATCATCGCCTTGGCCGGCACGGCAGCTGCTCTGATCTGCATAGTGCTTGCGGTGACGGGGCGTCACTCGGAGAGCCCGGTTCACCCCACTACCACTCCCTTGCATAGCCCTTCGCCGACGAGCACACCCGATTCCCCTGCCGAAACGGACACTCTCCCCAGGGAAGGGGTCTCGGAAGGGAGACCTGCACCGTCGACCAGCGGATAGCAAGGGTAAACCTTGTTCACACGGTCTGAATTGAGTACTGCGGGCGACAGTCGAGGAGGCAAGCAGCGCGGTCGCTAGATGAGTAGGCCCCGGCCATGTCGCCGGGGCGAGGCGCGGTGTCCCTGGTCTTGACCGGTGCGCGCCGAACACCAGCCCGTGCTCACAGGCAGAGGCGCAGCAGCACGGATGGTTCCGCGTCAGCGCGATCCGCGTCGGATCGGTGCCGGTCAGATGTAGACGAGCACCGTTCCACTGCCACCGGTTAGAAGCGCACCTTCGCAGCGTCAACCGCCGCGACGACGTCCTCGCCCCACCCTTGAGGCCTCGAGGTCTCCTTCCCTACGCGGTCCTGCCCAGCGGCGCCGTCTGCGAGGCCGTGGTCTCCGTCAGTGCCCGCTCCGCGCGGACTCGGGGCGCCGCTGCGGCGTGGGCGACCTCGGCTTGACGGTGGCGCTGGAGGCGGACCCGCTCGAGCGGGGTCGGCGCGCCTTCCGCGACGATGTCGGTTCCGGGAATGCGCGGCGGGACAGCTCCCCCTCGCGGCGGTCTGCCGCTCCACCGCTGCCGCGGCGCCCGAGTCGACGCGGGATGGAGGTGCTGTCTGGCGGCGGGTGTCGATCGCGCGGCTGTAGCCCTCGGGCGGGGGCCGGCGCTCCACCGGCCTGACGGACGCGGCGTAGGCCGATCATGTTGTCGCAGGCACCGCACTGCCGGGACGTGTTCTGTCACCGCAACACGGGTCGGGCGATACCGGCTGCTGGGCCAGGCTGCGGTGGGTCAGCCGTGGTCTTCGGTGCCTGGGGTGCGTCCTGTGCTGGTGAGGGTGTCCTTGAGTGCTCGTCAGTAGGTCAGCGGCGTACGTAGCCCTATTTCGCGATCTCCAGGAATTTGCGAGCAACTTAGAGAAGTCTATTGAAGCTGGGGGAACAGGGTCGATCGAGATCGGTTTGGCCGATTTTGTCACTCTTCAACAGCGCCGCCAAGCCCGGATGTCCGCCCAGGACGAGGAGAGCTTCTTCGTCGACGCGCTCACCGAGTGCCAGTGGGCCACGGGACTCGGCCGGATTGGCAACATCGAGGATCGACCAGCTGATCAAGCCGGTCATCGAGGTCTGCGACTTCTACGGCACCGTGCCGTGGCGTCTGAACCCGCGCGAGGTCGACAAGTACTTCGCTGGCCCGGGGAAGCGCGCGCACGACACGCACCGGCAGAAGCTCAACCACATCGACGCGTTCTTTGCCTTCCTCGAACAGCGCTACGCCCACGAGATCATGATGCGGTTCGGGGCGACGGTGGAGTCACCGGTCGCCCGTTCAACAAACCCGTGCGCCGTGGCGGCTTTGGGCTGAGGATCCCGCCCTCACAGACGGCGATGAAGGAGTTCTTCGCTCGATGGCGGGATCAGTTGCCGTACGCCCGGAAGTACGCCGTGGCATGCCGCGACTACGTCATGACGAAGATCGGATACATCTCCGGGCTCCGGGCTGCCGAGCTGTGCCCGGTGACGATCGGGGACGTCCACTGGGAGCACGGCCAGTGGGGCCGGTTCGTCGTCCAGGGCAAGGGTGGCCGCGGCTCGGGGCCGCGGCCCCGCGAGGTGTACATGTTCCGCGAGGGGCGCGAGTTGCTCTGGTGGTACATAGAGGAGGTTCGAGCGGAGTTCGGCGACGACGTCGAACACCCATCAGCACCTCTGTGGCCGTCCGAGCGGAAGCCGAAGGCGGTAGCGGCGCTCAACCTACCGATCGCTCCGGCGATCACACCGGCGACGTTCCGCCGCCAGCTCCACGCGGCGGCGGGGAAGTACCTGACCGGACCGGTCACCGACTTCTTCCCGCAACTCCTTCGGCACGCCTGCGCAACCCACAACTACGAGCGAGGTATGACGTTGTGGGAGGTCCAGCGCAATTTCGGCCACGAATGGGCCACCACGACTCTTTGGTACATGGCGACTGCACACGCCGACCCTGAGCATGCCAAAGTTGCAGCGAGCTCTCGGGCGGCCCAGCGCCTGGTGACGGACTAGGGGAACTGCGGTGAAGTGGAATCTGAGGATGGTGGCCGCTCAACGGGACCTGTGGCGTCCCACCGAGCTGCTGATGGCGTTCAAGACGGTCGGGTTCACGCCGTTGCTGAGCAAGGTCGCCTCGATGTGGAGCGGCACACCGGTCACAGTGCGGCTCGACGACCTGGACAAGATCTGCGCAGTGCTGAACTGCACCGTCGGCGATCTACTCCAGGCCGAGCCGCTGGAGGCCGCCGCGGGAGAGAGCGAGGTACTGCCGAAAGCAGTGGGCGCCGAGGACACCGGTGGAGGGCCTGTACGGCCGATGCCCCGTCGGTAGAACAGCCGTCGTTCGCTGCCGCCGAACTGACGGATGACCGCAAGATCTCATCCAGCCCAGTGCTCGGACTGCAAGGCCGGAGCGTGCTCGGGCTGACGGTGTGCCAGGGGTGTACGGAATGGCGGAAGAAGCATCCTGAGCAGGATACGTGCCTGCGCTGCCGCCACACGGGCTACCTGAACTCCGACTCCTTGTGCCGGGCGTGCCTGCACGCTGTCCGGCTCGACGCCGACGCCGAGCGGGGCACCGACCCTGAAGGCGCTGGCCCAGGAAGCCGCCAGCTGATGCTCCTCTACTACGGTCTCGCCCCACCCGCGCCCAACCCCTGAAGAAGTACGGTAGGCGCACAGGCCGCGTCGACCAGCGCGAACGGCCGCACTGGCTGGAACACATACGCGCGGCCGCCGCCCCGGCCCGAGACGACCCCGCGGTCCTTCCGTCCACGGTCCCGGGGCAGATGCCGCTCTTCCCCGTCCGCCGAATACCGTCCATCGACATCTGCCGGCGCATTCTGCAGAGGCCACTCACCGGCTACGCCGAAGTCGTCGAGCACACCGCGGCGTTCGCCGCGGAGACCGGCGTGGGCAAACCCATGCAGCGCAAACTGCACGAGATGCTGCGCCTCGCGCTCGCCGTTCGCGACGCCGACGACTTCCTACTTGCTCTATGGTTTCTACCAGCCCGGAGACGACAACGAGCCGACCCCAGTCTCCCTGGACGCCCGAGCTATCGGGGACCACGGGTTCGTGACCCTCGGCTACGAAGCTTACTCTCTGACATATTTGGATCGGTTCCGCCTGCCTGGGCTGCTGTGGGCGGCCCTACCTCTCTTCCTGCTCTCGCTGGCGCTGCATCTGTTCCTTGTGAGGGACAGGGCGACGCAGCCGCTGCGGCGGCGCCAGACGCGCCGTGTCGGATTGGCGGCACCGGCGACCGAACACGGCGAGCGGGCATGAGTAATACATCAGGCTGTCTCCGGCACCTTGTGAGCAGCGGGGGCGAGACCACTGCCTTGGCCGGGTCGGAGGCACTCCGCCCGCAGCGACAGCTGTCACGTGGTCGAAGGACTTCGCTGCATGAAGTGCGACTCCACCTCTACCTACCCAGGCAGGACACCATGGGCAGGGGCCGCTGGCACGCCTCGACCTCCTGGTCGAGCGCCACCAGTGCCTGCCCCGAGTCGACGGGGACAGCTTCGTCAACTCCATGCTGGCACGGTCCAGGACCGTATATACATGCATAAAGCACTGCAAAGAAGACCCCAAGACGGCCTGCCGCTTATCTGGCCGTCGACACGTACACGCGGCCAGCCAGAGCGCAAGCTTCGGGCCGTGTCCTGTTCACCCGGATGTCCCTGGTGACGTCTGATCCACAGCCGTCAAACCCGTACACGAGGCCCTATGATTCGTGGACTCGCGTACGGGTTGCTGCAGCCTGACGTCCAGGATTCTTGGAACCTGTGCGCTTTTCACCGAGACGTTGCGAAACTCGATCCGGACTGCCGACGGGACGTCTCTGCGGCGCTGTCTCCTCACGTCGGCCCACAATGGCAGTAGGTGGGGACGCTGTACCTGGCTGGGTTTGCGTGCTTGGTGGATGCGAGAGGGGTAATCAGTTGGAGAACACCTTGGGCTTGGTCCTGGATGGCGTGGAACGCCGGGTGACCAGTTCTTGAATCCGGACCCATCAACCGGCGAAACCGCTACCAACTACTGCGGAACTTGACCTTGCGGTACCAGACTCACAGAGCAAGATCAGACGCTCAGTTGCGAGGAGAGTTGTTTCATGCACTACCGATCGCTCGGTCGCACCGGTGTTCGAGTCAGCCCGCTCTGCCTCGGCGCGATGATGTTCGGTCCCTGGGGCAATGAGGACGAGGCCGATTGCGTGCGGATCATCCACCGTGCCCTCGACTCAGGCATCAACTTCGTTGACACCGCCGACGTGTACTCCGCCGGGGTCTCCGAGGAGATCGTCGGTAAGGCACTCGTGGATCGACGCGATAACGTTTTCCTCGCCACCAAGTTCTTCATGCCGATGAGCCGCAACGACCCTAACCATCGAGGCGGTTCACGGCGTTGGATCATCCGCGCGGTCGAGGACTCGCTGCGCCGGCTCGGCACGGACTACATTGACCTCTACCAGGTGCACCGCCCTAGCCCGGACACGGATGTCGCCGAGACTCTCGGAGCGCTGTCCGATCTTGTGCATCAGGGCAAGGTTCGCTATCTCGGGTCCTCGTCGTACTCCGGCTCCCAGATCGCGGAGGCCCAGTGGGTTTCCCAGGAACGCCGTCTGGAGCGGTTCGTGACCGAGCAGCCGCCCTATTCGGTCTTGGTACGAGGTATCGAGGAGGACGTGCTCCCCGCTGCGCGCCGTCACAGCATGGGCACTTTGACCTACAGTCCCCTCGCCGGTGGGTGGCTCTCTGGCCGCTACCGCATGGATTCCTCCACCGGCCCCGCTTCTGCGGCACGCCCCGCAGCCCGCTTCGACGTGCATACCCCTGCGAACCGGCGCAAGCTCGAAGCCGCCGAACAGCTCGCGCTGTTGGCGGCAGAGGCCGGTCTCACTCCGATCGAGTTGGCCGTCGCCTTCGTGGTCAACCATCCAGGTGTGACCTCGGCGATCATCGGACCGCGCACGATGAAGCAGCTCGACGCGTTTTTGCCGGCCTTGGATGTCACACTGTCGGCCGATGTACTCGACCGCATCGACGAGATCGTGGCGCCCGGGGTGACGCTCAACCCCGCCGACAACAGCTACGGCGACTTCGAGCTGCGAGCCGACCGGCGCCGCCGCTGACGGGCTGGAAGCGGCCGTCCGGGGTCAGCGGGCGTTGAACCTGGGCGGCCGCCTGGCCTGGCCTGCGGCGATGCCCTCGGTGCTGTCCTCAGTGGCCCACAGGCGCTGTTGTTCCGCCAGTTCGTGCACAACTGCCTTCTCGACCGCGTCGGCGAGGCCTGCCCGCAGCGTCGCACGTATGGACAGCACCGCCAGAGGCGCCGCGCGGGCGATATCCTGGGCCCATTCCATCGCGGTGGTGCGCACGGAGCCTGGTTCGGCGAGCCGGTCGGCGAGACCGATGTCCACGGCTTCGGCACCTCCTATACGACGGCCGGTGTAGAACAGGTCCGCTGCCCGTTGCGCGCCGATGACGCGGGGTAGCGTGACACTGAGACCGAATCCGGGATGGAAGCCCAGCTGGGAGAAGTTCGCTGCGAAGCGGCTGCCTGGCTCGGCCACGCGGAAGTCAGCTGCACAGGCGAGTCCCAGGCCACCGCCGATCGCGCCTCCCTGCACTGCGGCGACGACAGGCTTCGGCGCTCGGAAGATGCGTACGGCCTGCTGGTAGAGCCGGCGAGAGGTGTCCGCGCGGGACTCCGGTGTGAAGTCGCCGCCGTCCGCGAAGTCGGCACCCGCGCAGAAATGTTTCCCCTGCGAGCAGAGCACGATTACGCGGCACTGCGGATCGCGACCGAGTGCGGTCAGAGTGTCCGCAAGAGCGCGGACCAGAGGCTCGTCGAAGAAGTTGGCTGGAGGGCGGCGGAGTTCGACGACGCCCACGCCGCCGGCAAGGTCGACGCGCAGGCCGTCGCCCGACCCGGCGGCTGCGTTGCTGGAGGTGTTCACTCTGGAACCTCTCTGCGCGGAGGGATGTGAAGAAGGTGGAGGAAAGGGGTACCCGTAGAACCCGGTGTGGGGGAGGTCGGCGCTCTCACAGCCCCAAGGACTTGGCGATGATCGTCTTCATCACTTCGCTGGTGCCGCCGTAGATCCGGGTGACCCGGGCATCGGCGTACAGGCGGCAGATGTCGTACTCACGGATGTACCCATAACCTCCGTGAAGCTGCAGACACGCGTCGACCACGAGTCCTTGTGTCTCCGTGCAGTACAGCTTGACCCGGGCAGCGTCCGCCGCACTCAAGGCGCCCTCCTCGTGGTCCGCTATGGCACGGTCGAGCAGGGCCTGACCTGCTGCGACGCGGGTATCAAGGTCCGCTAGGGTGAATTTGGTGTTCTGGAAGCTCGACAGGGCCTTGTCGAAGACGCGGCGCTCCTTGACGTAGGCGGTGGTGATGTCCAACGCCGTCACGGACTGGGCCTGGGCGTTGACCGCGATCGAGAGCCGCTCCTGAGCCAGATTGCCGGTCAGGTACTCGAACGCCCGGCCCTCCTCGCCCAGCATGTTGTCATGCGGTACGAGCACGTCGTCGAAGAAGAGCTCCGAGGTGTCCTGGGTCATCAGCCCCAGCTTCTTAAGGAGCCTGCCGCGCTGGAAACCCTTCATCCCGTCCTCGACGACCAGCAACGACAGGCCGCCGCGCCGGTTCTCGGACCGGGACGTACGGGCCACGACCACGACGATATCGGCCTGACTGCCCCCGGTGATGAAGGTCTTCGAGCCGCTCACCACCCACCCCTGTGCGGTGTGCCGGGCCGTGGTGGCCATGCCGGCCAGATCCGACCCCGCGCCGGGTTCCGACATGGCGATGGCCGACATCAGCGTGCCGTCGGCCATCCCGGGCAGCCAGCGTTCGCGCTGCTCCGGAGTGGCGTAGGCCATCACATAGGGCATGACGACATCGGTGTGCACACGCAGAGAGCCGAGCGTGGCCCGGCTGTAGGCGACCTGCTCGGTGAGTACGCAGTTGAACAGGAAGGACTTGGCCCCACCGCCTCCGTACTCGGTGGGCACCTGGAGGCCGAGAGCGCCCAGCGAGGCGACATCCCGGTAGAGGGAACGCGGCACCGCGCCTTTCTCCTCCCACTCGGTCAGGTGCGGGACGACCTTCTTTGTGAGGAAGTCCTGCAGGGTGTCGGCGAAGGCGTGGTGTTCCGGACCGTACAGCGTTCGGCGCATGGTCGATCAGCTCTCTCGATGAGGCTCGGACGCTGAGCTGCCGAGCACGATGGCGTTGTCCCGGCCCGGAGCGGGAGCGGGCCAGGGGGGCGAGGTCCGGGTACGGCTGAAACGGGGGGCGGGCGCTGGCTGGACGACACCGCCCACGTCGATGAAGGTCCCGCGCGCGCTGGCATGAGTGTCCTCATGGGCGTCGTCGAGCCCGAGAACGGGACTGACACAGGCGTCGGTGCCGGCGAAGACCTCCAGCCATGACTGGCGTGGACGCGACGCGAACAGTCCTTCCAGACGCTTCCGGATCGCGGCCCAGTTGTCAGGCCGTGTGCGGTCCGTGGTGAGAACGGGGTCGTCGGAGGCACCGAGTCCTTCCAGGAGGGCGCGGTAGAACTGGTCTTCCAGCGCGCCGACGGCAAGAAACCGTCCGTCCGCGCACGGATAGACGGTGTAGTAAGGGGCACTGCCGTCGAGGAAGTTCTCACCGCGCTGTGCTGTCCAGCGTTCCTGTGCCATCAGCCCGTACAGCAAGGAGCTCAAGGTGGCCGTTCCGTCGACGATCGCCGCGTCCACCACCTGTCCCTCGCCCGTGTTCCGAGAGTGGAGCAGGGCGGCGAGGACGCCGACGACGAGCAGCATTCCGCCCCCGCCGAAGTCCCCCAGCAGATTCAGCGGCAGGCCGGGAGGGCCGTTCGCCGGTCCCATCGCGCCCAGCGCACCGGATACAGCGATGTAGTTGATGTCGTGACCCGCGGTCCTTGCGTAGGGGCCGTCCTGGCCCCAACCTGTCATACGGCCGTACACCAGCGCCGGGTTACGGGCCAGACAGGAATCCGGGCCTAGACCGAGCCGCTCCATCACACCGGGGCGGAAGCCCTCGATGAGTATGTCCGCGCGCTCCACGAGATCCAGTACGGTGTCGGTGGAGCCGGGCTGTTTGAGGTTGAGGGCCACTGATGTCCGGCCACGGCCTAGCACGTCTGTAGCCGGTGCGTAGGGGCCAGCCCCGGGTGCCGGGCGTTCGACGCGGACGACGTCGGCGCCGAGGTCGGCCAGCATCATGCCGCAGAACGGTGCGGGCCCGATGCCTTTGAGCTCGACCACCCGTACCCCGGACAGCGGGCCCGTCACCGGGTCAGTTCCTTGAGCTGTGCGACCGTGCGTGGTGCTTCGGAGCCCGCGTTCACGTTGACTCGGAAGTTGGTCACTCCGGCGGCGCGGAATGCGGCCAGACGGTCTCGCACGTATTTGGGGGGGCCGCAGACGGTCAGGGCCTCGACGAGCCGGTCGGACAGTGCTGCCGCCGCCTCTTCGGGCTTGTGCTCCAGATAGAGGTCCTGCACCCGCTTCGCCTCCTCGGGGAATCCGTAGCGGTGGATGAGGGTGTTGTAGAAGTTGGCTCCTCGGGCACCCATACCGCCGATGTAGCGGGCGAGAGAGGGGCGGGCACGGTCTCGGGCCGCCTGGGCTGCGTGCTGGGACTCGCTGGTTATCTCGGTGTGCGCGCTGACGGCGATCTGTAGTGGCGGCAGGCGCGGATCACGGTCCGCCGCTCCCTTGCGCAGGTCCTCCCCCCAGGCGCGGTCGGCGAGTTCCGGGATGAAAAGCATGGGCAGCCATCCGTCGGCCTGTGCAGCCGTCAGCTGCACGTTTCGCGGCCCCATACTGGCCAGCCAGATCGGAATGTGCGAGCGCACTGGATGCGTCATCAGTTTGAGGGGTTTGCCCAGGCCGGTGCCGCGGTCCGACGGGAGGGGCAGTTGCACGCTGCGTCCCTCGTACACGCTCAGTTCGCGGCGCCAGATCATGCGGCAGACCTCCATGACCTCCCGACTGCGTTCGAGTGGACGGGTAAAGGGAACACCGTGCCAGCCCTCGACGACCTGCGGGCCAGAGGTCCCCAGCCCCAGGTCGAACCGTCCGCCAGTGAGCTCGTCGCAGGAGGCAGCCGTCTGCGCGATGAGCGCGGGGGAACGGCTGAACACGTTCAGTACGGCGCTGCCGAGCCGCATGCGGGTCGTGGCCGCGGCGCAGAAGCCGATCACCGAGACCGCGTCACGCCCGTAGGCCTCCGGTACCCAGACCATGTCCGCGCCGGCTGCCTCGACATCGCGCAAATAGGCCCGCAGGGCCGACGCGTCCGCGGTCAGGTCTACGTTGACAGCGAGGACGAGTGGATCGCTCACAGTTGTCTTCTCCGTTCGGTATTGTCCGTTCAGTTCTGCCGTGAGGCGATCAGGGCGGCGAGCTGCCCGCGGTGGTGCGTCGCGTCGCCGTGCAGATGAGCGGTGGCTCGTGCGCGTCTGAGGTACAGATGGATGTCGTGCTCCCAGGTGAAGCCGATCCCGCCATGGATCTGCAGGGCATCGGAGGCGCAGGCGTTGAAGGCGTCCGCGCAGAAAGACTTGGCGAGGCTGACGGCCACCTCGAGGTCCGGCGCATCGGACTCCAGCGCACTGACGAGGTGATGGGTGACCGAACGTGCCGACTCCGCCCGGGCGAGCATGTCGGCACAGCGGTGCTTGACCGCCTGGAACGATCCGATCCTGCGACCGAACTGTGTGCGCTGAAGGGCGTACTCGACAGTCATGTCCAGGCACTGTTCCGCGCCGCCGAGCTGCATGGCGCACAGGCAGGCGGCTGAGACGGCCGCCGTCCGGTTGAGCAGCCGCAGGACCTCGTCCCGGGGGAGTCCCGGGGCGAGCCGGATGGCGGGCGCCCCGCTCAGCCGCAGCCTGCCCACCGGCTGGGTGGGGTCCAGACAGACGAGGGGAAGCCGCCCCGCGCCGGTCCCTTCGGTGGACAGGGCGAACACCGCGAGCCCATCGGGGGTGCCAGCGACGACGAGGACGAGGTCTGCCGTGCCGAGGTCCGTGACGAAACGGACCTCGCCGTCGAGCGTCCAGGCGGTATCGGTGGTCCGGGCCTCGACGGAGATGCCATCCGGGTTCCAGAGGCCAGTGTTATCCAGCCATGCGACGGTGGCGATAGTCGTTCCCTCGGCGACCGACGGCAGTCGATCGCGCGCGAACTCGTCGCCGCCCTCGGCCAGACCAGTGAGCAGCACGGCCGCAGTGACTGCCGATGACAGGTAGGGAGCGGCCACCACCAGTCGGCCCAGCTCTTCGCTGACGAACGCGGCCTCGGTTACGCCCGCGCCCGCACCCCCGTACCGCTCGGGCACGAGGATCCCGGCCGCGCCCATGCGGCACAACCCTGCCCATGCCTCCCTGTCAAACGGAAATCCGTCCTCCAGGGAGCGGCGGCTGATCTCGATCGGCCAAGAACGGGACAGATAGCGGCGCACTTCCGTGCGGAAGCTCAACTGCTCCTCGTGCGGGGTCAGCATCATGAGGCATCCACCAGTCCTGCGGTGACGTGAGACAAGAGGTCGAGCTGAGGGAGCGCGTCCTCGAAGAGCAGCGACAGGAACAGACCGTCCAGCTCCGACGTCAGGCCGTCGACGCGTTCCCGGCACTCCTCCACCGTGCCGATGATCGCGAAGCGGTCCAAGAGGTACGACTCGATGTCGGGACGGTCGGCGAACAGGTCGGCCACCGGACTGTGCCCGGACCGTCCGTGCCAGGCGAAGTCGTAGGACGCGTACCGCTCGGCGAGCACAGGCTGGTACTCGTCGGGGACGTTCTTACCCTCGAAGGTCGCCGCGAAGTTGAAGCGGGAGGCGCTGACCGCCCGTGCCAGCAGACGTCGCCTGAGCGCGGGAATGTCGCCCTGGCGTCGCGCGATCCCGATGCGGACCGACCCCCACACCTCTACGGCGCCCGCACGCTCTGAGCGTGCGCGTTCCTCCTGGGCGCGTGCGCGCAGCCCACGCAGGGCGGTCAGGTCCAGGCCCGCCCCCGCGATGAGGGCGTCCGCGCACCGCCCGGCCGCAGCGGCGGCCTTGGGGCCGCTCGCGGCGAGCATCAGCGGGACACCGGGCGCCTGTTCTCGCAACGCCTCCAGATGGCGTTCCACCTCTTTCAGCGATGCCGGGGCCAGCCCGAATGTACGGACTGCCGAGTCGCCGCGGCCCATACCGATGGCGAACCGGCCCGGGGCCAGGGCTCCCAGCCCGCGCGCGGCGGAGGAGTGCACGGAGACATGGCGCGTCGCGGGGTTGGTCACGCTCGGCAGCACGGTCAGCCGATCCGTCGCCATGAGCGCTTGCGCGCAGGCCCCGTATAGCTCGTCGTAGTGCGGGGAGTCGCCGATGCCCAGCCCCCACAGACCCGCTCGTTCGGCGCCACGGGCAACCAGTCGGGTCAGGTCAGGGTTGATCGGCAGCCAGTTGGCGCACAGTTTCATTGGTTCACTTCCTGCCAGGGCCGGTGGCGGCTGGGGTCCTCTTCCCTGGGCAGTCCGAGCGCACGTTCGGCCACCTGGTTGCGCAGTACCTCCGAGGTGCCGCCGGCGATCGTCTTGGCCTGTACCCGCAGGTAAGCCCACACGTTGTGCGCGGTCCAGTCGTCTTCCGGGTCCCGGGCGACGGCGTCCATGCCGGCGAGATCGACGAAGAGCTGCTGCAGGCGTTTGGTGTGCTCGGCCTGGAGGATCTTGTTGAAGGGGGCGCCGCGACGGATGGGACCACGGCCGGCCCGGCGTTCCACGGCGGCTCGCAGATTGTTCAGTTCGACGACGCGGCTCTCCACGTACACCCGTACCAGTTCGTCGAGTCGGCCCGCGTCGAGCTGGTCGCCGAATCGCGCGACGGCCTCCTGGACGCCGCGCCCGACCACGGAACCTGGGGGAGCCGCCCCCACGCCGGAGCCCGCCGACCGCTCGAAGGCGAGGACGGCTCGGACGACTTCCCATCCCGCGCCCGGCGCGCCGAGTCTCAAGCTGTCGTCGACCGCCACATTGTCGAGCACGACCTCGAAGAACTCGTGGTCACCCGTGAGCTGGCGGATCGGGCTGACGCTGACCCCGGCGGCCTTCATGTCGATACAGAAGGCGGTGAGTCCGGCGTGCTTGGAGACCGTCGGGTCGGTGCGGCAGAGCGCCAGTCCCCACTGGGCGACGTCTGCGCGACTGGTCCAGATCTTGGTGCCCGAGACCAGCCAGCGGTCGCCGTCCCGCCGGGCGCGGGTCCGGACTGCGGCGAGGTCGGATCCGGCCTCCGGCTCGCTGAACAACTGGCACCAGAGCGCCTCGTTGCGGGCGATGGGGGGCAGGAGTCGGGTCTTGGCGTCCGGGGCGGCGAACTTGAGGATTGCGGGTCCGACCCACGCGGTACCGATCGCGCTGCGGACGTTGCCGATCCGCCAGCGACGCAGTTCCGTGCGGATGCGGACGGCGTCCTCGGTGTCTAGCTCACGGCCGCCGTAGGCAACGGGCCATTCGGGCGTGAGCCACCCCTCGGCGGCCACTTTGCGCACCACAGCGGCGGCGTCGGGCCCCTGGTTGAATTTCTCCAGGGTCGCGATGTCGTCCTCGGCCGCGGCGCGGACCCAGTCGTCCGGCAGGGACGAGGCCAGCAGTGTGCGGAACTCCTCCAGCGCACTCACCGTGCCTCCGCCCGGGAACGCGGCTCGCCCGCGGCGGCCGGAAGCCGCAGCCGCTGGCTGGTGCGCCGGTCCAGCAGGAGCCCCGCCAGCAGGTTGCGCATGACCTCGGCGGTGCCGCCGCCGATGGCCAGTCCGCGGCCGTCGCGGAAGAGGCGTTCGAGCGGCCACCGGCGGGAGTATCCGCGGGCGCCGTGGAGCTGGATCGCCTCGTTGGTGACGCGCTGAACCATCTCGCTGGAGAACAGTTTCGCCATGACGGTCTCCTGCTGAGGGGGGAAGCCGTCCCCGGCGGCTCGGGCGGCGCGCCAGGTCAGCATGCGGGAGATCTCCACCTCCAGGCCCATGTCGGCGATCTTCCACTGCAGTCCCTGGAAGTCCGCCAGCGGACGGCCGAACTGCTGGCGGGCCTTGAGATGGGCCACGCTGGCATCCAGTGCGCCCTGGGCCAGACCGGTGCACATCGCGGCATTCCCGCAGCGCTCCGGGTTGAACTGGTTGATGAGAATCTCGGCGCCGCGCTTGGAGTCGGACTCCGGGAGGATCAGCACGTCCTCAGCCTCGATCCGTACGCCGTCGAATCTGAACGCGCACTCCGCGACGCCGCGGATGCCCATCTTCGGGTCGACCATGGGCTGGGACATGCCCTCCGGCCTACCCTCGATCAGGACGGCTCCGATGCCGTAAGGCCCGACGGTCCCGGGCAGTCGGCAAAAGACGATCATGGTGTCGGCCTCACGGCCGCCGGTGACCCAGCTTTTGACCCCGTGCAGGCGCCAGCCGTCGTTCTCCGGTCGCAGCTCGGCGGTGAGGTCGGTCCCCGCCGTTCCCGCGCCGGGCTCGCTCATGGCGATGGCGAAGTGGCGGGTGCCGGCGGCCACTCCCGGCAGCAGACGCTGCCGCTGTTCCTCGGTCCCCAGTACGTGGACGGCGCGCCAGGGGCCGTTCAGGAAGGGCTGGGCGGCCATGGCGCTGGAGAGGCATACACGTGCCAGCTCCTCGACTACCAGGCAGCCGGTGAGGAGGCCGAGGCCCCGACCGCCGTACTCCCGCGGAATGGTGACGTTCAGCAGGCCGGCGTCGCGGACGGCGGCAAGGGAACGGTGTGGGAACTCCTCGTTCTCGTCCCAGTGTTGGGCCCACGGGCGCAGCTCGCGCTCGGCCACTTCCCGGGCCAGTGAGCGGATGCCACGCTGCTCCTCGGTCAGTTCATTCCACGAACCCAGACTGTGATCTCCCGAGCGGGCATCGGGTGCCACCGGCTCCCAGACGTCGGACGTCAAGTCGAAGTACTGTTCGTCGGTCATGAGGCAACCACCCTTGCGTCGAGTGCGATGAGCTGTCCGTCGATCTCGATCAGGGGATTGCACTCCACCAGGTCGAGGCCGTGCGCCACAGCGAGGTCGATCAGCCGCGCCGCCGCCGCGGCGAGGAGAGCGGGCAACTGGGTGTACTTGTCGCCGCCGCGCCGGAAGATCTCCGTGCTCAGCCGGGCGGCCATCCACTCCTCGGGTGCGTGGGCAGGGAAGGTGATAGTCCTGGCCATGAGTTCCACGTGGCCGCCGCCCAGTCCGGCGGCCACGATAAGCCCGAGCTGCGGGTCGCGGCGTACCCCGACGAAGAGCTCGGGGCCGGCGCGCATCTGACGCGCGACGATCAGCGAAGGCGAGATGGCCAGCAGCGCGGTCGCGACCGCGTCGATGCTCCGGGCGTCCACGTCGAGTCGAACCCCTCCCTGGGCCGCTTTGTGGGCCAGCGCCGGGAGGTTGGCCTTGGCCACGACGGGCCAACCGAGGTCGTTCCCGGCTCTCAACGCCGCTGACGGGTCCGTGACCTCCTGCCACGGTGCGACCTGGATCCCGGATGCTTCGAGGAAGCGCAGACTGGAGACGGTGTCCGTCCCGGTGAGGGAGGCCGAATCGATGGCTGGCTGCTTCTGCACGGTCCAGGTGGGTTCCTGCAGCATGGAGTGGTCCGGTGTGCCGACCGTCAGGGCGCGAAGGGCCGAGCACGCGGCGTCCAGGCTCGGCAGCACCGGGTGTCCGGCCCGGACGTGGTCGGCGACGGTCGTGGCATCGCCGTCGAGGACGGCTAGCAGGACGGGGACTCCCCGGTCACCTGCGACGGCCTCGGCCTGTCCGGCGCGTCCCACCACCAGGACGGCGTCGACCTCACCGGACTCGGCGAGGACCGCCCGCACCTGGGCCACCCTTTCCGTGTCGCCGATGACCTGGGCGGTGACGTCGACAGGGTTGACTGTGGACGCGTAAGCGGGCAGTAGTTCAGCTACACGCTGCCGGGTGTCCGGACCCAGAGGGGACAGCGGAAGTCCGTGCCGGGCGAGGAGATCGGCCGCCACGACACCAGCGCCGCCCGAACCGGTGATGACTCCGACGCGAGCGCCCCGTGCCCTCGGCAGGAGGGACAGAGCGACCGTGGCGTCGACGAGTTCCTTGTCGGAGTGGACCACCACCGCCCCGTGCAGAGCGCACAGTTCGACCAGCATCGCGTGATCGGTGCTCACGGCCGCGGTGTGGGAACGGGCGGCTCCCGCTCCCGACTCGGATTCCCCGCCGAGCAGCACCACCACCCCGACCGAGTGCTGGCGTGCCTCGCTCAGCAGGTTCTCGAAGGCGTGGACGTCACGCACGCTCTCCAGGTAGAGGGCCAGGGTGCGCGGGCGCAGGGAGTCACTGTGCACGAGGTCGACCGCGATCTCGCAGGCCGTCACATCGTGCTCGTTGCCCGTGCCGACGAATCCGTCGAAGTCGATGCCGTGGAGGCGCGCAGCGCGCACCAGCCGGGCTCCGAAGGCCCCGCTTTGCGACACAAGGAAGACGCCGCTTCCGTGACGGCAGTCCGTCATGTCGTCGAACGCCTGGGCGAAGGTGAGCATGGTGCGTGAGGGGGCGTAGGTGAGTCCCACTGTGTTGGGACCGATCAGTCGACCGCCGGTGTGGTGCAGTGGGCTGTTGAGACCAGCCTCGTCGAAGCCGGAGGAATAAACGATCACATGGGCCGCGCGGTCGCCGAGGTCGGCCACGACGTCGGGGGTCACAGAGGCAGGGACGGCCACCACCGCCACGTCCACCTGACCGTCGATGTCGGCGGCGCTCTTGGCGCGGATGATCTCGCCCGGGTAGCCGGCGTCCTCAAGGTGCCGGACGGTGCGGGCGCCGAGACCGGTGGGCTTGGACAGGGAGCCGATGACGGCGATGCGCGCTGGGGCGAGGAGGCGCTCGATCACCGCAGCTCCGCCGGGATGCGCTGGTCCTTGGTCGTTCCCCATTCGGGAGCCTTGCGCGACTTGAACGCCGCGATGCCTCGCAGCGTCTCACCGAGTGTGCGTACCCAGTTGAGGGTGCGCCGCTCGAAGTTGTAGGCCCGGATGCGGTCGTTCTCCTCCAGGAACTCGTACATCAGGGCCTTGGTCGCGCTCACCGAGACCGGTGCGCAGCGTTCGGCCAGGTCGTGTGCGATCTCCAGGGCGTCGGACAGCACTTGGTCGGGGGGCAGGCAGCGGGAGGCGACGCCGAGCCGGTGGCCTTCCGTGCCGGAGATGGTCCGTCCCGTCAGCAGCAGGTCCATGGCGGCCGAGAAGCCGATCAGACGAGGCAGGAGCCAGGTCGAGTTACGGTCGGGGATGACACCGATGCGGTTGAAGGAGAACGCCAGCCGGGCGTCTTCGGCGACGACGCGGATGTCCCACTGCATGGCCCAGGTCAGCGCGACTCCGATTGCATCGCCGTTGATGGCGGCGATGATGGGCGTGGCTAGTTTCCACGGGGCGCGGTCGGGATCGCTGAGGGACTCTACGCCGTGGGACCGGGTCTCGCGCCAGTCAATCTGGTCGAGATCCGCGCCCACACTGAAGTGTTCGCCACGCCCGGTCACCACGATGGCCCGCACTTCGGGCCGCTGGTCGAGTTCGACCAGTGCGTCCGTCAGCTCCTGCGCCATCCGCGGTGTGTACGCGTTACGTCGTCCCGGACGGTCAAGGTAAATGACTGCAACTGGTCCGTCGACCATGACGGCGATGTCGGTGGGGGCCTCCTGGACGGGAGACCTTTCCTCGGAGGGATATGGCATCTGCTTCTCCTAACTTCGCGGGTGAGTCGGGGAGCTATCAGCGGGCGCCTGATGGCGCCGGATCGTTTCGCCAGAAACGGTCGCGCGGGCATCGGCATGGCAAGGAGCGGGAGTCGGCGACCGGGGTTTCGGCGGAGCGGTCCGACGCCGGGCGGATCCTGTACCGGGAAACGAGGGGCGGTCGCCCGACTGCTGTGTGCCGTGCATGGTCAGGCGTCGGGGAACCCGGGTGACTCCTCTGTGAGGCTTTGCAGGGTGGTGTAGGCGTCGATTGACCAGGTGCCGCCGGAGCGGCCGATGCCGCTGGCCAGATTGCCGCCGAACGGAGCCGCGGGGTGCCGGCGGGTGGTGTTGACACCCACCTGCGCGGCGTGCAGCCGGGGTGCGAGAGCATGGGCTACTTCGGGGGCGGCGGTGAATATGTAGTCGCTCAGCGCGTAGCGGGTGCTGTTCGCGGCTGCCACCGCCTCCTCGTCACTGCGGCTGCGCATGACACACAGCACGGGGCCGAAGGCCTCCTCCTGCATGACGTGGTGCTCCGGTGCACAGTCTGTGATCAGCGCGGGTGGTACGAAAAAGCCGGTGCCAGGTGAGCGGTGGGAGCGCTCCACCACGCAATTCTGATGACGTGCGGAGTCGATGAGTTCCTCGATGTTGTCGCGCTGGGCGGCGGAGATGACAGGACCGACCGTGGTCGACGGGGCGAACGGGTCTCCCGTTCGCAGTGCGGTCAGTACCCCGCGCAGCCCGGCGACGACCTCGTCGTGGATGGCCTGGTCGACGATGAGGCGCGAGGGGGTCAGACACACTTGGCCTGCGTGGACGGTCCAGGTTCGGGTGACGGCTTGGACGACCGCGCGAGGGTCGGCGTCGTGACGTGCGATCAGCGCGCCCTTGCCGCCGAGCTCAAGCAACAGGTGCTTCATTGTGGCGGCGGCGCTGTGGTGGATTTGGATGCCGACGTGGGTGCTGCCCGTGAAACTGACGCCGCGGACGCCGCGGTGTTCGGTGAGCGCGGCGCCCAGTTCGGGGCTGGCGCCGGTAAGAAGGTTGACGGCCCCCAGTGGCAGCCGGTGCTCCCGCAGCGCGGTGCGCAGTGCCTCGGCCAGCGCCACCACCAGCAGCGGGTCCTGGGGAGCGGGCTTCATGACCACGGTATTGCCAGTGAAGAGCGCCGGCGCGACCTTCCCGATCATGGCGAGAAGCGGGAAGTTGTACGGGCTGATGCAGGCCACGACGCCGAGCGGCGCCCGGCGGACCCGCGCGTCCAGCGCTCCGTCCGCTGCTGGCTGCGGGACGTCCAGCACCTCGCCGGGCAGAGCGGCCCATTGCTTGAGGCGATCGATGGCCGCGCCCACCTGGGTGTCGGCGGCGACCTTGGGCAGGGCGCCCGCGTCCCGGACCGCGAGGTCGACGAGTTCCGCCCGGCGACGGTCGAGTTCGTCTGCGGCGGTTTTCAGGACGTCCCGCCGCTGGGCGACGCCCGTCCGGGTCCAGCCGGCCAGGGCTGCCTCGGCCTGTTCGACGGCGAGAACGGCGTCCGTCGGGGAACAGTCCGTCACCCGGGCGACGGACTTCAGCGTGTACGGGTCGACGCTCTCGTACCACTGTCCTGTCTCGTGCGGTTCGCCTGCGATCATGGCGGTGGCTGTGCTGGTCACGCGGCATCTCTCCTGCTCAGGGTTCGCGTTCCGCCGGTCAGGTCGACCACTCCCCGGTCGAGTCGTCCCGAACGCAGGTCGTCGATCAGTTCGCCGATCTGCCGCAGAGGAGCCACTGCAGTGACCAGGGGGTCGAGCAGAAGTTCACCGGCGAGATAGCGCTCGGCGAGCTTGGGGACAAACTCGTGCGGATCCACCGAGCCCATTCGGCAGCCGAGCAGTGCTTTGTCGTGGAACAGGTCGCGCATGCCGAACGTGAGAGGGGTGCTGGCAGCCGGCAGGCCGACGATGACGGCCCGCCCTCCCCAGGCGAGCACGTCGATGGCCGCCTTGAGCAGGTCGGGCCGGCCCACGCATTCGAAGGTCGCGTCGAATCCGCGGGGCTCAAGGCCGCGTGCCGCCTCGACCACGTCCGCCGCCGTGTCGACCAGCTGGAAGTCGGTGGCGCCGAGCTTGTGTGCCAGTGCCTGCTTGCGGGGGTTGCGGTCAACCACCAGGACTCGCGAGGCGCCAGCCAGGGCTGCCGCGTGCACGGCGGCGAGTCCGATGCCGCCCGCGCCCACCACCAGGACCGCATCGCCCTCGCGGACGGCGGCGCGACTCCACACCGCGCCGAACCCGGTCAGGACGGCGCAGCCGAGAAGTGCGCAGACGATGTCGGGCACGGAGGTAGGGACGGCCACGACCTGCCGTTCGTGTACGACGGTCTGCCGGGCGAACGCCCCGACGCGCACGAACTGCTCGACGGGCTCTCCACGGCGGGTGAAGACGGGGTCGGCGGCGGGCTGACCGTCCCGGCAGCAGGTGGGGGCCCCGGCCTGGCAGGCTCGGCACGCGCCGCACGAGCGTAGGGTCGACAGCACCACCTTCTGGCCGATGTGGACTTTTACACCGGGGCCCCGGTCGATGACCACGCCGCAGGCCTCGTGTCCCAGCACGACCGGAACGGGCTGGTCGATGAGCCCGTCCAATGCATTCACATCGCTATGGCAGAGCCCTGCCGCATCGATCCTCACCGTGACCTCACCTGGGCCGGGGGACCTGACACGGACGTCCTGGGTGTGTTCGAGGGACGTTCCTGTCCAGACGACCGCGTCCATGGTGAACCTCCCTGCACTGCGAGCTTCTCGGACGCTTCGACGGTATACAAGAATTTCATTGAATGGAAGAGGGATCAGTTCAGCTGAAAAGTTTTACTCAGCGGAGTCTCTTTTGAGTCGGCTAAATGTGTGGTACCACTCATCTCATGCCGCGTAACCCGCCGCTGTTACGGGATCGACGTGACCACCCCGTCACGTTCATGTGAACGCCGAACACAGAACGCCGCCGCTGACACTGACACCGGCCCCCGAGGCCGGCTGAGGAGCGCGATGATCATCGGGAGCACACACTCATGACATCGGCATTGCTGCCCCTGCCCACAGCCCCTCCGTCCGTGGCGACGAAAGTGCTGCGCGCCGAGGTCCGCACCTTCCTGGAGACCGAGGCTGGCACCTACACCCCGCAAGTCGATTCCTGGCTGGGCGGAGTGGACCCGGACTTCTCCAGACGGCTGGGCGAGCGGGGCTGGCTGGGCATGACCTGGCCCAAGGAATACGGGGGCCATGAGCGCACCGCTGTCGAACGCTACGCCGTGACCGAGGAACTGCTGGCAGCGGGCGCTCCGGTGGCCGCCCACTGGATCGCGGACCGCCAGTCCGGACCGTCGTTGCTCCGGTACGGGAACGAGGAGCTCAAGCACACGCTGCTGCCGCGCATCGCGGCGGGCGAGTGCTTCTTCGTCATCGGCATGTCTGAGGCCGACGCGGGCTCCGACCTTGCTGCCATCCGCACCCGGGCCGAGCGCGACGAGCGGGGCGGCTGGGTGCTCAACGGCACCAAGATGTGGACGTCACACGCTCACCTCGCCCACTATGCGATCGTACTCACCCGCACCTCGCCCCCAGGGGAAGGCCCGCGCGGACGACATCAGGGGCTCACCCAATTCGTGGTGGACCTGTCCGCCCCCGGAGTCACCGTCAACCCCATCAGAATCCTCGACGGCGGGCACCACTTCAATGAGGTGGTGTTCCAGGACGTAGCCCTCCCGGCCGGCATGCTGCTGGGGGAGGAGGGCAACGGCTGGCACCAGGTCACCGCCGAACTCGCCTACGAGCGCTCGGGCCCCGAACGCTGGCTCTCCACCTTCCAGGTCTTGGACCTGTTCGCCCGCAGCCTCATCACCCGGCCGAACCCGGCCGCCGATGCAGCTCTCGGCCGGCTGGCCGCGCGACTGCTCGCCATCCGCCAGCTCTCCCTGCGCACCGCCGCCGCCTTCGACCGCGGAGACCTGCCCGATCTGCCTGCCGCAATGGTCAAGGATCTCGGAACCACTTTCGAAGCCGATCTGATTGACGAGGTGCGGCGGGTGACGGACGTTGCCCCCTCCCTCGACGCGCCGTCACCCCTCGGCCGCGCAATGGCCATGGCCCAACTGCACGCCCCCGGTTACACGCTGCGCGGCGGCACCAACGAGATCCTGCGTTCCATCGTGGCTAAAGGACTGGCCCTGCGATGAGCTTCGACCAAGAAGGGAGCGAGGCCAATGAATAACTCCGACAGTGAACGTGAACTCGTTGTGCGCACCGTCCAGGACATCCTGGACGCGCGGCCCGTCACGACGGACGAGGGCCGGCGGGAGCGCTGGGACGCCGACCTATGGGCTCTGCTGGCGGACTCCGACATGACCGCCGTCGGAATCGCGGAGACGCACGGCGGCGCCGGCGGCGCCTTCGGTGACGCGGCCGCGATCGTGAGCTGCCTCGCCGCCGCCGGCGCCGCCGTGCCGCTGGCCGAACACCTCTTGGTCGTCGCCCCGGCCCTAGCTGGCACCTCACTCGCACCATCCGACCTCATGGCGCCCGTCACCTTCGCCCGGGGCGGGCAGGCCGTGGCGGACGGCGAGGGCTACTACCGACTCAACGGCGAACTTCCCGACGTAGCGTGGGGGGATGTGGCATCCCGGGCCGCCGTCCTCGTGCAGGTTGGTACCACAGGCGCCCTCGTCCTTGCGGAGACCCATGGCCATGTGGTGAAGCGGACCGCCAACCTAGCCGACGAGCCGCGCGCAACTCTTGCCTTCGACGATGTGCGACTGCCCGGTGTGCCGCTCACCGCCCAGCAGGTGGAAGCGATCGACGCACGTATGGCGCTCGCACGGGCCGTGCAGCTGACCGGTGCTCTCCACCAGGTGTTCGACTGGACCTGCGAGTACGCCCGCGAGCGCACGCAGTTTGGCCGTCCGCTCAGCGACTTTCCCACCGTGCGCACGGACCTGGTACGCATGGCGGGCGAGGTTGCCGCAGCCACCGCGCTCACCGAGGCCGCCGTCGAGGCGGCCCCGCACAACTGGGACATCCTGCCCGCCGCCGCGGCGAAGATCCGGGCCGGCGCCGCCGTCGAGGTCGTCGCCCGCTCCGCCCACCAGATCCACGGCGCGATCGGGTTCACCCGGGAACACCGTCTGCACCACCTCACGCGCCGCCTGTGGGCATGGCGGGAGGAAGCCGGCACCGAACGCCATTGGAGCCAGGTGCTCGGCGGGCATCTCCGCCCCAAACACCAAGCACTCTGGCCCCAGCTCGTGGACGCGGTCTGAACGACCGCGGGCACCCGCAGCCGAGAACCGGTGAAAGGAACACCATGCCGTCCCCCGTACGCAACGCGGTCATCGTCGATGCCGTTCGCTCACCCATGGCCAAGGGCCGAGCACCCCGCGAGGGCCGCTCAGGCGGAGCACTGTCGTCACTGCACCCGGTCGAACTGCTCGGTCAGGTCCTGCGCCACCTTATCGACCGCAACGCAGTACCCCCCGAAACCGTCGACGACGTCCTCGCCGGCTGCGTCAGCCAAGTGGGCGAGCAGTCCGGCCCGATCGGCCGCTACGCCTGGCTCGCCGCGGGCCTGCCGGAGTCCGTGCCCTCCGTTACCCTGCACCGGGCCTGCGGGTCCAGCCAACAGGCCGTCGACTTCGCGGCCCAGACCGTCATGGCCGGGGCCCACGACATCGTGGTGGCCTGCGGCGTCGAATCCATGAGCCGCATCCCGATGCTCACCGCCCGCATCGGCCAGGATCCCTTCGGCCCGTCCGTCCGCGAGCGGTACGCCCCTGGCCTCGTCCCTCAGGGGGTGTCAGCAGAACTCATCGCCGCCCGCTGGAACCTCGACCGGGCAGCGCTGGACCGATACTCCGCCCGCTCCCACCAGCGAGCGGCCGCCACCGACCTGAGCGACGAGATCGTGCCCATCCGCCTGCCCGACGGCACCCTCGTCGACAATGACGAAACGATTCGCCCGGCGACCACCAAGGACACTCTCGCTGGCCTGAAGCCCTCGTTCCACAGCGCCGAACTGGCCGCCCGCTTCCCCGAGATCCAGTGGAATGTCACCGCTGGTAACTCCTCGCAGCTCACCGACGGCGCATCCGCCGTGCTCGTTATGGAGGAGAGCAAGGCGCGCGAGCTGGGCCTCACGCCGCGAGCCCGATTCCACTCCTTCGCGCTGGCTGGCGACGACCCGATCACCATGCTGACCGGCCCCGTGCCCGCCACGGAGAAGATCCTCAAGCGGACGGGCCTGACACTGGATGAGATCGACCATTACGAGGTCAACGAGGCCTTCGCTTCCGTACCGCTGGCCTGGGCACGCCACTTTGGCGCGGATGAGGAGAAGCTCAACCCCCGCGGCGGGGCGATCGCCCTGGGCCATCCCCTGGGCGCCTCCGGCGCACGACTGATGACCACGATGCTGCACGGCCTGGAGGCATCCGGCGGCCGCTACGGGCTGCAGACGATGTGCGAGGCCGGCGGCATGGCCAACGCGACGATCATCGAGCGGCTCTAAGCCCTCACTCACCTTCGAGAGGACCGACCATGCGAGGAAGCACATGGATGTAAAAGGAATCTCAGCCGTGGTGACCGGGGGAGCGTCCGGCCTCGGCCTCGCGACGGCACGCCGACTGCTCAACTCCGGCGCGGAAGCGGTCACCCTGGTCGACCTGCCCACGTCGGACGGCGAGGCCGTCGCGAAGTCCCTAGGGAGCCGCGCCCGATTCGCCGCCGCCGACGTCCGCATCCCGCGAGAGGTGGAAGCGGCGCTGCACATCGCCACCGAGGCAGGTCCGCTGCGGGCCCTGGTGCACTGCGCCGGCCGCGGCGGCCCGGTCCGGTTGGTCGACCGGGAGGGGAACCCCGGCTCGCTCGACGCCTACCGAGAGATCGTCGAGATCAACCTCGTTGGCACTTTCAACGTACTGCGTCTGGCGGCGGCCCGCATGGCCGCCAACGAGCCGTTGCATGGCGACCGCGGCGTGTGCGTGCTCACGGCCTCGGTCGCCGCATACGAGGGCCAGATTGGGCAGATCCCCTACGCCTCCTCCAAAGCGGGCATCGTGGGAATGACCCTCGTCGCAGCCCGAGACCTGGCGTCGAAGGCGATCCGGGTGTGCACTATCGCTCCGGGCACCTTCGACACCCCGCTGCTGAACAGGTTGTCCAACGACGTCCGCGCTTCACTGGCAGCGACTGTCCCGCACCCCAGTCGGCTCGGTGAACCGGCGGAGTTCGCCAAACTGGCGCAATCTGTCATCGAGAACGGCATGTTGAACGGAGAGACGATCCGTCTCGACGGCGCGATCCGGATGGCCCCCCGATGAGCGCCGCCGTACGACTTGAAGTAAACGATGGCGTCGGTGTCCTGATCATCGATCGCCCCGAGGTGCGCAACGCTATCGACAAGCCGACCGCCGACCTCATCGCCGCGGCGCTGGACGAACTGGACAGCAGGGACGACCTGCGCGCCGCGGTCCTCACCGGCGCCGGCGGAATCTTCAGCGCCGGAATGGACCTCAAGGCCCTCGTGCGGACCGGGCAGCGGCCCCTGACCGCGCGCGGTGGATTCGGAATCGTCGAACGGCCACCCGCCAAACCCCTGATCGCCGCGGTCGAGGGCAGTGCCTTGGGGGGCGGCTTCGAGATGGCTCTGGCCTGTGACCTGATCGTCGCGGCTGACGATGCCCGGTTCGCCTTGCCCGAAGTGACCCGCGGACTCGTCGCCGCGGCTGGTGGCGTCCTGCGGCTCCCCCGCCGTCTGCCACGCAACATGGCCATGGAAATGGTGCTCGTCGGCGCGCCCTTGCAGGCCGACCGGCTCCTAGAACTCGGGCTCGTCAACCGCGTCGTGCCGGCCGGCCGCGTCCTGGACGAGGCACTGGACCTGGCCCGCGCCATCGCCGCCAACGCCCCACTAGCGGTGCGCACGTCCAAATTCCTCATGGACCAGGCCGCCGACTGGCCGAGCGACGAAGCCTTCGCCCGCCAAGAACCCCATACCGCGGCGATCCGAGCATCGGCGGACAGCAAGGAAGGCGCACGAGCCTTCACCGAGAAACGCCCTCCGGTCTGGACCGGAATGTGAGGAGAAAGCCCATGAGATCGCACACCAGCCGCCTGATCTCCGCTATCACCGTCGCCGTGACCGCTGTCAGCCTGCTGGCCGCGTGCGGCAACCCCGCCGAACGCCGTGCCAGTTCCGAACGACTGCCTGCAGGCAAGACCTGTCCGACCGCGAAGACGACCGGCTCCATACAGATCGGCATGAGCGCACCGCTGACCGTGTTCGCGCCACTGACCCTGGCGGACCAAACCGGAGCCTTCAAGAAGGCGGGTCTGGACGTCACAGTGGAGCAGATCCCCACAGCGGACTCACTGCCCCTCGTTGCCCAGGGCAAGCTCGACGCACAGGCGACCTCCTACTCCACCGCCCACTACAACGTCGTCAACTCCGGAGTCGACCTGCGCTTCGTCCACCCCTTCGACAACCAGGTAAAGGAGCCTCCGGGCACAGCTGTCCCTGGCTACTGGGCGCGCAAAGACGTGGTGGGGAGCGCCGACAACCCCGACTTCCGCGCTCTGCGGGGCAAGAAGGTCAGCACCCCGACCGGTGGCACTGGCGCCTCCGCGAAAATTCTGGGAGACAAGCTCGCTGGTGTGGGACTGAGCCTCAGCGACGTCCAGATGTCGATACAGGTGGGGCCCGACGCCCTGGCCGCCCTTGAGAACGGCGCGGTCTCGGCCGCCTGGATCTCCGCCCCCTTGGAGATCGAGGCGGCGAAGAACAGCGACCTGGTCCCGGTGGCCGGCTACGCGCCCGGAGTGACGGGCACCACACTCCTGGCGGGCCCCAAGTTTGTAGACCGCCCCGAAGTCCTGGTGCGCTACCTGCAGGTCCTGAGCGAAGTCACCGAGAAGTACCTGCAGGGTGACTACCGCAAGAACGCCGAGACCGTCTCCCTCCTCTCCGAAGCGAGCGGTGTCAAGGAGGACGTCATTCGTAAGTCCGCCCTGCTCCGGTTCGACTCCACGTTCTCGATGAAGGGTGTGGAGGACTACCTCGGAAAGCTGCAGACCTTCCTCTCGAAGAGCAACGAACTGGACTACAAGAAGCCTCTTGCGACGTCCGAACTGGTGGACACGACGTTCACCGAGGCTCTCGCCACCTGCGCCCCGCCGTCCAAGTAACGGGCACGCACGCCGACTACCCAGTCCCACTCGTCCAAGGAGGGCGAACCATGCCTGCAGACCTGGTAGGGCCCCGTCCGGCCGCGCATGACGGCGACGACAAGATCACTGCCCAGGACCTCGGTTACACCTACACCACCCGCGCTGGTGCACAGGTGCCAGCACTCGACGGCGTCGACTTCACGGTGCGCGCAGGCGAGTTCATCTCCGTGGTAGGCCCATCGGGTTGTGGCAAGTCGACGCTCCTGCGCGTCATCGCCGGCCTGCAGGATCCCACCAGTGGGTCCGTCGCCATCCGCAGGGAACACCCCGGCCGCCCGCTGACAGCTCCCGTGTTCCAGGAGTACTCGGTCTTTCCCTGGCGCACCGTGGAAGCCAACGTACGTCTCGGTCTCGACGCCGTGGGCACGTCGAAGGCTGAGGCGGCCCCCCGCGTCACCGAGTGGATCCGGCGGGTCGGACTTGAGGGATTCGAGAAGTCGTACCCGAGCGGTCTGTCTGGCGGGATGAAGCAACGGGTCGCTCTCGCCCGGGCGTTCATCACGGAGCCGGAGATCCTCCTCATGGACGAGCCCTTCGCCGCGCTGGACGCGCAGCGTCGCAAAATCATGCAGGAGCAGCTGTTGGAGATCGTCAAGGGCAAGAGCAACACGGTCTTCTTTGTGACCCACAACCTCGATGAAGCCATCCTTCTCTCCGACCGCATCATTTTGATGACCTCGCGGCCGGGCAGGATCAAACGGGTCTACGACGTGCCCTTTCCACGGCCCCGTTCCCCTGAACTCCGGGCCGACGCGCGCTTTGCCGTGCTTGAGGACGAGATCTGGCGAGACCTGCGTTCCGAGGTCGAGATGGAACCGCATACCGCACTCGCACCAGCGGCGACGGCGGCAGCCGGAACAGCGCGAAGGGCATCCCGATGAGCGAGAAACTGCAGGAAAGGGCGCTGGCCGAAGAGGAATGGGTGTTCCGCGAGGCCGCTCCCGTGACCTCGGGCAAAAAGCGGCGAGGCGGCGGCAGGCCGACGCGTCTACTCGCAGGCGCCCTGATCCCTGTGCTTATGCTCATCTCATGGGAGCTGAGCGCCCGGCTGGGTTGGTCGGACCCCCGCTTCTTCGGACAGCCGTCCACCGTCGCCGAGCAGGCCGGCGCAGATATCCGCGAGGGCCTGTTGTGGGACGAGACGCGGGTCACTCTCGTCCGACTACTCCTCGGTTTCCTCCTCGGCTCGGTTTCCGGCGTGGTCGTGGGATTGGTACTGAGCCAGTCCACCTGGCTGCGCATGATTTTCGAACCCATCATCAGGGCGCTGTACGTGGTGCCCAAACTGGCACTACTGCCGATATTCCTTCTGGTATTCGGTATCGGTGAGACGCCCAAGCTGGTCTTCGTCGGCCTCGGCACCTTCTACATCGTGGCTTTCACCACGCTGGCCGCAGCGATGATGATCCCGGTCTCCTACTACGAGGTCACCCGCTCCTATGGGCTGAGCCGCGCGCAGGGGTTCCGATGGATGATCTTGCCAGCCTGTCTGCCGCAGGTGGTGTCGAGTCTGCGCATTGCCACCGGGATCTCGACGCTGCTTGTGATCGCCGTCGAGTTCGTGAGCTCCAACGACGGGTTGGGCCACTACACCTGGCACGCGTGGCAGTTGTTCCTGCCCGAGCGCATGTATGTGGGGGTTGTGACCATCTCTGTCATCGGTGTCCTTTTCAGCCTCCTCGTGGGTGCAGTGGGCAAGCGTCTGGTGCGCTGGTCCGACGAGGAGTTCAGCGCGCAAAGGTAGAAGCCTCTTCCTGGTACGTCAGGCAGAATTCGGGGGGCCGGGCCAGCGGCCCCCCATTTCCCTGGTCAGCGCGGTTGCTTCCCGTACAACGGCCTCGATCGCGGCCTGTTCACGCTTCGTGATCCGGCTGACCGGAATGGATACACCCAGAGCGCCGACCGGCTGGCCTGTCGTGTTGAATACCGGAGCGGCCACGCCCCACAGGTCGGGCCAATGGAGGCCCGGTCCGCTGTAGTAGCCCTGCCTGCGAATCTGTGAGAGCAGGGTTTCGATGTCACGGACGTCCTCGGGTTGGACCGCGTTCTCTGTCTGGGCCTCTGCAACTGCCTGGTGCAACTGCTGATGGTCGAGCCAGGCGAGGATGACTTTTCCTGTCGCCACGCTCAGGAGTCCGTGCCTGCTTCCGGGGCGTACGTGTGCCCGCACGGGAGACTGTGGTTCGCTGTGAGCGGCGTACGTCACCGCGCCCTCGTCGAGGACGGCGTACACCGTGGTCTCGTGCAGTTCGCGTTGAAGTCGGTCCATGTACTGCCCGGCGAGTTGTACATCGCCGAGTGAAGCGTTCACAAGGCAGCCGAGCCTCCACATGATCATAGTGGCGCGCCAGGTGCGGTCAGGTTGCTGCACGACGAAGCCCTCTTCGGCCATGAGGCGGAGGGTCCGCAGAGCCGTAGGCGAGACCAGGCCGGTTTGTTCACTGACCCCCTTGAGGGTCAGCGGACCGTTCTCACACAGCACCCGCAGAACGCGGAGCGTCCTGACAATGGCTCCCTCGGCCACTGACATCTCCCAGCTCGGTTGATTTTGTTGAGTCGAATCATCTTTACTCTACCTGAGTTGCGTCGACCCATGGCGCCAGATCCAGCTACGTCCGGTCAGGGATCTAGCTGTGTTGTTCGGGGAGGTTGGTGACACGCGTGCTGGGTTCTTGAAGTGGGTGAGGGCCTCCGGGTTCGGTGTGGATTGCGACATCTCCACCGAGTTCAGGAGGCCCTCGTGGTCCACCGTAATGCCCCGCTGAGCGAGACCGGGAGACTCCGCCTGGCCCGCTGCGTCGTCGAGGAAGGATGGCCCGTGCGGCGGGCGGCCGAGCGTTTCCAGGTCAGCCACACCACTGCCGGCCGCTGGGCCCGCCGCTACCGGCAGCTCGGCGTCACCGGAATGAGCAACCGCTCCAGCCGGCCGCACCACCAGCCCCGCAGGACCGCGGCCGCCGTCGAGGAACAAGTTCTCCGGCTGCGACGCGAGCACCGGATCGGGCCGCTGCGACTGGCCGCCCGATGCGGCATCGCCGCCTCGACCGCCCACCGCATCCTGGTCCGGCACGGCCTGCCGCCACTGGCCGCCCTGGACCGGGGCACCGGCGAGCCCGTCCGCCGCTACGAACGCGCCCGCCCTGGCGAACTGGTCCACATCGACGTCAAGAAGCTGGGCCGGATCCCCGACGGCGGCGGCCATAAGATTCTCGGTCGGGCCGACGGCCACCGCAGCCGGACCAACGGCACCGGCTGGGCCTACCTGCACACCGCCCTCGACGACCACAGCCGCCTCGCCTACACCGAGGACCTGCCCGACGAGACCGCCCCGACCTGCGCTGCCCTCCTCGTCCGGGCCACGGCCCACTTTGCGTCGCTGGGCATCCGCATCGAGCGGGTCCTGACCGACAACGCCTGGGCCTACACCAAGAACACCTGGCGCAACACCTGCCGCGACCTGGGCATCAGCCCCCGCTGGACCAGGCCCTGGCGGCCCCAGACCAACGGCAAGGTCGAACGCTTCCACCGCACCCTGCTCGACGAATGGGCCTACCAGCAGCCCTACACCTCAGACCACGAGCGCATGGAAGCGTTCACCGACTGGCTGCACTGGTACAACTACCACCGACCCCACACCGGCATCGCAGGCCAAACCCCCGCCAGCCGCGGCACCAACCTTTCCGGACAACACATCTAGATCCGCGGCTGATCATCACGGTTCGCGACCGCGTGGCGCCCCAGATCGAGCCGGAAAAGCATAGATCACCACAATGGAGGCAAAGGCTTCAGTGTGAAGTACCCTGAACGCGGTGAACCGCTCCGGTGTAGGTGGAGGCTCTACGAGTTGACTGCAGCCGCCGGTTGGGGCTGGAGTTGAGTGGGCTTGATCCGTTTTGACGGACATCCGAGATCAGGGGTTCTGCCCCGGGAGGATGTCCATCATGGAGAGCATGGGGAAGGAGAAGCCTCGGCCTCGCCATTCATTCACGCCGGAGTTCGCTCCGCCAGGAGCGTGCGCACCTCTCCGACGGCCCGGGTGACGGTGGAACGGTCGACACCGAACAGCAGCCCCAGCACCGAGTGCGGCAGGTCGTGCCGCAGATGGATCAGCGTGGCCACCAACCGGTCGACGAACACCAGCTGATGGCTGACGCCGGCACCCACGGCCCGCTTCCTGACCCCGCCCCGCGCCGCATGGCGACGACCTTCAACCCCGGCCTGACACGCCTCGGCCAACTCCTAGACCAGGCACGCAAGATGAGACGGAGAGAGCCCCGTGAACAGCCGATGCGCCAGCACCGCCCGATCAATCATGACCACCACAGCGGGATCATCCCATCCACCTGGCACAACACCTCACCCACTATAACGCACCATCTCGTAAGGGCCTGCCGGAGAACAACCTGTGGGCGGGCAAAGCGTTGACCTGCGATGTCAAGGCCAGAAACCCGCATGTTGATTCTCTGCGAGCACTTA
>NZ_FMCI01000252.1 GCF_900091845.1 Streptomyces sp. SolWspMP-5a-2
GCGGGCCGACGCGGAGCCGCTGGTAGACGCCGTCGAACGGGCGCGGGCCGCCGTCGTCGCCGTCGACCTGCCCAGCGGGGTGGAGGCCGACAGCGGCGAGGTGCGCGGGCGGGCCGTGCGCGCCGATCTCACCGTGACCTTCGGGACGCACAAACCCGCGCTCCTGGTGGACCCGGCGCGCGAGTACGCCGGTTCCGTGCGGCTCGTCGACATCGGGCTGCGGTCCGAGCTGCCCGCCGAGCCCGCGCTGGAGGCCCTCCAGCACGCCGACGTCGCCGCGCTGCTGCCCCGGCCCGGCGCGGCGAGCGACAAGTACCGGCGCGGAGTGGTCGGGATCGCCGCCGGGTCGGCCCGGTACCCGGGGGCCGCGGTGCTCGCCGTCTCCGGGGCGCTGCGGGGCGGCGCGGGTGCCGTGCGGTACGTGGGGCCCGCCGGGGACGCCGTGCTCGCGCGGTTCCCGGAGACGCTGGTGTCGGACCGCGGGCCCAGGGAGGCAGGACGGGTCCAGGCGTGGGTGGTGGGGCCGGGCGCGGGGGACGAGGCGGCGTCGGTCGGCGAGGTCCTCGCCCAGGACGTGCCGGTGCTGATCGACGCGGACGGGCTGCGGCTCGCGGACCGCGCGGCGGTGCGGGCGCGCACCGCGCCCACGCTGCTCACCCCGCACGCGGGCGAGGCCGCGGCGCTGCTCGGCGTGGCCCGCGAGGAGGTGGAGGCGGCGCGGCTCGCCTCGGCGCGGGAGCTGGCGCAGCGGTACGGCGCGACCGTCCTGCTCAAGGGGTCGACGACGCTGGTCGCCGACCCGGGCGGCGGGCCGGTGCGGGTCAACGCGACCGGCACGGCCTGGCTGGCCACGGCGGGCAGCGGCGACGTGCTGTCGGGCCTGGCGGGTTCCCTGCTCGCCTCCGGCCTCTCGGCCCGGGACGCGGGGAGCGTCGCCGCCTACCTGCACGGCCTGGCGGGCCGCTTCGCCGCGGACGGCGCCCCGGCGGGCGCCCACGACGTCGCGGACGCGATCCCGTCGGCCTGGCGGGATGTCGTCGACGACTGAGGGAGGGGCGGGGAGAGCGGGCCCGGGGCGGCGGCGACGTCCGTGCCGCTGCGGGCGCGGGGAAGGGCTGGGCGGGGCGGGTTCCGTGGCGCCGTGGGCTGCGGTGGGCGGGCGGGTGGTCGGGTGCTCGGCCGGTCCGTCGTCTCGCCGGGTGGGCCGGTCGGCGCGGGCGGCTGTCGCTGGGCCGTCGCACGGGGTCCTTGGCCGCCGCGGTGCCGCGCTTCTGCGGGACGGCCAGGGAAGCCACGGCCGCGCTGCTCCTCGGGGCGCGGGTGCTGCGTCTCCGGGTCGTGCTGCTCCTCGGGGCGCGGGTGCTGCTCCTCCGGGTCGTGCTGCGTCCCCTGGGGCGCGCTGCATCCCGGGTCGCGCTGCGTCCCCTGGCCGTGCTGCGCCCCCCGGTCGCGTTGCCCCCGGCCGCAGGTGGGCCGGGCCGGGGGGTCAGCGTCGCTCGCTGTGGTGGGCGGGTGGCGGCTGCCGGGGGGTGTCGTTCGTGGTCCGGCGCTGCCGACCCGGTCCTGCCGCCGCGGGCCGGGGAGGCGCAGGACTCTGGCTGTCGCGCCGTGGGCGGATGGGGTACCGGGGGATGTTCTTACGGGTGACCTTTTCCGCGCGTCCCCGTGGGGCCGCGCGGACCGGCGTTTCTCTGATGAGGTGATCAACAGACCTCTTGCCCGTCGTGTCGTCGCCGTGGCGCTCGCCGTCGTCGCCGTGCTGCCCGTGGGGAGCGCCGGGGCCGCCGAGCCCGCGCCGCCCGCCGCCGGGCCTGAGCTGGTGCCCGGGGTGCCGGGCTCCTACCGGCCGTGGCAGTCCGACCCGCCCGACCAGGCGCTGCCGCCCGCCGTCTACCGGCCGACCGCGGCCGAGGACGCCGTCGAGCCGCCCGACGCCGAGCCCGGCGCCTACGACCTCGTCGAGCTGGTGCCGATCGGGGACGCCGTCGGCAAGGTCGCGTGCAGCAGGTCCACCGGGCCCTACCAGCGGCAGGTCGAGCGGTGGCTGGGGCTGCCGGTGGACGGGAAGCAGTCCGCCGCCGACTGCCGGGCCGTCCGCGCCTTCCAGAAGCAGCGCGGGATCAAGCCCGCCAACGGGTTCGCGGGACCGGTCACCTGGGCCACCATGCAGCTCGTCGGCGCCCGCCGGAACCCCAACGCGGCCGGGAGGTGCCCGGTGCGCCCGCAGCGGGTCGCCTGCGTCGACCTCGACCGGCAGCTGACCTGGGTGCAGAAGGGCCGCAAGGTCGTCTTCGGGCCCGTCCCGATGCGCAGCGGACGGCCCGCGCACGCGACCAGGACCGGCTGGTTCAGGATCTACTGGAAGCACAAGAACCACTGGTCGACGCTCTACAACTCGCCCATGCCGTATGCCCAGTTCTTCAGCGGCGGACAGGCGTTCCACGCCGTGTACGGCAGCATCCACACCACCGTCGGTTCCTGGGGGTGCGTCAATCTGCGGCTGCCGGACGCCCGGAAGCTGTGGGGCGTCCTGAAGAAGAACGACCGCGTGTACGTGTGGGGGAGGCGGCCCGGCGCGTAGCCGTCCGTGGCGTCCCGCGCGCGCTCTGAGAGACTGGGTGCGCCATGAACGAGACAGTCACCGCCGCCACCGCGCCCCTGCGCGCCCGTGCCGAGATCGACCTGGGAGCCCTGCGGGCCAACGTACGGGCCCTGCGCGCCCTCGCGCCGGACGCCGCCCTCATGGCCGTCGTCAAGTCGCAGGCGTACGGCCACGGGGCGCTGCGGTGCGCGCGGGCCGCCGTCGAGGCGGGGGCCACCTGGGTGGGGACGGCCACGCCCGAGGAGGCGCTCGCGCTGCACGCGGCCGGGCTGCCCGACGGGGTGCGCCTGATGTGCTGGCTGTGGACCCCGGGCGGGCCCTGGCGGGAGGCCGTCGAGGCCGGTATCGACGTGTCGGTGAGCGGCATGTGGGCGCTGGCCGAGGTCACCGCGGCCGCCCGCGCCGCCGGGGTGCCCGCGCGGGTGCAGCTCAAGGCGGACACGGGTCTCGGCCGCAGCGGCTGCCAGCCGGGCGAGGACTGGGCCGAGCTGGTCGGCGCCGCGCTGCGGGCCGAGCGGGAGGGCGTGCTGCGGGTCACCGGTCTCTGGTCGCACTTCGCGTGCGCCGACGAACCCGGCCACCCCTCGATCGCCGCGCAGCTCACGGTCTTCCGGGAGATGCTCGACCACGCCGAGGCCGCGGGCGTGCGGCCCGAGGTGCGGCACATCGCCAACTCGCCCGCCACCCTCACCCTCCCCGAGTCGCACTTCGACCTGGTGCGCTGCGGCATCGCCCTCTACGGCATCTCGCCCAGCCCCGAGATCGGCACCCCGGCCGACTTCGGACTGCGGCCGGTGATGACCCTGTCGGCGTCCGTCGCCCTGGTGAAGCACGTGCCCGGCGGCCACGGCGTCAGCTACGGCCACCACTACGTCACGCCCGGCGCCACCACCCTCGGCCTGGTCCCGGTCGGCTACGCGGACGGCGTCCCGCGCCACGCCTCAGGCACCGGTCCCGTCCTGGTCGGCGGCAAGTGGCGGACGGTCGCGGGGCGGGTCGCGATGGACCAGTTCGTGGTCGATCTGGGCGGCGACGAGCCGGAGCCCGGCGCCGAGGCCGTCCTCTTCGGTCCCGGCGACCGCGGCGAGCCCACCGCCGAGGACTGGGCGCAGGCGGCCGGAACCATCGCCTACGAGATCGTCACCCGCATCGGTGCCCGCGTCCCGCGCGTCTACGTCGACGGGCAGGACGGACGGGACGGACGGGACGGACGGGGCGCCCCTGAGAAGCTCGGCGGACCCGGCGGTGACGGACCGGCGCGGGTGGACCTGGACCCGACGGGGCACGCAGACGAGGGGCGCGCGCGGTAGCGCGGCAGGAGCGCGGACGATCCGAGCAGCACCACCCGGCGAACAGGAGCGGTACGTGAGCGAGAGCAGTGCGGAGGCCGTACGGGCCGTCGCCTCCGCCGCGGGGGCGAACGGCAACTGGCGCCGGGCCACCGGCATCGCGGGCGCCGCGATAGGCGTGGTCGCCGCCGGGGCCGCGGCCGGGGTCGCCCTGGAGCGGCTCACCGTCGGCCGGGGGATGCGCAAGAAGGCCCGGCTCGCCCTGGACTCGACGGGGCCCTACGGCGCCCTGCGCGGCACCCCGGGCAAGGCGGAGGCCGACGACGGCACGCTGCTCTACTACGAGGTCGACGACGTCGACCCGGAGGCGGTGCCCGCCCTGAGCCCGCGCCGCAGGCGCCTCTTCGGCCGGAAGGCGCCGGCGCCCGTCACCGTCGTCTTCAGCCACGGCTACTGCCTGAGCCAGGACTCCTGGCACTTCCAGCGGGCCGCCCTGCGGGGCGTGGTGCGGACCGTGCACTGGGACCAGCGCAGCCACGGGCGGTCCGGGCGCGGCGAGGCGCAGCTCAGGGAGCGGGTGCCGGTCACCATCGACCAGCTCGGCCGCGATCTGAAGGCGGTCCTGGACGCGGCCGTCCCGGAGGGGCCGATCGTGCTGGTCGGGCACTCCATGGGCGGCATGACGGTGATGGCGCTCGCCGACCAGTTCCCCGAGCTGGTCCGCGACCGGGTCGTCGCGGTCGCCCTGGTCGGGACCTCCTCCGGAGGGCTCGGCGAGGTGAACTTCGGGCTGCCGGTGGCCGGGGTCGCCGCGGTGCGGCGGGTGCTGCCGGGCGTGCTGCGGGCGCTCGGGCAGCAGGCGGCGCTGGTGGAGAAGGGGCGCCGGGCCACCGCCGACCTCTTCGCCGGCGTCATCAAGCGCTACTCGTTCGCGTCCCGTGACGTGGACCCGGCGGTCGAGCGGTTCGCCGAGCGGATGATCGAGTCGACGCCGATCGACGTCGTCGCCGAGTTCTACCCGGCGTTCAGCGATCACGACAAGACCGCCGCGCTCGCCCGGTTCCGCGAGCTGCCGGTGCTGGTGCTGGCCGGGGTCAAGGATCTCGTCACGCCCAGTGAGCACAGCGAGGCCATCGCGGACGAGCTGCCGGAGGCCGAGCTGGTGCTGGTCCCGGACGCCGGACACCTGGTGATGCTGGAGCATCCGGAGGTGGTCACCGACCGGCTCGCCGACCTGCTCACCCGTGCGGGGGCGGTGCCCGCAGGGGCTACCGTGGGTGGCTATGGACGCACCAACGGCACCGCGCGACCGGGCTGAGACCGAGCTGACCGTCACCTCCCCCGAGCAGATGCGGGAGCTGGGCCGACGTCTGGCGTCCCTGCTGCGCGCGGGCGACCTCGTCATGCTCAACGGCGAGCTGGGGGCGGGCAAGACGACGCTGACCCGCGGCCTCGGCGAGGGGCTGGGGGTGCGGGGCGCGGTCACCTCGCCGACGTTCGTGATCGCCCGGGTCCACCCGTCCCTGGGCGACGGGCCGCCGCTGGTGCACGTCGACGCCTACCGGCTGGGCGGCGGCCTCGACGAGATGGAGGACCTCGACCTGGACGTCTCGCTCTCCGATTCGGTGATCGTGGTCGAGTGGGGCGAGGGCAAGGTCGAGGAGCTGACCGACGACCGGCTGCACCTCGTCATCCACCGGGCCGTCGGCGACACCACCGACGAGGTGCGGCACGTGACGCTGACCGGGCTCGGCGCGCGCTGGGCGGCGCAGGACCTGAGCGGGCTGGCCGCCGGGGCGTGAAGGTTCCGACACGGTGTCGGCAAAATATTGCGTTTCGCGTCGCACCCGTGGTCACATGGTATCCAGTTCGTGGTTAGGTCTGCCTAACTACGCCCGCCCCCAGGTTCCAGGAGGCGTCCGTGTCGGCCACCGAACGAGACAAGGCACTGCCGGGAATGTCCGGTGTGACCATGCGTGACCTGCTGGCGTCCTGCGCGGCCGCCCGCGCGGTCTCCACCCCGCCCCTCGCGCCCGACCCCGAGCTGCCCCGCGCCACCGCCCCCGAACCACGCCACCGCGACGCGGCCTAGGCGGCGTCCGCCGGGGGAACGGGGTCAGCGGATCACGACCACCCGGCGGCCGATCGTCGCGAACTCCCACATCGCCGCGCCGTCCGCCGCGGACTCGCGGATGCCGCCCGTGCGGATCGAGCCGCCCGCGCCGTCGGCCGGACGGTCCGCGGCGCCCTCGACGGTCGCGCTGAACCCGACCGCCACCCCGTCGACGACGGTGAAGCGCACCACGTGCTCGATCGGCTTGCCGTCGGTGCCGGTGACGGCGTTGGAACGGGAGCTGACCGCGTAGCTGTCCGGGGCCGGGTCGACCGTGCCCGGGGTGACCTTGAAGGTGCGCTCGACCCTGCCGCCCCGGCCGACCAGCCAGACCCGGTCGTCGTCCACCGAGTAGACGACCCGCTGGCCCGTGCCGGAACCGGCGGGCAGCGCGGTCGGGTTCCGCTTGTCGCGGGGCGCCTTGGAGACCGTCGGCGACGCCGAACCGGCCGGGCGGGGCTCGCTGGGGTCCTCGGGGGCGCTCGCCGCCGCCTGGTAGGCGAGGACGCCGATCGTCGCGACGGCCGCCGCGGTGAGCCCGAACACCGTACCGGAGCTGCTTCCTGACACCGTCGTCCACCTCAGCCATCGCTCGTACGCCGTACCCCGGGCGACCGTACCAGGGCATAACGGGAGGAAACGGGTGGAGCGGCCGGGGTGCCCACCGTGTCGGGGGACCGTTCGCCCCGGTCGTCCGACAGGGCGGGCGGGGAGCCGTAGGCTGTTTGTGTGCTCTTGCTCGCTCTGGATACCGCCACCCCCGCCGTCACCGTCGCCCTGCACGACGGCCGGGACGTCATCGCCTCCTCCAGCCAGGTGGACGCGCGCCGGCACGGAGAGCTGCTGCTGCCGGCCGTCGACCGGGTGCTCGCCGAGGCCGGACTGCGGCTCGACGCCGTCACCGGCATCGTCGTGGGCATCGGACCCGGCCCCTACACCGGCCTGCGCGTCGGTCTGATGACCGCCGACACCTTCGGGCTCGCGCTCGGCGTCCCGGTGCACGGCCTGTGCACCCTGGACGGCCTCGCGCACGCCTCGGGGCTCGACGGCGGCCCCTTCGTGGTGGCGACCGACGCGCGCCGCAAGGAGGTCTACTGGGCGACCTACGCCGACACCCGCACCCGGCTCACCGAGCCCGCCGTGGACCGCCCCGCCGACATCGCCGAGCGCGTCGCGGGACTGCCCGCCGTCGGCGCCGGAGCGCTCCTCTACCCGGACGCCTTCCCGGACGCCCGCGACCCCCGGCACGTCTCGGCCGCCTCCCTCGCCGCGCTGGCCGCCGAGCGGCTCGCCGCCGGGCAGGAGCTGCCCGCGCCCCGGCCGCTGTACCTGCGCAGGCCGGACGCCCAGGTCCCGAAGAACTACAAGGTGGTCACCCCCAAGTGACCGCCCCCGTGACACCTCGGCTGCGCGAGATGCGCTGGTGGGACATCGATCCCGTGCTCGACCTGGAGAAGGACCTCTTCCCCGAGGACGCCTGGTCCCGGGGCATGTTCTGGTCCGAGCTGGCCCACGCGCGCGGCGCCGACGCCACCCGGCGCTACTTCGTCGCCGAGGACCCCGCGCACCCCGGGCGGCTCGTCGGGTACGCCGGGCTCGCCGCCTCCGGGGACCTCGCCGACATCCAGACCGTCGCCGTCGCCCGCGGCCACTGGGGCACCGGACTCGGCGGGCGGCTGCTGACCGAACTGCTCACCTCGGCCACCGACTTCGAGTGCGCCGAGGTGATGCTGGAGTGCCGGATCGACAACGTCCGCGCCCAGAAGCTCTACGAGCGCTTCGGCTTCGAGGCGATCGGCTTCCGCCGCGGCTACTACCAGCCGGGCAACGTCGACGCGCTGGTCATGCGCCTGACCGACCCCGCAACCTCCGTACAAGGAACCGAGATCAATGGCTGACGAACCGCTCGTCCTGGGCATCGAGACCTCCTGCGACGAGACCGGCGTCGGCATCGTGCGCGGCACCACCCTGCTCGCCGACGCCGTCGCCTCCAGCGTCGACGAGCACGCCCGGTTCGGCGGCGTCGTCCCCGAGGTCGCCTCCCGGGCCCACCTGGAGGCCATGGTCCCGACCATCGAGCGGGCGCTGAAGGACGCCGGGATCACCGCCCGCGACCTCGACGGCATCGCCGTCACCGCGGGCCCCGGGCTCGCCGGTGCGCTGCTGGTCGGCGTCACGGCCGCCAAGGCGTACGCCTACGCGCTCGGCAAGCCGCTCTACGGCGTCAACCACCTGGCCTCCCACATCTGCGTCGACCAGCTGGAGCACGGCGCGCTGCCCGAGCCGACGATGGCGCTGCTGGTCTCCGGCGGCCACTCCTCGCTGCTCCTGTCGACCGACATCACCTCCGACGTCCGCCCGCTCGGCGCGACCATCGACGACGCGGCGGGCGAGGCCTTCGACAAGATCGCCCGGGTGCTGAACCTGGGCTTCCCCGGCGGCCCGGTCATCGACCGGTACGCGCGCGAGGGCGACCCGGCGGCGATCGCCTTCCCGCGCGGGCTCACCGGACCCCGGGACGCGCCCTACGACTTCTCCTTCTCCGGCCTGAAGACGTCGGTCGCCCGCTGGATCGAGGCGAAGCGCGCGGCCGGTGAGGACGTGCCGGTGCGGGACGTGTCGGCGTCCTTCCAGGAGGCGGTCGTCGACGTGCTGACCCGCAAGGCGGTGCGCGCCTGCAAGGACGAGGGCGTCGACCACCTGATGATCGGCGGCGGGGTGGCCGCCAACTCCCGGCTGCGCGCGCTGGCGCAGGAGCGCTGCGAGGCGGCCGGCATCCGGCTGCGGGTGCCCCGGCCCAAGCTGTGCACGGACAACGGCGCGATGGTCGCCGCGCTCGGCGCGGAGATGGTCGCCCGCGACCGGCCCGCCTCCGCCTGGGACCTGTCGGCGGACTCCTCGCTGCCGGTGACCGAGCCGCACGTGCCGGGACACCACCACCACGACCACGTCCACGAGGTCAGCAAGGAGAACCTGTACTCGTGAGCGTCGCCCTGATGTGGGAGGCGCGGGCCGTCGAGGGCCAGGGCGCCGAACTGCTCGCCTGGGCGCGGGGGCAGCGGCTCTCCCCGGCCCCGCTGCGCCGCGAGGTGCTGCGCGCGCCCGGCGACCGGGTCCTCGTCATCACCTGGTGGGACGCCGCGTTCGACGCCGACCTGCCCGAACTGCCCGACCCCGCAGCCGGGTTGGTGTCCCGGCCCGTGCACCGCTGGCGGTTCGAGCCGGTCACCGCCGACCTGACCGGCTGACGGTCCGCGCGGTCCGTCCCCGCGGGCCTACCCGCCGACGGCCGACACCTCCGTCCGGCACCACAGCCTGCGGTCGGTGCCCGGACGGCGCACCGGACCCGTCAGCTCCAGCCGCGCCGTGTGCCGTACGTCGGCGGCGGCGCTCGATCCCGCCAACCGCAGCTCCAGGGCGCCCGGTTCGACCACCCGGGTGCCCGTGCGGTCGGTGAACGCGGACAGTTCGGCGTGGAAGCGGAAGCGGACCCTGGCCGCCTCGCCCGGCTCCAGGGCGAGCCGGTGGTAGCCGATCAGCCGGACGTCGGGCCGGGTCACCGAGGCCACCGGGTCGTGCAGGTACAGCTGGACGACCTCGGCGCCCGCCCGCTCCCCGGTGTTGCGGACGGTCACCGCCAGCTCGAACGAGCCGTCGGTGGAGATCCGCGGCTCGGTGCCCTCGAAGCCGTCCCAGCCGAACGTCGTGTACGAGCGGCCGTGCCCGAACGGGTAGAGCGGGGTCGGGTCCAGGTTGCTGACCTCGCCCGCGAGGCCGAGCGGCGGCTGGAGGTAGGTCCAGGGCTGGCCGCCGGGCTGCCGGGGCACGCTCACCGGGAGCCGCCCCGACGGCCCGACCCGCCCGGACAGCACGCCCGCCACCGCGGGGCCGCCCTCCTCGCCGGGGAAGAACGCCTGCACCACGGCGGCCAGTCGGCCCTCCCAGCGGCCCAGCGCGTAGGGGCGCCCGGTCAGCAGCACCAGGACCACCGGGACGCCGGTGGCGACCAGCGCGTCCAGCAGCTCGCCTTGCGCGCCGGGCAGCCGCAGGTCCGTCACGTCGCAGCCCTCGCCCGAGGTGCCCCGGCCGAAGAGACCGGCCCGGTCGCCGAGCACCGCCACGCACACGTCCGCCTCGGAGGCCCGCGCCACCGCCTCCGCGATCCCGGCGGGGTCGGGGTCGGAGACCGCGCAGCCCTCCGCGAACGTCACCTTGGCGTCCGGGAGTTCGGCGCGCACCGCGTCGAGCAGCGTCGGGATCTCGATGCCCAGGGGCACCTCGGGGTGGCGGGGCAGCACATGGGACGGGAACGAGTAGCAGCCGAGCATCGCCAGCGCGTCGGCGGCACGCGGGCCGACCACCGCGATCCGCGCGTCGGGGGAGAGCGGCAGCGCCCCGTCCGGGTTGTCAAGCAGCACCACGGACTCCTCGGCCAGCCTGCGGGCGAGGTCCCGGTTGCCCGGCGGGTCCAGGTCGATCGGGCCGGTCGGCTCCGGCGCGAAGTCCGCGTCGAGCAGGCCCAGTTCGCACTTCTGCAGCAGGACGCGGCGGGCCGCCCGGTCGATCAGCTCCTCGGGGACGGTGCCGTCGCGCACCGCGTCGAGCAGCGGGGTGCCGTAGCACTTCAGGGTGGGCAGCTCGACGTCGACACCGGCGGCCAGCGCGGTGTGCGCGGCCTCGGCGGGGCTGCCCGCCACCCGGTGCAGGGTCTCCAGGAAGCCGACGCCGAAGTAGTCCGCGACGACCGTCCCGGTGAACCCCCAGCGCTCCCGCAGGAGTTCGGTCAGCAGGCCCGGGTCGGCCGAGGCCGGGACGCCGTCGGTGTCGGTGTACGCGGCCATCACCGAGCGGGCGCCGCCCTCGCGCAGCGCCATCTCGAACGGCACGAGCGTCACGTCGGCGAACTCGCGCACCCCGGCCCGCACGGGCGCGAGGTTGCGGGCACCGGCCGAGGACGCGTACCCGGCGAAGTGCTTGAGGGTGGCGACCACCCCGGCCGACTCCAGCCCCCGCACATAGGCCGCGCCGACCGTGCCGACCAGGTAGGGGTCCTCGCCGATGGTCTCCTCGACCCGGCCCCAGCGCGGATCGCGGACGACGTCCAGGACCGGCGCGAGCCCCTGGTGGACCCCGACCGCGCGCAGGTCGCGGCCGATCTGCCGCCCCATCTCCTCGACCAGCGGCGGGTCGAAGGCGGCGCCCCAGGCCAGCGGCACCGGGTAGGCGGTGGCGCCCCAGGTGGTGAATCCGGCCAGGCACTCCTCGTGGGCGACGGCCGGGACGCCGAACCGTCCGGCCGCCATGATGCGGCGCTGGGCGCGGGCCAGGGCCTGCGCGCCCAGCGCCGGGTCGACGGGGGCGGTGCCGAAGGAGCGGGTGAGCTGACCGAGGCCGTGGCCGATCAGCTCGTCCCAGTCCCAGGCGGCGGTCATCTCGCTCTGCAGCGGGGCGACCCCGTCGCCGTCCGTGGCGGCGCCCACCCACACGCCGTAGAGCTGGGCGGTCTTCTCCTGAAGGGTCATCCGGGAGAGCAGGTCGTCGACGCGGGCGGCGGCGGGCAGGTCGGGGTCACGCCAGGCGGCGGTGGTCATGAAGCTCCTGCTCTGGGCGGGTGGGACCGGTGGTCGGTGGAGAGGGAGTGGCGGCGGGGCGGGTGCGAATGTTTCGTTATGTACTTCGAATGTTCCGGGAACCTAGGCCGGTGCGAGGGGTTCGTCAAGAGGGAGCGCAGGGATACGATCGCCGCCATGACACCCCCGGAGCCCCTGGAAACCCGGACGGCAACGCCGACGACAGGCCGATCGACGCAGACCGCGACGCTCGCCGAGATCGCCCGTGAGGCGGGCGTCTCCGCGCCGACTGTTTCGAAGGTCCTCAACGGCCGCGCCGACGTCGCCCCGGCCACCCGCAGCCGGGTCGAGGGCCTGCTGCGCGCCCACGGCTACCGGCGCAGGCGCGCCGAGGCCAGCCGCTCGCCCCTGATCGACCTGGTCTTCCACGAGCTGGAGAGCGCCTGGGCGATGGAGGTCATCCGGGGCGTGGAGGACGTGGCGCGGGAGGCCGGTCTGAGCGTCGTGCTCAGCGAGAGCGCCGGCCGGCTCACCCCCGGCCGCACCTGGGCCGACCAGGTCGCCGCCCGCCGCCCGCACGGCGTGATCCTGGTCCTGTCCGGCCTCGACGAGTCCCAGCGGGCGCTGCTCACCAGCCGCTCCATCCCGTTCGTGGTGATGGACCCGGCGGGCGACCCCGGCGTCGACGTGCCGTCCGTCGGCGCCACCAACTGGCAGGGCGGTCTGGCCGCCACCCGGCACCTGGTCGACCTCGGGCACACCCGGATCGGCGCCATCACCGGACCGTCCCGGATGATGTGCAGCCGGGCCCGGGTGGACGGCTACCGGGCCGCCCTGGAGACCGCGGGGCTGCCGGTCGACCCGTCGCTGATCGTCACCGGCGACTTCCACCACGAGGCCGGTTACCGCCAGGGCCTCCAGCTGCTGCGCCGCCCGGACCGGCCCACCGCCGTCTTCGCCCTCAACGACCTCCAGGCGCTCGGCCTGTACGAGGCGGCCAGGGAGCTGGGGCTGCGCATCCCGGAGGACCTGAGCGTGGTCGGCTTCGACGACCTGCCGGTGGCGCGCTGGGTCGGGCCGCCGCTGACCACCGTCAGACAGCCGCTGACCGAGATGGCGGAGGCGGCCGCCAGGCTGGTCCTCGACCTCGGGCGCGGGGAGCGGCCGCCCGCCGCGACCCGGGTGGAGCTGGCCACCAGCCTGGTGGTGCGGGCCAGTACCGGGGCGCCGGTGGCCGGAAGGTGACGTATTGACGGGTGGTGCGGACGCCCCCACACTCCACCGAAGTCAATCGGTTGCACGACCGAAACTTTCGGAGGCACCCGCAATGAAAACCTCCAGATCAGCCGTACGCGCGCGGCTCGCCGCGCTCTGCGCCGGGCTCCTGGCCGCCGGCGCCCTCCTCGCGGCCCAGGCCCTCCCGGCGCACGCCGCGGACGCCCCGCTGCGCGACCTGGCCGCCGCCAAGGGCAAGGTCATGGGCACGGCGGTCACCGGCTCCAAGCTCACCGGCACCTACGGCGACATCGCCGGGGCCCAGTTCTCCTCGCTCACCCCGGGCAACGCCATGAAGTGGGGCTCGGTCGAGCCCACCCAGGGCAGCTTCGACTGGGCCGAGGCCGACCGGATCGTGGCCTTCGCGCAGGCCCACGGCCAACTGGTGCGCGGCCACACGCTGGTCTGGCACAGCCAGAACCCCGGCTGGCTGACCAACGGGAGCTGGACCCCCGCCCAGCTCTCCACCCTGCTCCAGAACCACATCGGCACCGAGGTGGGCCGCTACAAGGGCAAGGTGTCCGTCTGGGACGTCGTCAACGAGCCCTTCAACGAGGACGGCACCTACCGCTCGACCCTCTGGTACGACGGCCTCGGTGCCGACTACATCGCCTCCGCGCTGACCTGGGCGCGGGCCGCCGACCCGGCCGCGAAGCTGTACATCAACGACTACAACGTCGAGGGCGTGGGCGCCAAGAGCACCGCCCTGTACAACCTCGTCAGGTCGCTGAAGGACCGGGGCGTCCCGATCGACGGCGTCGGCCTCCAGGCCCACCTCATCCTCGGACAGGTGCCGGGCACCCTCCAGCAGAACATCCAGCGCTTCGCCGACCTCGGCGTCGACGTGGCGATCACCGAGCTCGACGTGCGGATGGCGCTGCCCGCCGACAGCGCGAAACTCGCCCAGCAGGCCGCCGACTACAAGGCCGTCACCGCCGCCTGCGTCGCCGTCGCCCGCTGTGTGAACCTCACCGTGTGGGGCTTCACCGACTCCGACTCCTGGGTGGACTCCACGTTCCCCGGCTACGGCGCGGCGACCCCGTACGACGCCTCCTACGCGCCGAAACCGGCGTACACCGCGATCGCGCAGGCCCTCGGCGGCGGCACCACCACCCCGCCGACCGGCGCCTGCACCGCCGCGTACGCCGTGACCAGCCAGTGGAACACCGGGTTCACCGGACAGGTGACGATCACCTGCTCGGGGGCCGCGCTCTCGTCCTGGAGGGCGAACTGGACCTTCGGCGCGGGCCAGCAGATCACCCAGGCGTGGAACGCCACCTGCACCCAGTCCGGCTCGGCGGTCAGTTGCGCCAACGCCTCGTACAACGGGACGGTGCCGGACGGCGGTTCGGTCGGCTTCGGGTTCAACGGCACCTGGAGCGGCGCCAATCCGGTGCCGGCGGTCACCCTGGGGCAGGCCGTGTCCGCGGCGGCCCGGACCGCCCCGTGACGGTGAGATTCTCCGAAGAAAACCGCCAGGGAAGCGCCTCGCTAACAGTCTCCTCATAATTCGGACTTACGTTCCTGTCCGTGACCGGACTTGACGAGAACGGCGACGGCGGACGCGCGGGCCGGCGGTCGGTCCTGCTGAGGACCGCCGGCCTCGCCCTGGCCGCCGCGCTGGTGCTGGGCGCGGCGGCGGGCGGCTGGGCCTACTGGCACCTCGACGGCAACATCAGGAGCGTCGACATCGACAACGCGCTCGGCGACGACCGGCCCGCGCGCGGGGTGGTCACCCCGTCCGCGTCGGCGTCCGCCGCGCCGCTGCCGACCGGGGCCATGAACATCCTGGTCCTCGGCTCCGACTCGCGCAGCGGCGCGGCCAACGAGGAGCTGGGCGGCGGCGACAGCTCGGGGGCCCGGTCCGACACGGCGATGGTCGTGCACGTCGAGGCGGGCCGCACCAGCGCCACCGTCGTCAGCATCCCGCGCGACACCCTCGTCACCCGCCCGTCCTGCCCGCTGCCGTCCGGCGGCTCGACGGCGGTGGCGCACGGGGCGATGTTCAACAGCGCGTACGCGGTCGGCGGCGCGGTCTGCGCGGTGAAGACCGCCGAGGCGCTGACGGACGTCCGCATGGACCACTACCTGGAGATCGACTTCTCCGGGTTCGCGACGCTGGTCGACGCGCTCGGCGGGGTCACCGTCACCACCGCGCAGGACATCGACGACGACTACAGCCACCTGAAGCTGGCCGCCGGGACCCACCACCTCGACGGCAAGCGGGCCCTCGCCCTCGCCCGCACCCGGCACGGCATCGGCGACGGCAGCGACCTGGGCCGCATCTCCCTCCAGCAGACGCTGGTCAAGGCGCTGCTGACGCGGATGTCCACGACGAACCTGCTGACCGACCCGGCCCGCCTCTACCAGGTCGCCGACGCGGTCACCGGCAGCCTCACCACCGACACCGGGCTCGACTCGCTCACCGCGCTGATCCGGCTCGGCCAGAGCCTGAAGGGCCTCACCGCGGACAAGGTGGAGACGGTCATGATGCCGGTCGTCCCCGCGCCCTCGGACCCCAACCGGGTGGTCGCCGAGGAACCGGAGGCGGGCGACCTCTGGGCGTCCCTGCGCTGAGCGCGGGCGGGGCGGGGACCGTGTCGGGCGGAACACGCACCGGGCGGAACACGCACCGGGCGGAGCGCGCGCCGGGAGGGGCCGGAAAAGTTTTCCGGGAAATCTTGGGCCCGGTGTCGATCCGGGCGTCTCCCGTTCGACGCAGGGGGTGAGAGGCCGGAAGGACCGGCCGCGAACCCGCACCGAGGAGTCACCATGCCCCGCTACCTGTCGCTCATCCGGATCGACGAAGCCACAGCGCCCGCCGAGGGCCCCAGCCCCGAGCTGATGCGCCGGATGGGCGAGCTGATCGAGGAGGTCACCAAGGCCGGGGTGATGCTCGACACCGCCGGTCTCACCCCGTCCGCGCAGGGCACCCGGGTGCGCTGGGAGGGCGGCGAGATCAGCGTCACCGACGGGCCCTTCACCGAGTCCAAGGAGGTCATCGGCGGCTACGCGCTGATGCAGTGCAAGGACCGCGCCGAGGCGCTGGAGTGGACGAAGCGGTTCCTGCGCGTGCACGAGGACTTCTGGACCGTCACCTGCGAGCTGCGCGAGATCGCCGAGGGCTGACGCCCGTTGGCCCCCGGGCCGCCGAGGGTGTTGCATGGTGGGCTGTGGAACCGCAGCCCACCGCCGCAGACGCCATCGAGACCGTCTTCCGCATCGAGTCGCCCCGGGTCATCGCGGCCGCCGCGCGCATCGTCCGCGACGTCGGCGTCGCCGAGGAACTCGCCCAGGACGCGCTGGTCGCCGCCCTGGAGCAGTGGCCGAGGGACGGCGTCCCCGACCGGCCCGGCGCCTGGCTCACCGCCGTCGCCCGACGCCGCGCGGTCGACCTCGTCAGACGGCGCGAGACGCACGCCCGCAGGCTCGCCGAGATCGGCCGCGACCTGGAGACCGCCCCGCGCCCCGCGGAACCGGCCGACCTCGCCGACCCCGACGCCATCGACGACGACCTGCTCAGGCTGGTCTTCACCGCCTGCCACCCGGTGCTCTCCGCCGACGCCCGCATCGCGCTCACCCTGCGGCTGCTCGGCGGCCTCACCACCGACGAGATCGCCCGCGCCTTCCTCACCCCGGAGGCGACCGTCGCGCAGCGCATCGTCCGCGCCAAACGCACCCTCGCCACCCGCCGCGTCCCCTTCGAGGTGCCCTGCGGCCCCGACCGCGAGGCCCGGCTCGACTCCGTCCTCGACGTGATCTACCTGATCTTCAACGAGGGGTACGCGGCCACCGCGGGCGACGACCTGCTGCGCCCCGCGCTCTGCGAGGACGCGCTGCGGCTGGCCCGGGTGCTGTCCGGGCTGATGCCCAAGGAGCCCGAGGTGCACGCGCTGACCGCGCTGCTGGAGTTCCAGGCCTCCCGCGTCGGCGCCCGCACCGGACCGGACGGCGCCCCGGTGCTCCTCGCCGACCAGGACCGGTCCCGGTGGAACCGGATGCTGATCGCCCGCGGCGTCACCGCCCTGCACCACGCCGACGCCACCGCCACCGGCGCCCCCGGCCGGTACGCCCTCCAGGCCGCCGTCGCCGCCTGCCACGCGCACGCCGTCCGCTACGAGGACACCGACTGGACGGCCATCGCCACCCTCTACGACCTGCTCGCCGCCCGCGCGCCCTCGCCGGTCGTGGAGCTCAACCGCGCGGTCGCCGTGTCGATGGCCCGCGGCCCGGCCGAGGCGCTGCGGATCGTGGACGGTCTCGCGGCGGATCCCGCCCTGCGCGGCTACCACCTGCTGCCGAGCGTGCGCGGCGACCTGCTGGCGCGGCTCGGGCGTCCGGCCGAGGCGCGGGCGGAGTTCGAACGGGCGGCGGCCCTCGCCCGCAACGCCCGCGAGCGGGAACTCCTGCTCACCCGGGCGGCCCACTGCGCCCCGGCCCCGCCGAAGGGCCCGCGACAGCCGTGAACGGCCCGGTGCGCCTCTGACCGGGCGACGTCGGCCGTCCGGGAAGGGGCGGGTGCCGGAGGGGCCTGAGCGGGGGCGTGCGGCCGCGCACCCCGAGGGTCGGGGTGCGCGGGGCGTGGGGCGCGGGCCCGAGGGTGCGGTGGGGGGCGGCGGCCGGGCACGCGGGGTGCGCGGCGGGCGTGGGGAGCGCGGAGGGCCAGGGGTTCCCGATGGACCCGGGGGATCCCGAGGGACCCGGGCTAGGGGCTACGGGTTACGGGCTGCGGGCCCCGGGTCACCGGCCCCGGGACGCCGTGGCCGTCGGCGGGTAGAGGCAGGCGGGAGCTGGAGCCGGGCGGGTATCAGGGCGGGGCCGGAGCAGGGGCCGAGCCGCGGCGGGTTTCAGGGTCGTGCCGGAGCCGGGGCCGAGCCTGGGTGGGTGTCAGAGCGGGTCGGTGCCGGAGCCGGAACAAGTGCCGGGGCCGGGGCCGGGCTCAGGGGCCGGGCAGGGGTGGGGCCGGGGTGCCGATGAGCATCGTGGGGGCGCCCGCGACCCGGGTCAGGAAGACCGTCGCCGCGTTCGGCCCCTGCGGCTTGACCTTCCGGCGCAGCTCCTCCGGTTCCACCGCCGAGCCGCGCTTCTTCACGGTCAGCGTGCCGACCTCCCGCTCCCGCAGCAGCGCCTTCAGCCGCTTGAGGTTGAACGGCAGGCGGTCGGTGATCTCGTAGGCGGTGGCGAACGGGGTGGGGCGGTGCTCGTCGGCCGTGATGTACGCGATCGTCGGGTCGAGCAGCCCGCCGTCCAGGTCGGCGGCCGCCTCCGCGACCAGGTGGGAGCGGACCACCGCGCCGTCCGGCTCGTACAGCCAGCGCCCCACCGGCCTGACCTGCGGGTCGGGCAGGCCCCGGCCGACCAGGGTGCGCGGCCCCGGCAGGAGCGTCGCGCGGACCGTGCCCGCGCCGGTGCCGAACCAGAGCACGGCCTCCTTGACGTCCCCGCCGTCCGAGATCCACTCCGCTTCGGCCTCGCCCGGCACCGCCTCGTGCGGGATGCCCGGGGCGACCTTCAGGGCCGCCAGGGGAGCCGCGCGGGCCGCCTCGACGGCCCAGGACAGGGGCGGCGAGTACGCCTCCGGGTCGAAGATCCGGCCCCGGCCGCCGCGCCGCGCCGGGTCCACGAAGACGGCGTCCCAGCCGGACGTGTCCACCTCCGTGACGTCCGCCTCCCGCACCTCGATCAGATGGCCGAGCCCCAGCGCCTGCGCGTTGGCCCGCGCCACCGCCGCCGTCAGCGGGTCCCGGTCCACGGCGAGGACCCGGACGCCGGCCCGCGCCAGCGCGATCGCGTCGCCGCCGATCCCGCAGCACAGGTCGGCCACCGAGGTCACGCCCAGCGCCCGCAGCCGCCCCGCCCGGTACCCGGCCACCCGCGCCCGGGTGGACTGCTCGACGCCGTCGGGCGTGAAGAACATCCGGCCCGCGTCCGCCTCGCCGAACTTCGCCGCCGCCCGCTGCCGCAGCCGTGCCTGCCCGAGCGCCGCCGACACCAGGGCGGCCGGATGGGTGCGGCGCAGCCGGGTGGCGACGGCCAGTTCGTCGGCGGGGGCGGTGCCGCGCACCTCGTCGAGGAGCGCGCGGCCTTCGGGGGTGAGGAGGGGGGCGAGGTCGTTCACCGGGTCATTGTGGGCCAGTCGGTGGACGGTGTGCTCCCGGCGGCGGTGTCGGGCCCGGATCGGGGGCGGTGACCTGGGAGGATCCGGCGCCATGGGATCAGTAGTACAAAATGACAAAAATGGGTCGCTGGACGGTGCCCGGACCCCCGCACGCTCCGGCGCCCCGGTCCGCCGTCACCGCTCCCGCGCGCGCGTCGCGATCGCCCTGCTCGCCGTCACCGCCGTCGCCTCCGGCTGCGCCCAGGGCACCGGCGGCGCCGCGCACCCCGCCCCCGGACAGCAGGCGCCGCCCGCCGAGGCCCTGGACTCCTACGCGGCCCGGCTGCGCGCCGAGCAGGCCGCCCGGGTCGCCGCCGCCAAGCGCTGGCACCTGGCCAGGGTCCCGCTGGCCGCCCCCGCGCCCCCGGCCGTCAAGCCGGAGATCACCGCCCGCGACGGCTTCGAGGTGGAGGGCCAGGAGGAGGAGAACCTCCCGCCGGTCTTCACCACCGTCCCCACCCGGCAGAAGGTGGTCTTCCTCACCATCGACGACGGCGAGGAGAAGGACCCGGACTTCCTCCGGATGATGAGCGAACTGCGCATCCCGTACACCGCCTTCCTCAGCGACTACCTGATCAAGAAGGACTACGGGTACTTCAAGAAGATGCAGCAGCGGGGCGTGGTCCTGAACAACCACACCCTCCACCACCCCTACCTGCCGGGGCTCTCCTACGCGCAGCAGAAGCACGAGATCTGCGCCATGCAGGACGTCATCGAGAAGCAGTACGGCAAGCGCCCCGAGCTGTTCCGCCCGCCCTACGGCAACTACAACCAGGACACCCTGCGCGCCGCCAAGTCCTGCGGCGTCAAGTACGCGCCGATCTGGGACGAGGAGGTGTACGTCGACCACTGGGAGTACCGCGAGTGGGACCGCGACCTGCACCCCGGCGACATCGTCCTCACCCACTTCCGCGGCCGCAAGGACTGGAAGGGCACCATGCCCGACATGGTCCGGCGCTTCCTCGACCAGGTCACGGCCAAGGGGTACGCGGTGGCCAGGCTGGAGGACTACCTGTGAGGCCGCGGGGCCGGGGCAGGGCGGCCGGTGTCCTGGCCGCGGTGCTGGCGGCGGCGCTGCTCGCCGGCTGCGCCCAGTCCGTCGACCCGATCGAACGGCTCGGCAAGAAGGCCGCCCAGCGGGTGCGCCCGCACGGGCCCGCCGCCGAGCCGCCGTACCGCCGCTGGGGGCTGACCGCCC
>NZ_FMCI01000250.1 GCF_900091845.1 Streptomyces sp. SolWspMP-5a-2
GTGCGCCCGGCGGGGGCGGGGTCCGGCGCGGGCGTCCGCCCGCAGCCGCGGGCCGACTCCGGTACCGCGCGGGCGACCGACGCCCAGTCCCCGTAGACGGAGTCGAAGTCCGCCCGCCGGTCGGTGGCGCGGCCGTCGGTGTCGATGGCGGCGAAGAGGTCGGTGCGGCCGGTGGCGGTGAGCGGGGTTCCGGGTTCCTGCCAGGGCAGGCCGCGGGGGCGCGCGCCCTCGTCGGCGAGGCCGGTCTCCGGGTCGGCGAGCGCGGCCACGTGGGAGGCGAGCCGCGGGTCGAGCCACGGCTCGCCGCGCCGCAGGTGCTCGGGGTGGACGGTCAGGCGCTCGCGGAGGGTGAAGCCCGCGGCCCGGGTGCGTGCGGCCAGTTCCCCGATCGCGGGCCAGGGCCGCTCGGGGTTGACGTGGTCGCCGGTCACCGGGGAGACCCCGCCCCAGTCGTCGATCCCGGCCCGCAGCATCAGGGCGAACTCCTCGCCGACCAGGTTGGGCGGGGCCTGGAGACGGGCGCCGGGGCCGAGCAGCAGCCGGGCCACCGCGACCGTGGCGGCCAGTTCGGCCGGACCGGTGTCGGGCGCGGCACGCATCGCCGTGTCCCGCTTGGCCCGGAAGTTCTGCACGATCACCTCCTGGATCCCCCCGTAGGCGAGGGAGATCCGGCGGATCTCGCGCAGGGCGTCGATCCGTTCGGCGGGCGTCTCGCCGATGCCGACGAGGATGCCGGTGGTGAACGGCACGTTGCTGCGGCCCGCGTCCTCCAGCACCCGCAGCCGCACGGCGGGTTCCTTGTCCGGCGAGCCGTGGTGCGGGCCGCCGGGCTCGGACCAGAGCCGGGTCGCGGTCGTCTCCAGCATCATCCCCATGGACGGCGCGACCGGCTTGAGCCGCTGGAGGTCCGTCCAGGAGAGCACCCCGGGGTTGAGGTGCGGCAGCAGGCCGGTCTCCTCCAGCACCCGGATCGCCATGGCGCGTACGTAGCTGAGGGTGTCGTCGTAGCCGTGGGCGTCCAGCCAGGCGCGGGCGGCGGGCCAGCGCTCCTCGGGCCGGTCGCCCAGGGTGAACAGCGCCTCCTTGCACCCCGCGGCGGCCCCCGCGCGGGCGATGTCCAGCACCTTGTCGGGGCCGAGGTAGGGGGCGGGGAGGCGGTGCGGGACGGTGGCGAAGGCGCAGTAGTGGCAGCGGTCGCGGCACAGCCGGGTGAGCGGGACGAACACCTTGCGGGAGTAGGTGATCACGCCGGGGCGCCCGGCGGCGAGGAGTCCGGCGTCGCGGACCCGGGCCGCGGCCGCGCAGAGCCGGTCGAGGTCGGCGCCGCGGGCGTGCAGCAGGACCTCGGCCTCGGCGGCGTCGAGGGTCCTGGCGTCGGTGGCCCGGCGCAGCGCCCGGTCCATGGCGGAACGAGGGGGCGGGGTGGGGCTGTTCACGGTGCTCCGACCCTCCTTTCGAGCGGGCTCGGACCCGGCCGCGGCCCGGGTGGCGGGAAGGCGGCGAGCCACCGCCGGGTGGCGGGTCCGAGGGTGTGCGGGGGCAGGGACAGCAGATGCGCGACGGTGTCGACGTCCCGGCGCAGCGGGGACGAGGCCGCCACGCCGAGGTCGCGGTACCCGGCGGCGCGGAACCGGCCGAGGGAGCCGGGGCCGAGGAAGGGCCTGAAGTCCGCCGGGTCGCGCAGGGTGAGCAGGGTCGTGCCGGTGCCGTCGGCGTCCCCGACGACGGCGCGCCGGTGGCGGGCGGCCAGGGCGAGGGCGGTGGCGCAGTCGGCGGTGCCCGCCCCCGCGAGGTCGCCCATGACGAGGGCGAGCCCGGTGGCGGGGGCGGCGCCGCCGACCAGGGCGAGGGCGTCCGCGACCTCGTCGTTGAGACCGGTGGCGCGGGCCGAGCCGGTGACGGCGGCGCCCGAGGCGAGGGCGAGCCCGGTCGCCTCGGGGTCCGTCGTCACGACGACGACCGAGCGGACGGCGGGCACCGCGCGGAGGCGGCCCACCAGGTCGGTCAGCATGGCCGCGGCCAGGGAGCGTCTGGCGTCGGGGGTGAGCCCGGCGCAGCGGCTCTTGGCCCGTGCGAGGGGCTTGGCCGGTACCAGCGCGGTCCACGGCGCGGTCATGGCGACGCCGGTCCTCTTCCGGTGAGCCGGTCGTACAGCTCCGGGCGGCGGTCGCGCAGGAAGGGGCGGCTGCGCCGGGTGGCGGCCACCCGGGCCAGGTCGACCTCGGCGACGGCGACGTCGTCGCGGTCGTCGGCTGCCTGGGCGAGGACGTCGCCGTCGGGGCCGTAGACGGCGCTGAGCCCGAAGTACTCCTTGACGCCCTCCCTGCCGACGCGGTTGGAGCAGATGACGAACATCCCGTTGAAGACCGCGTGGGCGCGCAGTTCCAGTTGGAAGACCTCCCGCATCGGCGCGCTCGCGGAGGCCACCGGCACGCAGAGGACGGAGCCGCCGCGCAGGGCGACGATCCGGCTCAGCTCGGGGAAGTGCCGTTCGTAGCAGATGATCGTGCCGACGCCGGTCTCGCCGGTGTCCACCACCTCGGGCTCGGTGCCGCCCGGCCGGAAGTAGAACTTCTCCGGGAAGCCGTTGGAGAAGGGCAGGTGGGACTTGCGGTAGACCGACCTCAGTTCGCCGCGGACGAAGGTGCAGGCGGTGTTGTAGTAGACGCCCGGCACCTCGCCCTCCTCGAAGACGGAGGAGACGACCGTGACACCGGCTCTGCGGGAACGTTCCGCCGCCAAGGTGTTGGAGGGCCCGTCGAGGCTCTCCGCGAGCCGGAAGTAGTCCGGGTCGGGGTCGGGCTGGACGAACGGGACGGCGAACAGCTCGGGCAGCAGGACGATCCCGGCCCCCTGGTCGACGGCGGCGTCCACCAGGTCGCCCGCGCGTTCGACGGTCTCGGCCCGGTCGTCGGTGGCCCGGAGCTGGACGGCGGCGAGTCTCATGCCACTTCCTCCTTGACGGCGGGGGCCAGCCCGGTGAGTGCCACCCCTGACCTGGTCCGGTAACGCTTGTTGACGGAGATCAGCACCGCGGTGAGCGGTTCGAGCTGGGCGGCCAGCCGCAGCCGTCCGGCGTCCACCGCGCGGCCCTCGGTGACCTGTGCGGCGAGCGCCAGCACCCGGGCCTTGGCCTGGGCGTCGTCGCCGCAGACGAGGACGTCCTCGTGGCTCAGGTCGGCCTCCGGGTCGAGGAGCAGCGGGGCGGCGAGGTGGTGGAAGGCGCCGACGACCGTCGCCGTCGGCACGAGATGGGCCGCCTCCTCGGCGGCGCTGCCCGCCACGACGGGCAGACCGTACGGGCCGCCCTTGTCGAAGCCCAGCGGGTTGACGCAGGAGACGATCAGCCTGCCCGCGAGGACGTCGGCCAGCGAGCCGACCAGTTCGGCGTGGCCCTGGTAGGGCACGGCCAGCAGGACGACCGCGGCGCGCAGGACGGCGTCCCGGTTGGCGGCGCCGTCAACGGGGGCGGTGACGCCCGGCAGGGCGCGCAGCGCGGCGGCCGCCCCGGCGGCCCGGTCGGCGTCGCGCGAGCCGAGCACCACCGGGTGGCCGGCGCGGGCGAGACGGTAGGCCAGGCCGCGGCCCTGGGGTCCGGTGCCGCCGACCACGGCGATCGGCGCGGTGTGGAGGTCGCTCATCGCCGTCAGTCCTTCGCGGCCTGGGCGAGGCGGGTCAGCGTCTGTTCCTTGTCGCCCAGGGTGGAGATGATCGGGCAGCGGACCCCGGCCTCGTGGTACTCCATCAGCTTGGCGAAGACGTCGTCGGTGGAGCCGCAGGCGGTGACGTTCTGCACCAGGCTGTTGGGGACCAGCGGCATGGCCTTCTTGATCGCCTCGGGGGTGGCGGGCCATCCGGCCCGTTCCTGGATGCGGTCCACCAGTTCGCGTTCCACGCCGCAGTGCTCGGCGATGTGCGGCTGCTGCGCCAGGTAGAGGGTGAGGAACGCCTTGCAGGCGTCGATGGCCTCCTGCGGGTCGTCGTCGTTGACGCTGCACGAGACGATCTGGGTGAGGTCGATCGACTCCCGGCCGTCGGTCCGCTTCGCGATGCCCCGGGCGATCGCCTCCCTGGCGCCCACCAGGTAGGAGGGCGGGAGCAGGAAGTCCATGTGCACGCCGTCGCTGATCTCCCCGGCCAGCTCCAGCATCCTGGGGCCGACGGCGCCGATGTAGATGGGGATGTCGACGGGCCGGTTCTCCCGGTACATGCTGTCGAAGCGCACGTCCCGCATCTGCACGAACTCGCCGTCGAAGGAGACGACTTCGTTGCGGAAGAAGCTCTGCAGGACGGTGATGTACTCGCGCATCGAGGCGACGGGCTTGCGCAGCGGCTGGCCGACCTTGGTGGCCAGCGGCTCCCACCAGGCGCCGATGCCGAGGATGGCCCGGCCGGGGGCGAGTTCGTCGAGGGTCTTGAAGGTGACGGCCATCAGGGCCGCGTTGCGGCTCTTGTTGTTGACGACGCCCGTGCCGATCTTGACGTGGTCGGTCCTGCTGGCGATGACGGCGGCGGGGACGATGCCGTCGCGGGCGAGCCTGCCCTCGGCGACCCAGACGGACTCGAACCCGTTCCGGTCGGCCAACTCGGCCTGCCAGTAGGTCTGTTCCAGGCTCAGCCGTTCACCGACATGGATGCCCAAAGGGAGTTTCATCGAGACACCGCTCCGTTCGTGAGGCGCGTCCCGGGCCCGGCGGCGCGGAACCCCACCGGGGTTCACGCGCCGCACGGACACGGGTCAACTGGTGTGACGCGGGGAGGATGTGGGGGATCCGGTACAGCCGGGGGGACGGGGAGGCCGTGGAGGACGGGGAGGCCGTGGAGGACGGGGAGGCCGTGGGGGGGGCGGCACAACCGGGCTGCCGTGGACCGCTGTCGGAGATCGCACCGCGACCGGCGTGTGCCGGGCGGCCGTCGGGGCGGCTCAGTGCAACTGGGGCCTGCCGCGGGTGAGGAAGCGCCCCCGGCCCGCGGCCCCGTCGAAGGACCCGTCGGGGCCGACGAGTTGCTCGCCCCGGGAGAGGACACGGACCGGGCGGCCGGTCACCCGCATCCCCTCGTAGAGGTTGTAGTCGGTGCGCATGTGGCTGCCGGCCGCGCTGATCACGTGGTCGGCGGCCGGGTCCCACACCACCAGGTCGGCGTCGGCGCCGACCGCGACCGCGCCCTTGTGCGGGAACATCCCGAACAGTTTCGCCGGGCGGGTGGAGACCAGGTCCACGAACCGGCAGGCGTCGAACCGGCCACCGGCCACCCCCGTCTCCCACAGCACCATGAGCCGGTCCTCGATCCCGGGGACGCCGTTGGGGACCTTCGGGAAGTAGCCGGGGCTGCGCAGCTTCTGCGGCGGCAGGTCCTCGGGCTGGTGGAGGCAGAACCCCGCGTGGTCGGTGGCGACCGTGGACAGCGCCCCGGTGACCAGGGACCGCCAGAGCCCCTCCTGGTTGCCGCGCTCCCGGATCGGGGGCGAGCAGAGGTAGGCGGCGGCCTTCTCCCCCAGCTCGGCGTAGTCCTCGTAGGCGACGGCGAGGTACTGCGGGCAGGTCTCGCCCCAGACCCGGGCCCCGGCGGCCCTGGCCCCGCTGATCTCGTGGGCCGCGGCGGAGCTGGAGACGTGCACGACGTAGAGCGGGGTGCCGACGGACTCGGCGAGGACGATGGCGCGGTGCACGGCCTCGGCCTCGGAGTCGTGTCCGTGGGCGCTGGCGTGGAAGACCTCGGCGGTCCGGCCGTCGGCCAGCAGCCGCTGCGTCTCCCGGGCGATCATGTGGCCGTTCTCGGCGTGCACCATCGGCAGGACGCCGTGTTCCAGGGCGAGTTCGAAGCCCGCCAGCAGCTCCCCGTCGTCGACCATCTGGGTCCCGGGGTAGGCCATGAAGAACTTCCAGCTGGTGGCTCCCTCCCCGGCAAGGCGCCGCAGGTCGTCCAGGACGTCCGGCTGCTGCTCGCGGGGCGGGACGATCGCGTGCAGCCCGAAGTCGACCACCGACTTGGCCGCCGCGACGTCGCGCCGGGCGCGGTAGCTGTCGAGCAGGCTCCGTCCCGGCTCCTTCTTGACGAAGTCGAGGACCGTGGTGGTGCCGCCGTGGGCGGCGGCCACCGTCCCGCTGTGGAAGTCGTCCGCGGTGCGGGTGGTGAAGCCGTCGATGGGATATTCGAGGTGGGTGTGCGCGTCGATGCCGCCGGGCATCACGAGCATTCCCCCGGCGTCGACCACCTGGTCGGCGCTCCAGTCGTCCGTTCCGGTGCCGAGCGCCGCGACGACCCCGTCACGGATCAGCACGTCGGCTCTGACGGCGGCGTCCGCGTTGACGACCGTACCGCCTCTGATCAGCATCGATGCCATGCCGCACCCTCTCTCACGCGGCGCACGCCTGCGCCTTGCCCAGCATTGCGCCTCACCCTGCGTAGTGCTCGTCGGCGAGGTCCAGGACGTCGTCGAGCACGTCGAGCGCGAGGTCGATCTCGGAGTCCTCGATGACCAGCGGCGGGGTCAGCCGCAGCACGTTGAAGTTGGCGGTCAGATACAGGCCGCGGGCCATGGCGGCCTTCAGGACCCGGCCGACGGGTGCCGCGGCGGCCCCCTTGGCGTTGAAGGGGACCAGCGGTTCGCGGGTCTCCCGGTCCGTCACCAGCTCCACCCCGTGGAACAGGCCGCGGCCGCGGATCTCGCCGACGCTCGGGTGGCTCTCGGCGAGCCGCGCCAGCCCGGCGCCGAGGCGCTCGCCGCGCAGCCGCGCGTTCTCCACGATGTTCTCCTCCTGCATGATGCGCAGCGAGGCGACACCGGAGGCGCAGGCCAGCGGGTGTCCGGCGTAGGTGAGGCCGCCCCAGAACATGTGGTCGCGGAGCCATTCGGAGATGCGGGCCGAGACGGTCATCGCGCCCAGCGGGACGTAGCCGGAGTTGAGGCCCTTGGCGGTGACGAGGATGTCGGGGGTGACGTCCCAGTGGTTGCAGGCGAACCACGCGCCGGTGCGGCCGAAGCCCGCCATGACCTCGTCGAAGATGAGCAGGATGCCGTACCGGTCGCAGACCTCGCGCAGGGAGCGCAAGTAGCCGTCGGGCGGGTAGATCAGGCCGTTGGTGCCGGTCACGGGCTCGACGATCACGGCGGCGACGGTGTCCGGGTTCTCGTACCGGAGGATCTCCTCCAGGTGCGGGCCGCCGGAGCAGACCGGGCAGGGGTCCGGGTGCCCGGCCGGGCAGCGGTAGGTGTACGGGTCGAACATCCGCACCACCCCGGGCATCCCGCCCGGCTCCGAGGCCCAGCGCCGCGGGTCGCCGGTCAGCGACATCGCCCCGTTGGTGGCGCCGTGGTAGGAGCGGTAGCGGGCGATCACCTTGTGGCGTCCGGTCACATGGCGGGCGAGCCGGATCGCGTTCTCGTTGGCCGCGGCGCCGCCGGTGGTGAAGAAGCTCATCTTCAGGTCGCCGGGGGTGAGCGCGGCCAGCGTCTCGGCCAGCTCGGCGCGGGAGCGCTCGGCGAACCCGGGGCCGATGTAGCACAGGCGCGCGGCCTGGTCGCGGATCGCCTCGACCAGCTTGGGGTGCTGGTGGCCGAGGTTGAGGTTGACGAGCTGGGACTGGAAGTCGAGGTATCTGTTCCCGTCGTGGTCCCAGAACCAGGACCCGGATCCCCCGGCCACCGGGACGGGGTCGAGCGCGCCCTGGACGGACCAGGAGTGGATGACGTACTCGCGGTCGGCCTCCTTGACGCGCTGCCCGGTCCAGGTGTCGGTCTCGGTGATGGTCAACGGACTGCCCTTCTCGTCGTGCGGCTGCCGCCGCGCGGTACGGACCTCGTCACTTGGCGCGGGTCTCGGCCCCGAAGGAGGCGAGACGGGCCAGCGGGCGACCGGCGTTCGCGGCGGCGCACACCACGAGGATCTCGCGCGGCCGGGGGACGTCGGCGAGCTGGAGCGTGACCGTCTGGTGGTGCGAGCGCGTCTTGGCGTCCAGCTTGTGCTTGAGCGGGATGTCGATCGGGCTGCCCGGGAGGCCGACCTTCTCGGCGGCGGGCAGCAGTTCGGTGCCGCCGGCGGCGGAGCGGAAGACGTTGCCGAAGCGGAGGTTGTGGATGAGGGCCGAGCCGTGCTCGACCTCCCCGCCGATGCCGACGAGCGCGGCCTTGCCGAACGCCTCGACCTCGCCCCCCAGCAGCTCGACGCAGGCGGGGCCGATCAACGCGCCGATCTCGGCGCCGAGTTCGTCGGCGAGGGTGACGAGGTCCTGGACGTACTCGCTGGGATACGGGTTCTCGATGACGGCGCCGACGAACGCGACCCGGTGCACCGGCTCCACGTCCCGGCCGTTCTCCAGCCTCGTCTCATCGAGCAACTTGACGATCTTACGAACCCGAACACCCACGGCTCTCCTCCAGAGATCGACCCACCCGGTCCGCTTAGCGAACCGTTGGTTCATATAGTCGGGAGGGGTGAGGGGGGTGTCAAGGGTGACGGACGAGTACGTTTCAGACGGGGGGTGAGGCTGGGCTGGGACTGACGTGCGGCGAGCCCCACGGCGGAACCGGCGCCCCGATCACCCGCCCGCCAGCGAACCCGAGGGTGGGCGCGCCCACCCGGAGACGCCTCCGCACCCCCGGCCCCCGACCCCCGAACCGACCGCTGGACGCGCCGCAGCGACCACACACACGGCATGACGCACGGGGGGGGGAGAACACCACCCTGCGACGGATCCCCCGGCCGTCGCCACCAGGGCCCCACACCCACCGGCCGGACGCCTCATGAAGTGAGCGCTGTCCAACGGAAGGGGTCACCGTGACGACGAGTCAGCGGGAGCGCACCGCACCACACGTGCGCCCGCTTCCCCGTCGACCTCGCGCACGGCAGGTGGTGAGACGTCGACGGCCTCGGCAGGGCTCGATGCTCACATCTGCCGTGCCGGGATCAGGTCTGCGGTCTGCGGTCTGCGGTCTGCGGTCTGCCGAGGGGAGAGCAGGCCGGCGACGGCTTGGACCATGTCGCTCATGTGCTCGCGGCGAAGGGATGCTCTCCTTCTTCGCCGAGCGGCTCGGCGGCCGACGGCCCGCGCGTCAGCCCTTTCGTGGACCGACCCGAGCCACGGCGAGCACACCCGCGAGGATCTCATTCCGCCCCGCACCCACGACGTCGCACGTCAGGGAACGGGAAACCAGGCCGACAGGCGCTTGGCGACAGCCGATACATCGATGGTGTCCTGCGCGACCTCCTCGACGAACGGGCCGGCCACGGAGACGGGTGGCGGGGCGATACCGGCACTGACGCCGTTGAACCGCAGGAAGACACGCATGGCAAGCCAGGCGGTGCGCTTGTTGCCGTCGATCAGCGCGTGGTTGCGGGCGACGGAGTGCAGCAATGCCGCAGCCTTTTCGTGCAGCGTGGGATACAGCTCGGTCCCGAACACATTCGTGCGGGGTCGCTCGATAGCTGACACCAGAAGGCCCATGTCACGCACGCTGTGCTCGGTACCGTTGACCGCACGGGCGATGGCCAGGATCTCGTCGAGCTGGATGTGGCGCACGTCGGTCACTTCAGGTAGTCCAGAATCCCCGCATCGCTGTCCATTAGCTCGGCCAGGACGTCATCGACCTTCAGCTCGGCCCGGTCCTGGGCGTCGCGGATGGCCTCGATAGCGAGTTCCTGCTTGCTGCGGCCCTCCCGACGAGCCCGCTCGGTGAGCTTCGCGTCAAGGTCATCGGGCAGCCGGAGTGTCATCGCCATACAGCTATGATACCTGACCGGTATCACGGCTGGCGCGTCTTAGCCGCGCCTCCTCGGAACGTGCGGTCCACGGCACCTGACGAGGAGGTCCAGCAGGGACCTCCGCCGCGAGCGTCCTGCGGACGTCAAGGATCTCCGAACGACCCTCGCTTACGAACCCGCAGGTCAGGACGCCTTGCCAGCAGGTTCAAGGATGGCCACGCACTCCACATGATGCGTCATCGGAAACAGATCGAACGCCCGCAGCGTCCGCACCCGGTACCCCCCGTCCCGGAAGTACCCCAAGTCCCGTGCCAGCGCCGCCGGATCGCAGGCCACGTAGGCGATCTTGCGGGCCCCGAGCGACGACAGGTGTTCCACCGTCCGCTTTCCGGCCCCCGCGCGCGGCGGGTCCAGGACGATGAGGTCGACCTCCGTGATCCCCGTGCGCGGCAGCACCGCCTCGACCTTGCCCTGTTCGATCCGCACCCGGTCGAAGCCGGACAGGTTGTGCCGCGCGTCCTCGACCGCGCGCTTCCCGGACTCGATGCCCAGCACCGCCCCCTGGTCCCCGACGCGGTCCGCCAGCGCCCCCGCGAAGAGCCCGACGCCGCAGTACAGGTCGAGCGCCATGTCGCCCTTGCGCGGCAGCAGGCCCTGCATGACCGCCTTCATCAGCGTCTCGGCGGCCTGGGGATGCACCTGCCAGAAACCACCGCTGCCCACCCGGTAGGTGCGCCCGTCGGCCCGCTCACGGACGAACGCCCGCCCGTGGACGCGGTGGATGCCGCCGTCGTGCTCCTCGACCCGCATCACCGAGACCGGACGGTTCAGCTCCACCAGGGGCAGGCGGGCCCCCGGACGCGGCTCCAGGATGACCATGCGGTCCTGCGACCCCGTCGCGGCGATCGCCTCGACCGACGCCATCCCGGCCCAGTCCCGGTCCTCGACCCCGAGTTCGCTGACCCCGGGCGCCGCGATCATGCAGTGCTCGATCGGCTCGACCTCGTGCGAACGGTGCCTGCGCAGACCCGCGTTGCCGTCCGCGTCCACCGCGTACTGCACCCGCGTCCGCCACTGCGGCACCTGTCCCGCGGGCAGCTTGTCCCCCTCGGCCGGCATGACCGTCCCGTCCCAGCCCGCCTCCTCCGGCGTCAGGCCCGCGAGCCGCCGCAACTGCTCGGCGACGACCTCGCCCTTGAGCCTGCGCTGCGCGCCCGGCTTCGCGTGCTGCCAGTCGCAGCCGCCGCAGCGGCCGGGTCCGGCGTAGGGACACGGGGCCTCGACGCGGTCCTTCGACGGCGTGAGGATCTCGACCGCGTCGGCGCGCAGGAACCTGGCGCCCTCCTCGCCCTCGGTCACCCGCGCCACGACCCGCTCGTCGGGCAGCGCGTGCCGGACGAAGAGGACCTGGCCCTCGTCGGTGCGGGCGATGCAGTGCCCGCCGTGCGCGACGGGCCCGACCTCGACCTCGTACTCCCGTCCCACGAGGGACACCGCCTCAGCCGTCCCCGCCTGCGATTTCTTCGGTTCTGCCTGCATGGCGGGGTGACTCCAGATCCAGAGGGGGTACGGTCCGCGCGGCGATCCCGGCGGGCCCGGCGGCAACAGCCCACCAGTCTAGTTCCTGCCCCGGTCTCCCCCGCCCGGCCCAGGCCCCCGGCCGACCCGCCCCGCGTCAGGCCCCGGCTTCCGCCCCGGCCGAGCCCGAACCCGGACCCGGGCACCCCACGCCTCACAACGAAGCGCCCGCCCGCAGCCCGCCCCCGGCTACCGCGCGCTCTTCTCCCCCGCCCCGCGCTCCCCCGCGGCCCGCTGTCCCGCGAGCCGCTCTCCGGTCCCCCGCTCCCCCGCCGGGCCCCGGCGTACCGCGCCGGGTGCGCTCCAGTCCTGGCGGCGGCGGGCCCGGTTGCGGGCCGCTTCCGAGGACTGGAGCTGGTAGGGCACGGACGTCACCATGACGCCCGGGGTGAACAGCAGCCGTCCCTTGAGGCGCAGCGCGCTCTGGTTGTGCAGCAGGTGCTCGTACCAGTGGCCGACCACGTACTCGGGGATGATCACCGAGACCGCGTCGCGCGGGGACTCCTTGCGGAGGCTCTTGACGTACTCGATGACCGGCCGCGTGATCTCGCGGTAGGGCGAGTCGAGGACCTTCAGCGGGACGTCTATCCCGCGCCGTTCCCACTCCTCGCGCAGCACCTTCATCTCCGCCGGGTCGACGTTGACGGTGAGCGCCTCCAGGGTGTCGGAGCGCATCAGCTTGGCGTAGGCGAGGGCGCGCAGGGTCGGCCGGTGGATGCGGGAGATGAGGACGACCGAGTGGATCCGGGAGGGCCGGACGCTGTCGTCGCCGGGCTCCTCGGGGGCGACGATCTCGGCGGCGACGCGGTCGTAGTGCTTACGGATCGCCGTCATCGTCGCGTAGAAGATGACCATGCCGAGCAGCGCGACCCAGGCGCCGTGGGTGAACTTGGTGACCAGGACGACGACCAGCACCAGGCCGGTGAAGAACGCGCCGAACGTGTTGATGGCCCGGGAGCGGACCATGTGCCGGCGGGTGCCCGCGTCCCGCTCGGTGGCCAGGTGGCGGTTCCAGTGCCGGACCATGCCGATCTGGCTGAGCGTGAAGGACACGAACACGCCGACGATGTAGAGCTGGATCAGCCGGGTCGAGTCGGCGCCGTAGATCACCACGAGCAGCATCGCCGCTCCGGCCAGCAGCACGATGCCGTTGGAGAACGCGAGGCGGTCGCCGCGGGTGTGCAGCTGGCGGGGCAGGTAGCGGTCCTGGGCGAGGATCGAGCCGAGCACCGGGAAGCCGTTGTACGCGGTGTTCGCGGCGAGGAACAGGACGAGCGCGGTCGCCGCGGCCAGCACCACGAACAGGAAGCTGCCCTTGCCGAAGACGGCCTCGGCGACCTGCGTGATGACCGGGTTCTGGACGTATCCGGAGCCCACGCCGACACCGTGGTGGAGCAGGTCGGCGGCCGGGTTCTCGGCCATCCGGACCTTGGTGACCAGGGCCAGCACGATGATGCCGCAGAACATGGTGACGGCGAGCAGGCCCATCATCGCGAGCGTGGTCGCGGCGTTCTTCGACTTGGGCTTGCGGAAGGCCGGGACGCCGTTGGAGATCGCCTCGACGCCGGTGAGCGCGGCGCAGCCGGAGGAGAAGGCGCGCAGCATCAGGAAGATCAGCGCGAACCCGGCGAGGCCCTGGTGCTCGGCCTTGATCGTGTACTCGGCGGTCGGTGCCCGCATGGTGTCGCCGAGGACCAGGCCGCGGAACGCGCCCCACGCGATCATGACGAAGACGCCGCTGACGAAGACGTACGTCGGGATCGCGAAGAGCTTGCCCGACTCCTTGACCCCGCGCAGGTTCATCAGCGTGAGCAGCACGATGACGGCGACGGCGCAGAGCACCTTGTGCTCGACCACGAACGGGATCGCGGAGCCGAGGTTCTCGATGCCGGAGGCGATGGAGACGGCGACCGTGAGGACGTAGTCGACGAGCAGGGCGCTGGCCACGGTGAGCCCGGCCTTGGGGCCGAGGTTGGTGGTGGCCACCTCGTAGTCGCCGCCGCCGCTCGGGTAGGCGTGCACGTTCTGCCGGTAGGACGCCACCACGGTGAACATGAGGACGACCACGGCGAGGGCGATCCACGGGCTGAAGTGGTACGCCGACACACCCGCGATGGACAGGACCAGCAGCACCTCTCCGGGCGCGTACGCGACGGAGGAGAGCGGGTCGGAGGCGAAGACGGGGAGGGCGATGCGCTTCGGCAGGAGGGTCTCCCCCAGCCGGTCACTGCGCAGTGCGCGCCCGATCAAGATCCGTTTGGGCACGTCGGTCAGTTTGGACACAACGCAGCATGGTAGGCGTTCGAACGGGTGCCCAACCACCCGCCACCCCAGATCTGCCCTCCGGGTGAATTCGGGCCCGGCCCGGCCGGCGATCGCGCAGGTCTGCGGCTAGGGCGCCGGGGGCCGTGCCTAGATGACTGACCCCGTGCCTCTGCCGTGCGCGCGGCCGTCACCCCCCGTTCACCGCTCCGGAGGTCCCATGCACGCCCCAGCTGAGTTGATCGGTGCCGTGGCGGCTCTCGTCGGCCTGGGAATCCTCGCGCGGGCGAGCGTGCGGAGCATCAGCAGGCGCTGACGTCACCGGGGTCCCGGGGCAACCGCGCACAGGGGTGCCCGCGTCCTACCGCGCGTGTGTAGCTTGGGCGTCGGTCTGAGACCCTGATGTGGCTGGGCAGTATCTCTTGACACCGGAAGGACGGTCGTGCACATCGTCATCATGGGCTGCGGCAGAGTGGGTTCCGCTCTCGCCCAGACCCTGGAGCAACAGGGGCACACGGTCGCCGTGATCGACCAGGACCCCACCGCCTTCCGCCGTCTGGGCCCCGGGTTCGGTGGCCGCCGGGTCACCGGTGTCGGCTTCGACCAGGACACCCTCCGCGAGGCCGGTATCGAGGAGGCCGGTGCCTTCGCCGCCGTCTCCAGCGGTGACAACTCGAACATCATCTCGGCGCGCGTCGCCCGGGAGATGTTCGGCGTGGAGAACGTCGCGGCCCGGATCTACGACCCCCGCCGCGCCGAGGTCTACCAGCGCCTGGGCATCCCCACGGTGGCGACGGTCCGCTGGACCGCCGACCAGATGCTGCGCAGGCTGCTCCCCTCGGGCGCCGAGCCGCTGTGGCGCGATCCGACCGGTGGGGTCCAGCTCGCCGAGGTGCACACGTCGGCCGCCTGGGTCGGTCACAAGATCAGCAGGCTCCAGGAGGAGACGGGCGTGCGGGTGGCGTTCGTGACCCGGCTGGGCGAGGCGATCCTGCCGTCGTCGCAGACGGTGCTCCAGGAGGGCGATCTCGTGCACGTGATGATGCGCACCGACGAGGTCGACAAGGTCGAGGCGGCGTTCGCCAAGGGTCCCGACGAGGAAGGCGGTCACTGATGAGGGTCGCCATTGCCGGGGCCGGCGCGGTGGGCCGCTCGATCGCGGGCGAGCTGCTGGAGAACGGTCACGAGATCCTGCTGATCGACAAGGCGCCGACGGCCATCTCGGTCGAGCGGGTGCCGCGGGCGGAGTGGCTGCTGGCCGACGCCTGCGAGATCACGTCCCTGGACGAGGCGGCGCTCCAGCGCTGCAACGTCGTCATCGCCGCGACCGGCGACGACAAGGTGAACCTGGTCGTGTCGCTGCTCGCGAAGACGGAGTACGGGGTGCCGCGGGTCGTCGCCCGCGTCAACAACCCGAAGAACGAGTGGCTGTTCAACGAGTCCTGGGGCGTCGACGTCGCGGTCTCCACGCCGCGTCTGATGTCCGCGCTGGTGGAGGAGGCGGTGAGCGTCGGCGACCTGGTCCGGCTGCTGCGCTTCAGCCACGGTGACGCCAACCTCGTCGAGCTGACGCTGCCGGAGGAGTCGGCGCTCGCGGGGACGCAGGTCGGTGACGTCGAGTGGCCGGAGGACACCTCGCTGGTGACGATCATCCGCGGCACCCGTGTCCTCACGCCGACCCAGGAGGACTCCCTGGAGGCCGGTGACGAGCTGCTGTTCGTGGCGGCGCAGGCCCGGGAGGAGCAGTTGGAGGACCTGCTGTCGGTGCGACGCGAGAAGTGACGGCCCGCGGCACGACGCCGGCCGCGGACCGGTCATGACGGAAGGGCGCCCCTCGGAGCGAGGGGCGCCCTTCCGGCGTCGGTGGGGAGAGGCTCAGGCTTCCCTGCGGTGGCGTCCGGCGGCCGCGTCGCCGTTCTCCGCGCGTTCGGCGGCCAGGGCGGCCTTGCGCTCCTCCTCGGCCTTCTCCTCCGCCTCCATCTCCGCGAAGACGTCGATGGGGGCGGGCGCCTTCGCGAGGAAGACCCAGGTCAGCCAGACGGCCAGCAGGAACGGCGGGATCTTGAGGGCGACCAGGACCCAGCCGAGCTGCGCGGTGTCGGCCCACAGGTAGAGCGGAAAGAGGATCGCGCACTTGGCGAGCAGGATCAGGCCCCAGGCCCAACTGGCCTTCGCGTAGGCCTTCTTGCGCCCGGGGTTGCGGGTGCGCCAGGAGAGGTTCTCCTTGAAGACCGGACCGAGCACCAGGCCCATCAGCGGCACCCCGCACAGGGTGGTGATGATGTAGGCGAGCGCCAGGCCGAGCGTGTAGAGCATGCCCGGCAGGTAGAAGTCCTTGGCGTTGCCGGTCATCATCGCGAAGACGACGCCGAAGGCGACGCCGAAGACCCCGCTGAAGGCGTGCTTCACGGTGTCGCGCATGGCCAGGCGGACCACGACCAGCGCCAGGGACACCACCAGGGCCGCGATGGCGGACCAGTGCAGGTTCTTGTTGATGGTGAAGATGGTGACGAAGAGGAGGCCGGGCAGGACCGTCTCGATCATGCCCCGCACCCCGCCGAACGCCTCGAACAGCGCGGCCTCGGTCACCGCCCTCGCGTCGTCGGCCTGAGTGTCTTCGGTCGGCTTGTCGAGCGACGTCACCGGCTACTCCCGTCCGAGGGGTTTCAGTTCGTATTTCGGGTTGAACAGCACCCGGCGGCCTCTGCTCATCGCGATCCGGCCGGAGGCGATGAGCCTGCGTCCCGGTTCTATGCCGACGATGGAGCGCCGGCCGAGCCACACCACGTCCAGCGCGGCGGAACCGTCGAACAGCTCGGCCTCCAGGGCCGGGACCCCGGCACGCGGTCGCAGGGTGACCGTGCGCAAGGTACCAGTAACGGTGACGACCTGTCGGTCGTGGCAGTCACCGATCCGGGTGCAGCCGGAGGTCTCGGCCTCCTCCCGCAGCTCCTCGGACTCCAGCTCCTCCTGGGACGAGGAGAGCCGGTCGAGCATGCGCCGGAACCGGCCCACCGGCTTCTCCGAACGAGGGACAGCACTCATACCGAAAGCGTACCGGGGCGCACCGACAGCGCCGTACCGGCCGCTGCGCCGTCCGTCAGGGCCCGCTCTACCGTTCGAACCGGTACCCCATGCCCGGCTCGGTGATGAAGTGCCGGGGGTGCGACGGGTCCGTCTCCAGCTTCCTGCGCAGCTGCGCCATGTAGACCCGCAGGTAGTTGGTCTCGGTGCCGTACGAGGGGCCCCACACCTCCTGCAGGAGCTGCTTCTGGCTGACCAGCCGCCCGGTGTTGCGGACCAGGACCTCCAGGAGATGCCACTCGGTGGGGGTGAGGCGGACGTCGCGTCCGGCGCGGTTGACCTTCTTCGCGGCGAGGTCGACGGTGAACTCCTCGGTCTCCACCGTCGTCACGTCGTCCTCGCCCGCGCCGACCGGTTCGGCCCTGCGGACGGCGGCGCGCAGCCGGGCGAGGAGTTCGTCCATGCCGAACGGCTTGGTGACGTAGTCGTCGGCGCCCGCGTCCAGGGCCTCGACCTTCTCGTCGGAGGAGTGCCGGGCGGAGAGCACCAGGATCGGCACCCGGGTCCAGCCGCGCAGGCCGCGGATGACCTCGACGCCGTCCATGTCGGGCAGGCCCAGGTCGAGGACGATCACGTCGGGGTGGCGGGCGGCGGCGAGCTGGAGGGCGCCCGCGCCGTCGTGGGCGGCGTCGACCTCGTACTTGCGGGCTCTGAGGTTGATCACGAGGGCGCGCACGATCTGCGGCTCGTCGTCGATCACGAGCACCCGGGTCATGAGGCCTGCCTTTCCGGTTCTTCCGTTCGTGCGGGGCGCGGTTCCTCCGGACGGGACCGCGCGGCCCGCAGGGAGAGGACCATGGTGAGGCCGCCGCCCGGGGTGTCCTCGGCGGTGAGGCTGCCGCCCATGGCCTCGGCGAAGCCGCGCGCCACCGCGAGCCCGAGGCCGACGCCCGCCCCGCGCGGGGCGTCACCGTACCGCTGGAAGGGTTCGAAGATGCGCTCCTTGGCGTCGTCGGGGACGCCGGGGCCGCGGTCGACCACCCGGACCTCCACCCGGTCGGCGATGGCGCTGGCGGCGACCAGGACGTCGTTCTCGCGCGGGCTGTACTTGACGGCGTTCTCCACCAGGTTGGCGACCGACCGCTCCAGCAGCCCGGGGTCGACGGCGACCATCGGCAGCGTCTCGGGCACGTCGAGGACGACGCCCTCCTCCGGCACCCCGACGAGCGCCATCGGGACCACCTCGTCGAGGTCGATCTCGCGGATCAGCGGGGTGACGGTGCCGGTCTGGAGCCGGGACATGTCGAGCAGGTTGCCGACCAGGTGGTCGAGCCGGTCGGCGCCCTCCTCGATGCCTTCGAGCAGCTCGGCCCGGTCCTCCTCCGACCAGGCCACGTCGTCGGAGCGCAGGGACGAGACGGCGGCCTTGATCCCGGCGAGCGGGGTGCGCAGGTCGTGGCTGACGGCGGCCAGCAGGGCGGTGCGGATGCGGTTGCCCTCGGCCAGCGCGCGGGCCCGGTCGGCCTCCTCGCGCAGCCGCCTGCGGTCCAGGACGACGGCGGCCTGGGCGGCGAAGGCGGCGAGCACCCGGCGGTCCTCGGCGGGCAGCACCCGGCCGGTGAGCGCGAGCGCCATGTGGTCGCCGACGGGGACGTCCACGTCGGCCTCCTCGGGGCGCAGCACCGGCGGTCCGGTGCCCGAGCGCCCGGCGCAGGTCCAGGGCTCGACGTCTCCGGCGCGCTCCAGGAGGGCCGCGGACTCCATCCCGAAGGTCTCCCTGACCCGTTCCAGGAGGTCTTCTAGGCCGGTCTCGCCGCGCAGCACGTTGCCCGCGAGGAAGGAGAGGATCTCGGACTCGGCGCGCAGCCTGGCCGCCTGGTGGGTGCGCCGGGCGGCCAGGTCGACGACGGAGGCGACCGAGATCCCGACCCCGACGAAGATCGCGATGGCGACGATGTTCTTGGGGTCGGCGACGGTCCAGCGGTGCAGCGGCGGTGTGTAGAAGTAGTTCAGCAGCAGCGAGCCGACGGCGGCCGAGGCGAGCGCCGGGAGGAGTCCGCCGAGCAGGGCCGCGGCCACCGTCACGGCCAGGAACAGCAGCATGTCGTTGGCGAGGCCGAGGTGGACGGTGTTGAGCAGCAGCGCGAGGGCGGCCGGGCCGCCGACGCCGACCAGCCAGCCCCACAGGATGCGGGCGCGGCCGAGCCGGGCGCCCCTGGCCACCGGGAGCCCGCGTCCCTTGCCCGCCTCGGGGTGGGTGATCAGGTGGACGTCGAGGTCGGGTCCCGAGTCGCGGGCCACGGTCGCGCCGACGCCCGGTCCGAACACGTACTGCCAGGTCTTGCGGCGGGAGACGCCCAGCATGATCTGGGTGGCGTTGGCTCCGCGCGCGAAGGCGAGGAGGGCGGCCGGTATGTCGTCGCCCACCACGTGATGGAACGTTCCTCCGAGGTCCTCGACGAGGGTGCGCTGGACGGCCAGCTCCTTGGGGGACGCCGCGGTGAGCCCGTCGCTGCTGGCGATGTAGACGGCGAGCACCTCGCCGCCCGCGCCCTTCTCGGCGAGCCGGGCGGCCCGTCGGATCAGCGTGCGGCCCTCGGGTCCGCCGGTCAGCCCGACGACGATCCGCTCCCGCGAGCCCCAGATCCGCGAGACGCGGTGCTCGCTGCGGTAGCGCTGGAGGTAGGCGTCGACCCGGTCGGCCACCCACAGCAGCGCCAGTTCGCGCAGGGCGGTGAGGTTGCCGGGGCGGAAGTAGTTGGACAGGGCCGCGTCGACCTTGTCCGGCTGGTAGACGTTGCCGTGCGCCATCCGCCTGCGCAGCGCCTCCGGGGACATGTCGACCAGCTCGATCTGGTCGGCCCGCCGCACCACCTCGTCCGGCACGGTCTCCCGCTGCCGCACCCCGGTGATCGACTCGACGACGTCACCGAGTGACTCCAGGTGCTGGATGTTGACGGTCGAGACGACGTCGACACCGGCCGCGAGGAGTTCCTCGACGTCCTGCCAGCGCTTGGCGTTGCGGGAGCCGGGGACATTGGTGTGGGCGAGTTCGTCCACCAGGGCGACCTGGGGGGCGCGGGCGAGGACCGCGTCGACGTCCATCTCCGTGAAGGAGGCCCCGCGGTGGAGCAGGTCCCGCCGGGGCACCTGCTCCAGGCCGTGCAGCATGACCTCGGTGCGCGGCCGGTCGTGGTGCTCCACGAAGGCGACGACGCAGTCGGTGCCGCGCTCCACCCGCCGGTGGGCCTCGGAGAGCATGGCGTACGTCTTGCCCACGCCCGGTGCCGCGCCGAGGTATATCCGAAGCTTGCCGCGTCCCATGGCTCCATTGTCTTCCGGTCACTGCCGCCTACGCAGCGTCGACCTTACGGCCAGCTTTCGCGGACATATCGGACCGGGACCTGCCGGGAGGACGTCTTTGACACAACTCTGACGCGCAACGCCCCGTGCGACGCGGGACGGTGCCGCGCGGGACCTCCGGGGAGATCCCGCGCGGGACAAGCGGTTCAGTTCGGATTGTCGCCGTGCGTGAGGGTCTCCCAGGCGACGAACAGGTTGTCGCTGCCGGCCGGGCGGTTCTGCCTGGTGAGCGCCTCGGTGTTGGTCATGGCGACGCCGAGGCGGTTGTGCAGGGCGTTGTAGCCGACCTCGGTGACGGGTCCGAGCCCCAGGTTCAGGGAGCCGCCGCACAGCCAGCCCGGGACGGCGGCGCCGAGCTGGTACTTGGCCTGGAAGCCGAGTGCCTGGCGCAGCCGCTCGCCGACGTCGGTGCCGTACAGGTCCTGCCCCTGGGTGCGGCTGGTCTCGGCGATGTGCGAGATCGCGGAGATGCCGTACCCCGTATGGGTGAAGTCGCGGCAGGTCTCCTGGGTGAGCCCGGTGACGAAGGTCGACTGCCCCTGCCAGTAGCCGACGATCTTGTCCCGGGTGGTGAGGTTCTGGCTGGGGACGGTCCTGGGGAGGTCGCCGTCGGAGGCGAGGTAGACGTAGGCCGCGGCACGGGTGCGGAAGGTGGCCATCGCCCGGTCGTAGGAGGCCTTGTCCTCCAGGAAGACGGAGATGCCGACGGCGGCCTCCATCATCGACAGCTCCCAGTTGCCGTTGGAGTTGGAGCCGCCGATGACCTTGGGCAGGTAGACGTCGCGGAGCATGGTCGCGAAGCGGCCGGAGCCGGGCCAGCCGCCGGTGTACGTGTACTTGATGATCTCGGCGGCCTTGGGCCAGGAGGAACCGGCCCAGCCGGTCTGGAGGGGCGCGTTGCTGTTGGTGTGCTCCTTGATCACCGCCGACCAGGCGTCCATGAGGGCGATGGACTTCTTGGCGTACCGCTCGTCCCGGGTGATGTACCAGGCGAGCGCGTCGGTGTACGCGGCGATCGCGTCCTCGCGCTCGTCGGTGCAGCCGTAGTTGGGGTTGGAGTACGAGCCGCACTCGACGGTCGCCCGGGGCTTGGGCGTGCGGTTGAGGTCAGCGTACTTGCTCGCCTTCATCTGGTCGAAGGCGCCTTTCCAGGGCTGGGCCCCGGCCGTGACCTGGGCGCGGGCGAAGTCGAGCTGCCCTCTGGAGACCGTGACGCCGGGGTGGGCGAAGGTGGTGGGGGCGGCCTGGGCGGGCCAGGAGAGGACACCGGCGATCAGGGCGGCGACGCCGGCGAGGAGAGCGGTTCTGCGCATGTGTGGGGGCCTTTCGTTCTCGTATGTGAACGACAAGCGCCTTTATGAACAGAGGCGTTGAGCGCAGACCGTAGGTCCGGACCAATGCGCCGTCAAGGGCCCGCGCACGGGAGGCGCGCGGCGGGGTGGACGTTGCGGGTTGGACGGCCACGGGTGGGGACGGCAGCGGGTGAGGACAGCGGCAGGCGGAACGGCCCCGAGGCGGGACAGCCGCGAGATGAGGACAGCAGCGGGCGGAGCGGCCGCAAGGCGGGACAGCCACGAGGTGAAGACGGCAGCGGGTGAGGGCGGCTCGCGAGGTGGGGCAGCGCCCTTCATCGATCGGTCGGCGGCTCGCGTGCACGGAGAAGGGCCGCACCCGGGGGTGCGGCCCTTCTCCGTAACGTGTGTGCGCCGCGTCCGCGACGGCGGCCGGAACCGGCGCTGCCGCATCCGGCGCTTCGGCACCAGTGCGCATCGCACCCCGGTGCCGGTAACCGATGCGCCCCGGCAACCGTGCCGTCGGCGACCCGTGGCGGCTCGGCGGTCAGCGGACCTCGGTGATCTCCGGTCCGCGCTGGAGCTGGCCCATGCCGCCCGAGAAGCGGGAGTTCTCCTCCTGCTGGACCCCTTCGGGGACCATCTGGGCGTCGTTCGGGAGCTTGAGGACGATCGGGTCGCGGGGGGCCATCGGGCCCTCGCCGCGGACCACCACGGTGTCCCGGAAGATGTTCTCCAGCAGACCCGCCGCCTGCGGCTGCACCGCGCCCTGTCCGGAGATCACTCCGCGCAGGAACCAGCGGGGGCCGTCCACACCGACGAACCGCACGACCTGGAAGCCGCCCGTGCCGTCCGGCAGCTGCACCGGCACCTGGGCCCGCAGCTCCCAGCCCAGCGGGCCCTCGACCTCGTCGACGATGCCACCCTGCTGGGTGATGCCGCCCGCGATCTCGTCCCGCACCTCGCCCCAGATGCCCTCACGCTTGGGAGCGGCGAAGGCCTGGAGCTGGACGGCGCTGTCGCGCAGCACGACGGTGGCCGCGACGATCGCGTCGCCCGCGACCTCGACCCGCAGCTCCATGCCGTCGACACCCGGTACGAACAGGCCGCCCAGGTCGACGCGGCCCTCGGCCGGGTCGCGGACCTCGGTGTCGTCCCACGGCCCGTCGGGCCGGGGCTCCGGCTCCAGCCGCGCGCGCTCGCGCCCGGCCTCCGTGCCGTCCGCCTCAGCGTCGACGCTGTCGACGACCTGCTCGGCCTCGCCGGCCGCGTCCTCGGCGGCACCCTTCTTGTTGCGACGTCCGAACACGTCACTGTCCTTCCCGGTCGGATACGACCGATGCGTATCGATTCCCACCCGTTGGGCCGCCGTCGGCGACCTCACCGATTGTGCTGCCCGCAGGGGCCACCGCGGCGTGACCGCCGGTGGACCCGAAGCCCCCTTCGGCCCGCGCCGAGCCGGGAAGCTCCGCGACCTCCCGGAAGCGGACCCTTTCGACCTGCTGGACCACCAGTTGGGCGATCCGGTCGAAGCGCTCGAACCGCACCGTCTCGCGCGGATCGAGATTCACCACGATCACCTTGATCTCCCCACGGTACCCGGCATCAACCGTCCCTGGGGCATTCACGAGGGCGACACCGCACCGGGCGGCGAGCCCCGAACGAGGGTGCACGAAGGCCGCGTACCCCTCCGGCAGCGCCACAGACACCCCGGTGGGCAGCACGGCCCGCTCGCCGGGCGCGAGGGCGCGGGCCTCGGTGGTCCGCAGATCGGCCCCGGCGTCCCCGGGGAGCGCGTACGACGGAAGCGGTACGTCCGGGTCGACGCGCCTGATCAGCACGTCCAGGGGCTCACGGCTCACAGGACTCACGGGTTCACCTCGAAGGCGCGTGCGCGCCGGCTCTGGTCCGGGTCGTTCATGGCGGCCCGGATCTCCTCCGGGCGGCCGTTGTCGATGAAGTGCTCGACCTTGACCTCGATGAAGAGGGCGTCGGCGCGCACGGCGACGGGCCCCTCGGGGCCGCCGATCCGTCCGGTCGCGGTCGACCAGATCTTCCGTCCCGCCACCGCCGTCACCTCGGCCGTCAGGTGCAGCACGGTGTCCACCGGCACGGGCCGCACGAAGTCCGTCTCCAGGCGTCCGGTGACGGCGATCTTGCGCAGCAGCCAGTTCAGCGAGCCGAGCGTCTCGTCGAGGGCGGTGGCCAGCACCCCGCCGTGCGCGAGGCCGGGGGCGCCCTGGTGGGCGGGGCGCACGGTGAACTCCGCGGTGAGGGTGACCCCCTCCCCCGCGCGCGCCTCCAGGCGCAGCCCGTGGGGCTGTCCGCCGCCACATCCGAAACAGTGTTCGTAGTGCGCGCCGAGCAGCTCACCGGGCGCGGGGGCGTCGGGGTGACGGACGGGTCTCACCGCGTCGGCGGGGGGCTCGAGAGCTGCGGAAGTACGACTCACAGGCGCAGACCTTACCCGCGCGTCGGCCGGTTCCGGACACCGTGCCAAGCTTGGCTCCATGCAGCTCTCCGCCGCTCCGTACGAAGAACGCCTCACGGCCCCCCGCTCCTGGTGGCTCATCTCCCTGCTGGTCGGGGTCTCCCTGGCCCTGATCATGCTGCCGTTCGGCACGCTCCCGCTGCTCGGGGGCCTGGTCGGCGGCACCGCGGCGGCCGCGGTGATGGCGAGCGCGTACGGCTCGGTGCGGATCAGGGTGGTGAACGGCGCGCTGATCGCGGGCGAGGCGAAGATCCCGCTCTCCGCGCTGGGCGACGCGGAGGTCCTGGACGCCGAGGAGGCCCGCGCCTGGCGGACCCACAAGGCCGACACCCGCGCCTTCCTGCTGCTGCGGGCGTACATCCCGACCGCGCTGCGGGTGGAGGTCACCGACCCCGAGGACCCGACGCCGTACCTGTACCTGTCGACGCGGGAGCCCGAGAGGCTGGCCGAGGCGCTGCGCACGGGCCGCGAGGCCGCCGCGTAGGACCCGGCCGACCTGCGGGTCGGCCACCCACACCACGGGCGCTGACGGAGGTCGGCGCCCGCGCCGTTTTCCGGACCCGTCCGACGGCGGGACGCGCACGGCCGCGGGGTGCCGAGGGCTTCTGAGCGGACGGCGACCGGTGGGCCCGTGGGCGTCGGGGCAGGCGATGGGACTCGGTGGCGGCCGGGCGCCGCGAGTGCGTGGGGGCGGTGCCCGGCGGGACGGTCAGCGGCCGAGTTCCCTGGGGGGCAGGCCCGGGTCCAGCGGGTCCGGCGGGGTCTCCAGGGGCGGCAGCTCCGGCAGGGCCTCCCAGGGCACCTGGACGCCGCGCAGGTCGGCGCGGACACGGGCGGCGAGCTTTCTGGTGTCCCTGCGGTTCATGAGCGCGCCCACGGCGGCGCCGACCATGAACGGCATCAGGTTCGGCAGGTCGCGCACCATGCGCTTCATGATCTGCTGGCGCATCTGCTGCTTCATGTGACCGTTCATCGCCGACTTCACGGTCGACGGCTTGGTCACCTGGATCCCGCGCTGGCCCGACCAGGCGTTCAGGTACGTGGTGCTGCGCTGCGAGAGGGTGCCCGGCGGTCTGACGCCGTAGACCTCGTACAGCTCGGCGATGAGTTTCAGCTCGATCGCGGCGACACCGGTGATCTCGGCCGCGAGTTCGGCGGGCATGGCCGGGGGTACGGGCATCATCGCGGCCGCGCCGATGCCCGCGCCGACGGTGGCCGTGGCGCTCGCGGCGCCGGTCACGAGTTTGTCGGCGAGCTCCTCCGGGCCGAGCCCGGGGAACTGTCCGCGGAGCGTCGCGAGGTCGCGTACGGGGATCCGCGGGGCGTTGTCGATGATCCGGTCCGCCAGGTAGCCGAGGCCCGCCCTGGCGCGGCTGCCGCCCTTGCGGGCGCCGTCCCGGACCTTGTCACGCAGCACCGCCGCCCGTCGCCTGGCGACGGGTGCGGGTGCCTCGTGTGACGGCGCCGGGAGGTCAGCCCCGCCGGCCGTCGGTTCGAGCGAGGCCGACCCGTTGGATGAGCCCCGCTCGTCTGCGTCACGTGCGCCTCGGGAACCGTCGGACGGTCCCTTGTCCGCTCCCGGCAGAGGGAAGCGGCGCTTCCGGGGAGGGGTCGAGCCAGTCACGGCCGACCCGCCCTCAGTCGCAGTCGCGGCAGATCGGCTGGCCGTTCTTCTCCCGGGCCAGCTGACTGCGGTGGTGCACGAGGAAGCAACTCATGCAGGTGAACTCGTCCTGCTGCTTGGGCAGGACCCGGACGGCCAACTCTTCGTTCGAGAGGTCCGCGCCGGGCAGTTCGAGGCCCTCTGCGGCCTCGAACTCGTCGACGTCGACCGCCGACGTCGACTTGTCGTTGCGCCGGGCCTTGAGCTCTTCAAGGCTGTCCGAGTCGACGTCGTCGTCGGTCTTGCGTGGGGTGTCGTAATCCGTTGCCATGTCGCTCTCCCCCTCTGGGTGTCTGCGGTGTCTCCAGCGCACGTAACGCGTGAGAGGCCGGACTTGTGCCCGACCCGAGGCGGAGATTTTGCCTCACATCAAGGTCTGTTACTCAATCGACACCCAACCGGACTCCTCAAGAGTGATCGGCTTGGATGGCGAACGGGACCGTACACGGTCCCAATGCCGCACTTCAAAGGCGTCTCACCGTGTACTTCCCGTGAACAAGACCCCCGAAAACCCGGATTATCCAGGCTTTCCAGGGGCTACTTGATCACTGAGAGTAGATGGCCGGAAATTCGCCCTTGTGATCGATCACACAGGGAACGGCTTTCTCTTTGTGCAGAAAATTCCGCGCAAAGCGAACATCCCCCGGGTGTCGGCGGCCATGATCTCAGATCGGCAGGGTGACCCGCATCACGAGCCCACCTCCCTCACGCGGCTGGGCCGCGATGTGCCCGCCGTGCGCCCGCGCCACGGACCGCACGATGGACAGACCGAGGCCGACCCCCTTGTCACTGCCCGTCCGCTCGGTGCGCAACCGCCGGAAGGGCTCGAAGATGTTGTCGACCTCGTAGGCCGGGACCACCGGCCCGGTGTTGGACACGACCAGGACGGCCTGGCCGTGCTGGACGTCCGTGCTGACCTCGACCCAGCCGTCCTCCGGCACGTTGTAGCGCACCGCGTTCTGGACGAGGTTCAGCGCGATCCGCTCCAGCAGCACGCCGTTGCCCTGGACCACCGCGGGTTTCTGCTCACCGCGGATCACGACGCCCTTGGCCGCCGCCTCCGCGAGCACCTGGTCGATCGCCTGCTCGGCGACCTCCGCGATGTCGACCGGTTTGCGCTCGACGATCTGGTTGTCGCTGCGGGCGAGCAGCAGCAGGCCCTCGACGAGCTGCTCGCTGCGCTCGTTGGTGGCGAGCAGGGTCTTGCCGAGCTGCTGGAGCTCCACCGGCGCGTTCGGGTCCGACAGGTGCACCTCCAGCAGGGTGCGGTTGATCGCGAGCGGGGTGCGCAGCTCGTGCGAGGCGTTGCCGACGAAGCGCTGCTGGGCCGTGAAGGCCCGCTGGAGGCGCTCCAGCATCTCGTCGAAGGTGTCGGCCAGCTCCTTCAGCTCGTCGTCAGGGCCGTCCAGCTCGATGCGCCGGGAGAGGTCGGAACCGGCCACCGCGCGGGCGGTGCGGGTGATCCTGCCGAGCGGCGAGAGGACCCGGCCCGCCATCGCGTACCCGAAGGCGAAGGCGATCACCGCGAGGCCCAGGAGGGCCAGCAGGGAGCGGCTGAGGAGATGGTCGAGGGCGACCTGGCGCTGCTGGTCGACGCACTGGCTGATCACGTCGTTGAAGTCGGACAGCGGCAGGGAGGAGCTGTTGATCGCCGGGCAGTCGTCGCTGGTGACCTTGATCAGGGTGCCGCTGACGATCTTGAACGGTGGCTGGTTGCCGGTGTTGATCGCCTGCGCGGCCAGCAGGTAGATGATCGACAGCAGCAGGATGCCGGCGATCAGGAACATGCCGCCGTACAGCAGCGTCAGCCGTATGCGGATGGTCGGGCGCAGCCAGGGGAAGGGCGGGTCGGGCTTCTTCGGGTCCCAGGTGGGCTTGGGCGGTGCGGTGGGGAGCGCGGGTGTTGCTGCCATCGGGATCAGATCCGGTAGCCGGAGCCGGGCACGGTGACGATGACGGGCGGCTCGCCCAGCTTGCGGCGCAGGGTCATCACGGTCACCCGCACCACGTTGGTGAACGGGTCCGTGTTCTCGTCCCAGGCCTTCTCCAGGAGCTGTTCCGCGGAGACCACCGCGCCCTCGGAGCGCATCAGGACCTCGAGGACGGCGAACTCCTTCGGCGCGAGCTGGACCTCCTTGCCGTCGCGGAAGACCTCGCGGCGGTTGGGGTCGAGCTTGATCCCCGCGCGCTCCAGGACGGGCGGCAGCGGGACGCTGGTGCGGCGGCCGAGGGCGCGCACCCGGGCGATCAGCTCGCTGAAGGCGAAGGGCTTGGGGAGGTAGTCGTCGGCGCCGATCTCCAGGCCCTCGACGCGGTCGCTGACGTCCCCGGAGGCGGTCAGCATCAGCACGCGGGTGGCCATGCCCAGCTCGACGATGCGGCGGCAGACGTCGTCGCCGTGGACGAGCGGGAGGTCGCGGTCGAGGACGACCACGTCGTAGTCGTTGACGCCGATGCGTTCCAGGGCGGCCGCGCCGTCGTACACGACGTCGACGGCCATGGCCTCCCGGCGCAGTCCGGTGGCCACCGCATCGGCGAGCAACTGCTCGTCCTCGACGACGAGTACGCGCACGTCCGTTGTCCTTCCTGATGTCCACCCGCGTAGCGCCGCAGGGCGCCCCGCGGGCAGGGGTCTTCCCGGGTGTCGGGCTCCATCCTGCCCTTTTGGGCCGTAAGTCGGCGGTAAGGCGGGGTACGGAGCATGAAGAACGGGTGTGAGGCCCGGGAATGCGGGATTTTCTCGCCGGGTTGAGGTTTCCGTGGAAGGGACGGCGGGGAGGACGCTTCATACCCCGCGATCACGCTCTGCTAGTGCCGCAGCACCATGCGGCACGGCGCAATCCGCTTTCCGCAGAGTGGGCGTGGGTGTCCGGCTCCGTCGCCGCCCGGCGCGGCTGCGCCGGGCACCTGAGGAGACGTGATCGCCCCTTCCACCGGCACACCCCCGTGCCACAGACCCACGACCCAGGACGAGGGGGCGCAGCATGGACGCATTCACCGCAGGACTTCTGCAGCGCATAAGGGCGACCGAGACCGATCTGACGCGGGCTCGTGACGAGGGCGACGACTTCCTCGTCGAGGTGGAGCAGGGCGAGCTCGACGACCTGCGCCGGCTGGCGGCCGAACACGGTGTGGAGGTCGGCGCCTAGCGTCTGACCGGCGAGACCGCGGGGGTTCGTGGCCCGCGGTGCACAGCTTGACGCCAGGCGGAAGGGCCTCCGGTGAATCCAGCACCGGAGGCCCTTCCGTGTGCCGGGACCCTGGCCCGGCGGGCGGCGCTCAGTCGTGCCAGGCGCCGAGGTTCTCCAGGTGCTGCTGGAGGGGTTCGAAGACGCCGGGGGCGGCGGCGACGGTCAGGTCGTGGCCCGGGGGCAGGCCGGGGCGGCCGCCGGTCAGCGCGCCCGCCTCCCTGGCGATCAGGTCACCGGCCGCCAGGTCCCAGGGGTGAAGGCCGCGTTCGTAGTAGCCGTCCAGGCGTCCGGCCGCCACGTCGCAGAGGTCGACGGCCGCCGAGCCGCCCCGGCGGATGTCGCGCAGCAGCGGGATCAGCCGGTGGGCGACCTCGGCCTGGTGGGTGCGGACCTCGGTGACGTAGTTGAAGCCGGTGGAGACCAGGGCCTGGTCGAAGGGCGGTGCGGGGCGGCAGGCGAGGCGGCGTTCGCCCTCCCACGCGCCCGTGGCCCAGGCGCCGCGGCCGCGCACCGCGTGGCAGGTCTCGCCGCGCATCGGGGCCGCGACCACGCCCACGACCCGTTCGCCGTCCTGCTCGGCGGCGACGGAGACCGACCAGGTGGGCAGTCCGTAGAGGTAGTTGACGGTGCCGTCCAGCGGGTCGACGACCCAGCGGATGCCGCTGGTGCCCTCGGTGGAGGCGCCCTCCTCGCCGAGGAACCCGTCGTCGGGACGGTGTCCGGCGATCAGGTCGGTGATCAGCTTCTCCGCCGCGATGTCCATCTCGGTGACGACGTCGATGGGGCTCGACTTGGTCCTGGCGACGGCCAGGTCGGCCGGGCGCCCGTCGCGCAGGAGGGCACCCGCGCGCCGGGCGGCCTCCTGGGCGAGGGCGAGCAGTTCCGAGTGCAGGGGGTCGGTCACGGGGCTCCTCACGCGTAGGGGCTGTCGGCGCCCGCGGCTGCCGGGCGGGGGGTCCTGGAGGGGCAGCAGCCGACCGGGCAGACGTCGTGGCTCGCCCCGAGGGCGCCGAGGGCGCACGGGGTGACCGGTCGGCCGCGCTCCGCTGCCGCGCGTTCCAGGACGAGGTCGCGGACGGCGGCGGCGAAGCGCGGGTCGGCGCCGACGGTGGCCGACCGGCGCACCGGCAGGCCCAGTTCGGCCGCCTTGGCCGTGGCCTCGGTGTCGAGGTCGTAGAGGACCTCCATGTGGTCGGAGACGAAGCCGATCGGCGCCATGACGACCGCCGGGACACCGGCCGCCCGGCGCTCCTCCAGGTGGTCGCAGATGTCGGGCTCCAGCCACGGGATGTGCGGGGCTCCGGAGCGGGACTGGTAGACGAGCTGCCAGGGGTGGGCGACGCCGGTGCGGGCCTCGACGGCGTCGGCGATCAGCCGGGCCACGTCCAGGTGCTGGCGGACGTAGGCGCCGCCGTCCCCGTGGTCCTCGGCCGGGCCGGAGGTGTCGGCGGCGGCGGTCGGGATGGAGTGGGTGGTGAAGGCGATGTGGGCGCCGTCCCTGACGTCGTCGGGGAGGTCGGCGAGGGAGGCGAGGACGCCGTCGATCATGGGCTCCAGGAAGCCCTCGTGGTTGAAGTAGTGCCGCAGTTTGTCGACCCTGGGCGGCTCCAGGCCCTCGGCCTCCAGGGCGGCGAGCGACTCGGCGAGGTTCTCGCGGTACTGGCGGCAGCCGGAGTAGGAGGCGTAGGCGCTGGTGGCCAGGACCAGGACGCGGCGGCGGCCGTCGGTGACCATCTCGCGCAGGGTGTCGGTCAGGTAGGGGGCCCAGTTCCGGTTGCCCCAGTAGACCGGCAGGTCGAGGCCGTGGCCCGCGAGGTCCTTGCGGAGGGCGTCCAGCAGGGTGCGGTTCTGGCCGTTGATCGGGCTGACTCCGCCGAACAGGAAGTAGTGCCGGCCGACTTCCTTCAGGCGTTCCTTGGGGATGCCTCGCCCGCGGGTCACGTTCTCCAGGAACGGGACCACGTCGTCCGGGCCCTCGGGGCCGCCGAAGGAGAGCAGGAGCAGGGCGTCGTAGGGGGTGGCATCGAGCGCGTCTGGCATGCTCCGATCCTGCCATCCGGCGCTGACAGCCCGGCGACGGCGGGGGGTGGGTCCGCCGTCGGCGCCGGATAACCGGGTGCATTAGGGTGACCTCACTCGTAAGCTGTATCAGCCGATTTGGCACCTTACCGAGCCGTCCTCGTCCACTGCGCGCCGGAGCCTCCGCGCGCGCGTGGCCGTCCCCCTTCCGGAGAGCCCGTGCCCAGCCCCTACCGCGCCCTGTTCGCCGCCCCAGGCACCAAGGGCTTCTCCGCCGCCGGGCTCCTCGGCCGGATGCCCCTGTCGATGATGGGCATCGGCGTGGTCACGATGATCTCGCAGGTCACCGGGCGGTACGGGCTGGCCGGGGCGCTGTCGGCCACCATCGCGCTCTCGGCGGCCGCCGTCGGGCCGCAGATCTCCCGGCTGGTGGACCGGCACGGGCAGTCCCGGGTGCTGCGCCCGGCGACGCTGGTGGCGCTCGTCGCGGCGGCGGGTCTGCTGTGCGCGACGTCCTTCGGGGGCCCGGACTGGGTGCTGTTCGTGTGCGCGGCCGGGATCGGCGCGGTGCCGAGCCTCGGCGCCATGGTCCGTGCCCGCTGGGCCGCGCTCTACCGGGGCACTCCGCAACTGCACACCGCGTACTCCTTCGAATCCGTGGTCGACGAGGTGTGCTTCATCTTCGGGCCGATCATCTCGATCGGTCTGTCGACGGCCTGGTTCCCGGAGGCGGGCCCGCTGCTCGCCGCCTGCTTCCTGGCCGTCGGCGTCTTCTGGCTGACCTCGCAGCGCGCCACGGAGCCCGAGCCGCACCCGCGCGACCCCCAGCAGCGCGGCAGCGCGATGCGCTCGCGGGGGCTCCAGGTGCTGGTGGCCACCTTCGTGGCGACCGGCACGATCTTCGGGGCGGTGGACGTGGTCACCGTGGCCTTCGCCGACGAGCGCGGCCACAAGAGCGCGGCGAGCGTGGTGCTGGCCCTGTACGCGGCGGGTTCGTGCCTGGCCGGGGTGGTCTTCGGGCTGCTGCGCTTCAAGGGTGCGCCGGGACGCCGCTGGCTCCTGGGCATCTGTACGACGGCCGTGAGTATGATCCCCCTCCTACTGGTCGGGAACCTGCCGTTTCTGGCCGTGGCGCTCTTCGTCGCGGGTCTGTCCATCGCTCCCACGATGATCACGACGATGTCCCTCATCGAAGAGCACGTACCACGCGCGCAGTTGACCGAGGGCATGACCTGGGTGAGCACCGGCCTCGCGGTCGGCGTCGCGGTCGGCTCCTCGGTGGCCGGCTGGGTCATCGACGCGGCCGGGGCGCGGGCCGGGTACGGGGTCCCCGCGGTCTCCGGGGCCGTCGCGGTCGCGGTCGGTTTCCTCGGGTACCGCCGGCTCAGCAGGCCGGTTCCGGGTCGGGGAGGCACCGTTGAGCAGCACAGCGAGCGGCAAGAACGGAACGTGGCGTAACTGGGGCGGTACGGTCGCCTCGCGTCCCGCGCGGGAGGTGACCCCCGCCTCGGTGGAGGAGCTGGCGGCGGCCGTGCGCCGGGCCGCCGAGGACGGTCTCGCCGTGAAGGCGGTCGGCAGCGGGCACTCGTTCACGTCCATAGCGGCCACCGACGGTGTATTGATACGCCCTCAACTGTTGACCGGCATACGCGCCATCGACCGCGACAGCATGACGGTCACGGTCGAGGCGGGTACCCCGCTCAAGAGACTCAACATGGCGCTGGCCCGCGAGGGCCTGTCGCTGACCAACATGGGCGACATCATGGAGCAGACGGTCTCCGGCGCCACCAGCACCGGCACCCACGGCACCGGCCGCGCCTCCGCCTCGATCGCCGCGCAGATCAGGGGACTCGAACTGGTCACCGCCGACGGTGGTGTGCTGCGCTGCTCCGCCGAGGAGAACCCGGACGTCTTCGCCGCCGCCCGGATCGGCCTGGGCGCGCTGGGCGTCGTCACCGCGATCGCCTTCGCCGTCGAGCCCGTCTTCCTGCTGACGGCGCGCGAGGAGCCGATGCCGTTCGACCGCGTCCTCGCGGACTTCGACGCGCTGTGGGCCGAGAACGAGCACTTCGAGTTCTACTGGTTCCCGCACACCGGCAACACCAACACCAAGCGCAACAACCGCAGCGCGGGCCCGGAGCGGCCGGTGAGCCCGGTCCGCGGCTGGATCGACGACGAACTGCTCTCCAACGGCGTCTTCCAGGTCGCCCAGTGGGTGGGCCGGGCCGCTCCCGTCTCCGTGCCGACCATCGCGCGCGTCTCCAGCCGGGCGCTGTCCGCCCGGACGTACACCGACATCCCGTACAAGGTGTTCACCTCGCCGCGCCGGGTGCGGTTCGTGGAGATGGAGTACTGCGTTCCGCGCGCGGCCGTCACCGACGTGCTGCGGGAGCTGCGCACCGTGATCGAGCGGTCCGGGCTGCGGATCAGCTTCCCGGTCGAGGTGCGCACCGCGCCCGCCGACGACATCACCCTCTCCACCGCCTCGGGCCGGGAGAGCGCGTACATCGCCGTGCACATGTTCCGCGGCACGCCCTACCACGCCTACTTCACCGCCGCCGAGCGCGTCTTCACCGCGCACGAGGGGCGGCCGCACTGGGGCAAGGTGCACACCAGGGACGCGGAGTACTTCGCCGAGGTCTATCCGCGCTTCGGCGAGTTCACGGCGCTCCGGGACCGGCTCGACCCTGATCGGCTGTTCCGGAACGACTACTTGCGGAGGGTTCTGGGGTCGTAGCCGACGCGCTGGGCTCGGGGGTGGGGCTCGCCCCGCTGTCCGAGGCGCTCGGGGTGGGGGTCGGCGTGGCCTCCCCGGAGGCGGTACCGGAACCGGGGGTCGGGGAGCCGTCCTCGCCGGTCCGCCCTTCGCCAGGCGAAGGGGTCGGGGACGCGGGGGCGGTGCCGGTGGAGCCGGAGTCCTGGCCGGTGGGGTCGGACGACGGGTGCGACGAGGACGTCCTGCCGGTGACCGCGTCACCGACGGTCGTGGCGCCGCCGCCGCTGAAGCTGCTGCCGGAGGCCAGTTCGTAGGTGGTGATCCCGGCCATCGTCACACCGAAGACCAGGGCCGCCGCGACCACCGGGCGCCGCCAGCTCCTGACCCGGGCGCGGTAGACCGTGCCCTCGGTGAACCCGTCGGGCGCGGGCGGCGCGGCGGGGTCGGCGGGCAGCGGGCGCGGCTGTTCCCGGGCGCGGGCCGGGACGCCCACCTCGCGGATCTGCTGTCCGGTGTGCCGGAAGAAGTGCTGGAAGACGCTGCCGCCGCAGGTGGCGATCACGCTGACGACGCCCGCGCCGAGGATGGTGCCGTAGACCCCGAAGGACGAGGCGAGCTTGGCCGCGATCACCGCGGCGACGGCGCTGCCCGCCACTTGGGGCAGGCTCAGGTCCAGCTTCCTTCCGCCTTCCCGCTCGGTCTCCTCACTCGTACCGGGCCTTTCACGCATACCGGGATCTTGCCTGCCTTTCACGCACCTGAGCGACCAACTGCACGAGAAAGGGACGTACGGACGAAACCAATAGTTCCGTTTCTGGCGATTCCGTGAAGTACGCCACGTTCAAGATCTTCGGGCCCCGCAACGGACACTCAAGTCCCCACCCGCACAAGAAGTTGAGGGCGTGCCAATCCACGCACGTGGTCCAAATGGAGTACTGTTGCGAGCCCTGGGTCAAGTCCCCCGACAGGGCGCACGGGGCCTCGTCGGACCGCCGGAAGGGGAGCTTGTTGCACAGGGTGACGGAGTTGATCACTTAGCGTTGCGAAATAGGTAACCGTGCCATAACGGCGTACCCGGGCCCCGGCCCGACACGCCGGGCAACTCGGCAAGGTTGTGGCAGGCTGCACCCGGGCAGGCCACACTCGACTAGCGGAAGCAGCGACGCACGTGACGTCGGCAGGCACCACCCGGGAGGTCCCCATGCCCGAACTGCGTGTCGTGGCCGTCTCCAATGACGGCACACGGCTGGTGCTCAAGGCTGCCGATTCAACGGAGTACACCCTCCCCATCGACGAGCGGCTGCGCGCCGCCGTCCGCGGTGACCGGCCACGCCTCGGCCAGATCGAGATCGAGGTGGAGAGCCACCTCCGCCCCCGCGACATCCAGGCGCGCATACGGGCCGGCGCCACCGCGGAAGAGGTCGCCCACCACGCCGGGATCCCGGTCGACCGGGTGCGCCGTTTCGAGGGTCCTGTGCTCGCCGAGCGCGCGTTCATGGCCGAGAGAGCGCGCAAGACCCCCGTCCGCCGCCCCGGCGAGAACGCGGCCGGACCCCAGCTCGGCGAGGCCGTCTCGGAGCGGCTGCTGCTGCGCGGCGCCGACAAGGACACCGCCGTCTGGGACTCCTGGCGCCGTGACGACGGCACCTGGGAGGTCATGCTGGCGTACCAGGTCGCGGGCGAGCATCACTCCGCGAGCTGGACCTACGACCCGCCCCGGCGGCTGGTGCAGGCCGTGGACGAGGAGGCGCGCGCGCTGATCGGCGAGTCCGACGACCTCGCCGCGCCGGAGCCCAGCTTCCCGTTCGTGCCGCGCATCGCCCGGCTGCCGCGCGACCGGCCCCTCGACCGGGACCGGCCGAGCCTGCCCCCGGCACCTTCGGACGCGGGCGAGGAGGGCGCGGGCGAACGGGACTCGCTGACCAGCCTGCTGGAAGCGGTGCCCAGCTTCCGCGGTGACCTCGTGGTGCCCGAGCGCCCGGTCGATCCACCGGCCGAGGAGCCCGAGGAGGAGCCCGGCGAGGAGGAGTCGCAGGCGCCCGCCGCGTCGGCGGGTTCCGCCTACGCGGACGTCCTGATGCCCCGTTCCGTCGGCAGCCACCGCGACCGGCTGATCGGCTCGACCGACCGCCAGGCCGAGGCGGACGGCGTCCGTCCGGGCCGCCGTGCCGCGGTCCCCAGTTGGGACGAGATCGTCTTCGGCACGCGCCGCAAGAAGCAGGAGTAGCACGCGGCGGTTCGGCGGTCCGCCACCGCCCGCGCCGGAAGAGGGCCCGCGTCGATCCTGACGCGGGCCCTCTCGTGCGTCCGCCGCGCGGCGGGACGGCACGGATCAGCGAGGCGGGGCGGAGGAGCGGCACGGCGTCCGGTGCACGGTGGGCACCGCTACGGGGGGGGACGACCGGGCCGTTGCAAGCAGCAGGCAGCACGGCGGCCGGGCCGCCCGCGCACCGCCACGGCACGACGACCGGCCGCCGCAAGTGACACCTCGCGGCACGACCGGCTCGCGTCCGGCACCGCCATGGCGCAGCGCCTGGCGCACCACGGACACCGACACGGCGGCTGCCGCGCCGCACGACGGCCACGGCACGACGATCAACCGCCGCAAGTGACACCTCACGGCACCACCGGCTCGCGTCCGGCACCGCCACGGCACGGCGCCTCGCGCACCACGGACACCGACACGGCGGCTGCCGCGCCGCACGACGGCCACGGCACGGCGATCGGGCCGCCGCACGCACCGTCACCGCAGGGTGACCGGCGCACCACGCGCACCGCACAGCACGCCGACCGACCGTTCACAGCGCGGCGATCGGCGTACCGCGGGCACCGCCACCGCACGGTCCGGCGGCTGACGCACCACACGTCACCGCCGAAGGGCGCTCGGCGCACCCCCGCGCACCTCCACCCCTCGGCGGCCGACGCACCTCGCGCCCCGACCGCCGCGCCGCACGCACTCCTACCGTGCCGCGCCCGCCCCGCTCGGCGTGGTCACTGGGGGTCGGGGCCCACCGCGACGGGGCGGTCCGGGTCGGACGACCACTCGGACCAGGAGCCGACGTACAGCGCGGCCGGGATGCCCGCGACCGCCAGGGCCAGCACCTCGTGGGCGCCGGAGACCCCGGAGCCGCAGTAGACGCCGACCGGTGTGCCGTCGGTCGCGCCCAGCGCCTTGAACTGGTCGCCGAGTTCCCGGGCGGGCCGGAACCGGCCGTCCGGGTCGACGTTGTCGCTCGTCGGCGCCGACACCGCGCCCGGGATGTGCCCGCCGACCCGGTCGATGGGCTCGACGTCACCCCGGTACCGCTCCCCCGCGCGCGCGTCGAACAGCACCCCGGTGCGGGCCAGGTCAGCGGCCGCGTCGGCGTCCAGGAGACCCTCGGTGCCCGGAACCGGCCGGAAGTCGCCCTCCGCCGGGGCGGGCGCGGACGTCTCGCGCGCCCCCTGCCAGGCGGGCAGGCCGCCGTCGAGGACCCGTACGTCCTGGTGGCCGGTCCAGCGCAGCAGCCACCACGCGCGGGCCGCGGCCCAGCCCTGTCCGCCGTCGTAGACCACCACCGGTCGGCGTACCGCGACGCCCGCCCGGCGCATCGCGGCGCCGAACACGTCGAGGTCGGGCAGCGGGTGGCGGCCCGCGGCGCCGGGCGCGGAGGCCAGTTCCGTGTCCAGGTCGACGTAGACGGCGCCCGGCAGATGCCCCTCGGCGTACGCGGCCCGGCCGTCGAAGGGCGGTTCGCCCGCCGCCTTCGCCGCGCTGAGCTGCCAGCGGACGTCGAGCAGGACGGGCGGGTTCGGACCCGCGAGCAGAGCCGCGAGTTCGGTTGCGGAGATGATGGCGTTCATGTCCGCCATCCTCGCGCACGGGGATGGCCGCGCCGTCGTCATCCGGCTACTCCGGGACGCGGGACACGCCCGTCGCACCGATGTCAGCAGGGCGGACGCGGTACGGAGCCGGCCGCCGCCGAGCGCCGCCGGGGACCGGACGGTCGAGCGCGGAGGGGGAGTTCAGCGCGCGCGGGGTGGTGAGCGCGGCGTGCCCGGGGGGCGCAGTGGCGTCGGGGGTGCGAGCATCGGCACGGGGATCCGCAGTGCGGCGGCGACACGGCCACCGCGAGGGGTTCGAGGAGAGAGTGACATGACCGAGGCACGGGGGTCGTTGGGCCCGAACGGCGAGCAGCACGCCGGGCACGCGCCCGGCACGCCCTGCTGGGTGAGTCTGATGGTGCACGGGGTCGCGACGACCCAGGAGTTCTACGGGGCTTTGTTCGGCTGGGAGTTCCGGCCCGGCCCGCAGCAGCTCGGCCCGTACGCGCGGGCCCTGCTGGACGGCCAGGAGGTGGCCGGGATCGGGCAGTTGCCGCCCGACCGCCATCTGCCGGTCGCCTGGACGCCGTACCTCGCCTCGGACGACGTCGATCTGACGGCGGAGACGGTGCGGATGTGCGGCGGCACGGTCGGCGTGGGGCCGCTGGACGCGGCGGAGGCGGGGCGGCTCGCGATCGCCTCCGACCCGGCGGGCGCGGTGTTCGGAGTCTGGCAGGCGGCCAGGCACCAGGGCACCGGCGTCACGGGGGTGCCGGGGACGCCGGTCTGGAACGAGCTGGTGACCTTCGAGACGGCGAGCGTGGTGAAGTTCTACGAGACGGTCTTCGGCTACACCCGGGAGACGCTCGCCCCGGCCGGTCTCGACTACGTGACCCTCCAGGTGGCGGGGCGTCCGGTGGCCGGGCTGCACGGCGCGGGCGGTGCGCTGCCCCGGCAGCGGGGTCCGCACTGGATGACGTACTTCCAGTCGGCGGACGTCGACGCGTCGGTCGCGCGGGTGCGGGAGCTGGGCGGGCTGGTGCTCACCCCGGCCGCGGAGTCCGCGCACGGGCGGGTGGCGCTGGTCGCCGATCCGGAGGGGGCGCGGTTCTCGCTGATGGAGAACCCGGGCTGACGGGCGGGGTCAGCCGGAGGTGACGGGCGTCAGCCGGAGGTGACGGGCAGGACGTCGGGGGAGAGAGCGGCGGCGCGGGAGGCCGCCGCGGTCATCCGGCGCTGGTGGTGCCTGCGGCAGAGCACCTCGTAGCCGACGTCCTCGGCCTGGTTGACGTCCCCGACCACCACCTGCGCGCCCTCGACGACCATCCGGCCGCCTAGGGTGCGGGCGTTGTGGGTGGCGCGGGCGCCGCACCAGCACAGCGCCTCCACCTGGAGCACCTCGACCCGGTCGGCCAGCTCCACCAGGCGCTGGGAGCCGGGGAACAGCTTGGTGCGGAAGTCGGTGGTGATGCCGAAGGCGTAGACGTCGAGGCCGAGGTCGTCGACGATCCGCGCGAGCTGGTCGACCTGCCCGGGGGCGAGGAACTGCGCCTCGTCGGCGATGACGTAGTCGGCCCGGCCGCCCTGCGAGAGGTGGTCGACGAGGTGGACGTAGAGGTCCTGGTCGTCGCGGACCTCGACGGCGTCGGTGACGAGGCCGAGGCGGGAGGAGAGCTTTCCGGCACCCGCGCGGTCGTCGCGGGTGAGGATCATGCCGACCAGTCCGCGCGCGGAGCGGTTGTGCTCTATCTGGAGGGCCAGCGTCGACTTCCCGCAGTCCATCGTTCCGGAGAAGAACACCAGCTCGGGCATGGCGGGGTGAGCACCTTTCGGCAGGGGCGTGGGGCGGCGGGTCAGGAGCGTACTTCGAGCAGGGGGACGAACTGCTCGGCGGGGGTCATCGAACCGTGGTTGCCGACCATCGCGGACTCCTTCGGCTCCCGCTCCGACGCGATGATCAGGACGTCGTCCCTGGCCGCCGCGACGACGTCGCCGATCCGCCCGCGGACCCGGTCGTCGACGCGCGGGCCGAACCAGCCGGTGTCGATCGCCTCGTCCCGCGAGGCCACCCAGAACTGCTCGCCGAGCACCTCGCGCCAGCAGGTCAGCACGTCGCCCCGGGCGCCGGGCACCGCGTAGACGTGCCGGGCCCGGCCCTCGCCGCCCAGCAGGGCGACCCCGGCGCGCAGCTCCCAGTCGGCGTCGAAGTCGATGCGGTGGTCGTCGTCGAACGGGACGTCGATCATGCCGTGGTCGGCGGTGACGTACAGGGCGCTGCGCGGGGGCAGTTGCTCGGCGAGCCGCTGCACCAGGCGGTCCACGTACATGAGTTGGCCGCGCCAGGCGTCGGAGTCGACGCCGAAGCGGTGGCCCGCGCCGTCGAGTTCGGCGTAGTAGGTGTAGACGAGGGAGCGGTCCCCGGCGGCGAGTTCGGCGGCCGCGAGGTCCATCCGCTCCTCGCCCGCGAGCCTGCCGCGGAAGACGCCGCCGCTGAGCGCGACCTTGGTGAGCGGGGTGTGCTGGAAGGTCGGTGACGACACCTGGGCGGCGTGCACGCCCGCGTCCTCGGCGAGCCGGAAGACGGTGGGGTAGGGCTGCCAGACCTCCGGCGCGGTCCAGGGCTGCCAGCGGAGCTGGTTCATCAGGGCGCCGGTGGCCGGGTCGCGGACGGTGTAGCCGGGCAGTCCGTGCGCGCCGGGCGGCAGTCCGGTGCCGACGGAGGCGAGCGAGGTCGCGGTGGTGGCCGGGAAGCCGGCGGTGAGCGGGGTGCCGGTCCCGGCGCGCGAACCGGCGAGCAGCGACGTCATGAACGGCGCCTCGTCGGGGTGCGCCCGGAGCTGTTCCCAGCCGAGCCCGTCGACCAGGAAGACGCAGGCGCGGTCGACGGGGGTCAGCTCGCTGATGCCCGCGGCGAGCCCGGGGACGCCCATGCCGGTGGCGAGGGTGGGGAGCAGGTCGGCGAGGGAGCCGCTGCCGTACTGGGGCAGCGGGGCCGAGTCGGGGGCGAGGGGCTGCGGGGCGTCGTCCCAGGCGGGCTGTGCCATCAGCGGGTGGTGTCCGCGGTCGCCTCGGAGAGCGACTGGGCGAAGGCGAGGGCCTCGCGGACGGTGTCGGGGCCGTCGCCCGCCTCGCTGACGCGCAGGCTGAGGTCGTCGGCGGTGGAGCTGCCGGTGTAGCCGTGGTCCGCCTCGCAGTTGGGGTCGCCGCAGGCGGCCGGTTCGAGGTCGATCCGGGAGACGGCGCCCCAGCCGATGGTGAGGACGACCTCGCGCGGCAGGGTGCCGGGCACGTACTGCTCGGGGTTGGCGACCACCCGGCTGAGGACCACGGAGGAGATCCTGCCGATGGTCACGGACTCGGTGGAGGTGGTGGCGTACGGCGTCGGGGAGGTGCTGTCGGCGGCCTGTTCGTCGGTGTGGCTGACGATGAACCGGTTGCCGGTGAGGACCAGCACGGTGACGTGCCTGCGCACCTCGTTCTGGTCGAACGTCGTCTCCTGGTGGACCAGGTACGACCGGATGGGCTCGCCGCCCACTGCGGCCTCCACCGCCTCGGCCACGAGGGCCGGGTAGTAGCCGCTGCGCTCGATCGCCGCACGCAGCCCCTGGGTCGTCGTACTGGTCTTGGCCATGCGGTCCATCCTAATCCGTGGGTGGGGGCGGCCCCGCCAGGTCCGGGCAGGGGGATGCCGGGGAGTCACCGGGCGGGTGCGCTGCGTCGGCGGCCGGGAGCGGCCCCGGGTTCGAACACGGCCGCCGCGGACCGGCGTTCGGCGCCCCGGCTCAGTAGGTGGGCAGGGTGCGTGGTCCGAGGTCGTCGCGGGCGGGCGGTGGCGCCAGGCGGACCGAGGCGCCGAGCACGGTGAGCGCGTGCGGCGCCACGACCACCGGTTCCAGGGTGACGGCGACGATCTCGGGGTGGTCGTGGACGAGGCGGGAGACCCGCAGGAGCAGTTCCTCCAGGGCGGGCGTGTCCACGGGGGTGGAGCCGCGCCAGCCGAACAGCAAGGGTGCCGTGCGGATCGAGCGGATCAGGGAGGCGGCCTCCCGGTCGGTGACCGGGACCAGGCGGTGGGCGGTGTCGCCGAGGAGCTGGGAGGCGGCTCCGGCGAGCCCGAAGGAGAGGACGGCGCCAGCGGCCGGGTCGATGACGGCCCGCACGACGGTGTCCACGCCCCGGGGCGCCATCGCCTGCACGACCGGCCGCAGCTCCTCGGGCCTGCCGAACAGCTCGCTCAACTCGGCGTAGGCCCGCCGCAGTTGTTCCTCGTCGGCGAGGTCGAGCCGGACTCCGCCGAGGTCCGCGCGGTGTCGCAGGTGGGGTGCGGTGGCCTTGAGGGCGACGGGGTAGCCGAGGTCGCGGGCGGCGCGGGCCGCGTCGTCCGGGGTGAAGGCGGGGGTGGAGGAGCGCACGGTGATGCCGTAGCGGCCGAGCAGCTCGCGGGTCTCCCCGGTGCCGAGGGTGAGGCCCTGGCCGCGGGAGAGGAGCCGGTCGATCAGGCGGGCGGCGCCCTTCTCGTCGATGTCGTCGTGCTCGGGCACCTTGCCCGGCTCGGCGGTGTCGCGGCGCCACTGGCCGTACTTCACGGCCTCGGCGAGGGCGCGGACGGCGCGTTCGGCGGCCGGGAAGGCGGGGATCAGGCGCGGGGCCGTGCCGTCGTCGCCGGAGCCGGACGGCTGCGGGGCCGGGGCCGGCGGCGGGAGCTGCTGGGAGGGGCGCACACGGCGGGCGCCCGGGGCCAGCGGGTCGGGCGGCGGCGCGGTGCTGGTGGCGGCGGAGAGCGCCTCGGCGAGGCCGCCCAGCTCCACGTGGACGACCAGGACGGGCTTGCCCGGCACCCGCTCGGCGGCGGACCGCAGCGCCTCGGCCAGTTCGGCGTCGGCGACCGAGACCTCGCCGATCGCCGGTATGGCGGTGACGATCACGGCGTCGCAGGAGTCGTCGTCGAGGGCGCGCAGCAGGGCCGCGTGGAAGTCGGCGGCGCTCGCGGCGGTGGTCAGGTCGAGGGGGCGGGCGGGGCGCAGCCCCTCGGAGAGGCACGCGTCGTAGGTGAGCAGTCCGAGGGACTCGGAGTTGCCGAGGATGGCGACGCGGGGTCCTGGCGGGAGGGGCTGGCGGGCGAGCAGCAGACCGGTGTCGACGAGTTCGGTGATGGTGTCGACGCGGATCACCCCGGCCTGCCGGAGCAGTTCGGTGACGGTGGCGTGCGGGAGCCGGGTGGCGCGCACGGCGTGGCCCTGGGGCGCCGAGCCCGCGCTCTGCACGACGACGAGGGGCTTGGCGGCGGCGGTGCGGCGGGCGAGGCGGGTGAACTTGCGGGCGTTGCCGATGGACTCCAGGTACATGAGGACGACGTCGGTGTCGGGGTCGTCGTACCAGTACTGGAGGACGTCGTTGCCGGAGACGTCGGCGCGGTTGCCGGAGGAGACGAAGGTGGAGACGCCGGTGACGCCGGTGACGCCGCCGCCGCGCCGGTGCAGCCGGGAGAGCAGGGCGATGCCGATGGCGCCGGACTGGGCGAACAGGCCGATCCGCCCGGGGCGGGGCATCTCGGGGGCGAGGGAGGCGTTGAGGCGGACGTCGGCGGCGGTGTTGATGACCCCGAAGGCGTTGGGGCCGATGATCCGCATACCGTAGGTGCGGGCGCGGCGGACCAGGGCGCGCTGGCGCTCGCGCCCGTCGGGGCCGCTCTCGGCGTACCCGGCGGAGACGACGACCAGCCCCTGCACGCCGTGCTCGCCGCACTCGGTGACGACGTCCGGGACGTGCTCGGCGGGTACGGCGACGACCGCGAGGTCCACGGGCCCGGGGACGTCCCGCACGGAGCGGTGCGCGGGGACGCCGTCGAGGTCGGTGAGGTCCGCGGGGAAGCCACTGTTGACGGCGTACAGCCGACCGGGGTACCCGGCGTCCCTGATGTTGTCGAGGAGGGCGCGGCCCACTCCCCCGGCGGTCCGGCCGGCGCCGATGACGGCGACCGAGCCGGGCACCAGCAGCCGCCGTACGGAGCGGCCCTCGGCGCGCTGTTCGCGGGCGCGCTGGACGGCGAGCGAGCGGTCGGTGGGTTCGAGGCCGAACTCCAGGCGGACGACGCCGTCCTCGAAGGAGCGCTTCTGGGTGTACCCGGCGTCCGTGAAGACCTTGATCATCTTGGTGTTGGCGGGCAGCACCTCGGCGGCGAAGCGGCGGATGCCGCGCTCCCTGGCGACGGCGGCGATGTGCTCCAGGAGGGCCGAGGCGACGCCGCGTCCCTGGTGGGCGTCCTGGACGAGGAAGGCGACCTCGGCCTCGTCCGAGGGGCCGGAGGCGGCCATGCCGTGGGCGTCGATGCGGTCGTAGCGTACGGTGGCGATGAACTCGCCGCCGACCGTGGCCGCGAGTCCCACCCGGTCCACGAAGTCGTGGTGCGTGAAGCGGTGGACGTCCTTGGCGGACAGGCGAGGGTAGGGCGCGAAGAAGCGGTAGTACTTCGACTCGTCCGACACCTGCTCGTAGAAGCTGACCAGGCGATCGGCGTCGTCGACGGTGATCGGCCGGATGCGCGCGGTACCGCCGTCGCGCAGCACCACGTCGGCCTCCCAGTGAGCGGGGTACTCGTGCCGGTCCGACGCGGTCTGCATGCGCCCCAGCGTACGGCCCGCCTCCGACAGCGGGGGCGTGCGGCGGCCGGGGGCACCGCGGAGCGCTCCGGGGACGGACACGGGCGGGAGACGGGCCGAGGCCGCGGCCCGACGACCGGCTCCGGAGGACGCCAGTCCGCTCCGGGGTCGCTCACGTGTGGGAAACTGGTCTAGACAACCCTGAGAAACTGAAGGGCAGCATCACATGGCTGAGCGCCGCGTCAACGTCGGCTGGGCCGAGGGCCTCCACGCCCGTCCCGCCTCCCTCTTCGTCCGAGCCGCCACGGCCACCGGCGTCCCGGTGACGATCGCCAAGGCCGACGGCAACCCCGTCAACGCCGCGTCCATGCTGGCCGTGCTCGGCCTGGGCGCCCAGGGCGGCGAGGAGATCGTCCTGGCCTCCGACGCCGAGGGCGCGGACGCCGCTCTCGACCGGCTGGCGAAGCTGGTCGCCGAGGGCCTGGAGGAGCTGCCCGAGACGGTCTGAGCACCCCGCGCGAAACGCCGGAGCCGCGTCCGCCCTCCCGGGCAGACGCGGCTTCGCCGTTCCCGCGGCGGCCGCGGGCGGGGCGGAGCGTCTCGGACGGCACGCGCGCGGGGCGGCGTGTGGCAGGTGCACAGTCCTTCGCCGGGCGGAGGGTTACGGACGGCGCAGGCGAAAAATTCCGCCCGGCGGAGCTTTACGGACGGCGCACGCACGTCCCTTTCCCGGTTTCCGGGCACTCCTGTGGCGCGTCGCCGGGAATTCCCGTGGACGCGAATTACGGCAGCCGAATTACCGGTCCGCCGAATTACTCTTCTTTGTATACGGTGCCCGTGTTAATGGCGGAGGCCGGACATGTTTACGGGATGTTGCGGGTTCCTCACACGGTCCGCGCGCTCCTGTCCGCCGAAGCGCAGCCGGTGGGCGGCGGTCGAGCGCTCGGTGTGCAGGGTGGTGACCGACCGGGCCCGCTCGGCGTCGCCGCGGGCCACCGCGTCCACGATCGCGCCGTGCTCGGCCCAGGACTCGACCGGGCTGAGCGGCGCGTCCACGGCGTACATCCAGGCGATCTTGTGACGCAGCTGGGTCAGCACGGAGGCCAGCGCGGGGCTGGCGGCGGCCTGCGCCAGGGTCTCGTGGAACCAGCCGCCCAGGGAGCGCAGATCCTCGCTGTTGCCCCGCCTGGCCCGCTCCTGGCCCAGCCTGACCAGGCCGCGCAGCACCTTGAGGTGGGCCTCGGTGCGGCGCTGGGCGGCCCGTGCGGCCCCGAGCGGCTCCAGGAGCACGCGCATCTCCAAGAGGTCGGCGGCCTCCTGCTCGGTCGGTTCGGCCACGCACGCGCCCGCGTGCCGCCGGGTCACGACGAACCCCTCGGCCTCCAGCGTGCGCAGCGCCTCCCGCACCGGGACGCGGGAGACGCCGTAGCGGCGGGCGAGCAGTTCCTCGGTGAGCCGGCCGCCTCGCTCGTGGACCCCGGCGACGATGTCGTCCCGGATGGCCGTGCACACCGAGTGCGCCGGAATACGCATGTCCGACCTCCGCCTTAATCCCCGTGAAACGCCGCCGATTGACGCGTGTTCTGCGACTCTATTGCAATGGGCGGGAATTTCCGATGGCGGGCCGGAATCCATGGATATTTTTTGGACAGCGGAGGGTCGTAAACGACGAAAACCCCGGCTCGTCGGAGCCGGGGCTTCTCACGTCCTGCGGTGCGTCCTCAGATGTTGACGTCGTGCGCGCGGAGGTAGGCGACCGGGTCCAGGTCGGAGCCGTACTCCGCGGTGGTCCTGGCCTCGAAGTGCAGGTGCGCGCCGGTGACGTTGCCGGTGGCGCCCGAGAGGGCGATCTGCTGGCCCGGGGTGACGGTCTGCCCCACCGAGACGCCGATGGACGACAGGTGCCCGTACTGGGTGTACGTGCCGTCCAGCATCTTGATGACGATCTGGTTGCCGTAGGCGCCGCCCCAGCCGGTCTCCACGACGGTGCCGGAGCCGACCGCGTGCACCGAGGTGCCGGACGCGGCGTGGAAGTCGACGCCCGTGTGGGTGCCGGAGGACCACAGGGAGCTGCTGGCCTGGTAGCCGGTGGAGACGTAGGAGCCGCTGATCGGCAGCACGAACGTGTTCAGGCGCTTGCGCTCGGCCTCACGGGCGGCACGCTCCTTGTCCTCGCGCTCCCGCTCCGCCTTGGCGGTGGCGAGCTTGCGCGCGGCCTCCTGGGCGGCCTGCTTCTGCGCGGCCACCTCTGCGGCCTGCTCCTGGGCGGCCGCCTGGATGTCGATCTGGTCGGCCGCGGTGTCACCGAGGGAGATCACGGGGGTCAGTCCGGTCGTCTCGACCGCCTTCTCCGAGGCCATGGCCGGGGCGGCGAGGGTGCCGACGACTCCGGTGGTGGCCAGGGCCGCGACACCGGCCGCGCGGGCGGTGCCGCGCTGCATCCGGCTGGGCCGGCGGTGCTTCCCTACGGCATGACTGAACGCCATGTGGTGGGTGTTCCTTTCCTTCCCTCTCGCCTACCGGGTTAGCTGACGGGTTCGGAGCAGGAAGGTCTCCTACGGGCCCCCGCGCGGGCGCGGGCGTCCGATTCACCCCAGGGACGTGTGGGTCCCCGGCTCCCCTGGCTCGCGCCGTACGGGGACTAGGCGATGACTGCCCGGTGCCACGGATGCGGCGCGGTGCCTGACGGACAGTCGGTGAGACCGTAGACAGGGCCGGATTCGATCCTCAAACGGATCACTGGTTTTGTTGCGCATCCCACAGGGCAGACGGGCAGCCTCTCCCCCAATTCGGACACGCGAGGGCCCCGGCGACTCCGTGTCGCCGGGGCCCTCGCGTACGCGCGTGTGCCACGCGCCCGGTCCGCTACTCGGCCGGGACGACGGTCACTTCGCCGATCCCGAGCGCCGCGACGGGCTCCCTGATCGCCTCGGCGTCACCGACGAGGACGGTCACCAGCCGGTCCACCGGGAACGCGCTGACGACCGCGGCGGTGGCCTCCACCGTGCCGGTCGCCGCCAACTGCCGGTACAGGGTGGCCTGGTGGTCGTCGGGCAGGTGCTGCTCGACCTGGTCGGCCAGGGTGCCCGCGACGGCCGCCGCGGTCTCGTACTTGAGCGGCGCGACGCCGACCAGGAACTGCACGGCCGCGTCCCGCTCGGCGTCCGTCAGGCCCTCCGACGCGACCCCGCGCAGCACCTTCCAGAGGTCGTCGAGCGCCGGTCCGGTGTTCGGCGTGTCGACGGAGCCGCTGATGGCGAGCATCGCGACACCGGTGCCGTCCGCCGCCGACCGCAGCACCTGCGTGAAGGCCCGCACGCCGTACGTGTAGCCCTTCTCCTCGCGCAGGACGCGGTCGAGACGGGACGTGAGGGTGCCGCCGAGGCAGTAGGTGCCGACCACCTGGGGTGCCCACACCCGGTCGTGCCGGTCGGCGCCCAGACGGCCGATCAGGAGCTGCGTCTGGACGGCTCCTGGCCGGTCGACGATGACGACGCGCCCCCGGTCGTCGGCGGTCACCGGCGGCATCTGCCGGGGCTCGCCCGCCGCGCCCGTCCAGGCGCCCAGGGTGTCGCCGAGCAGGGCGTCCAGGTCGATTCCGGTGAGGTCGCCGACGACGACCGCGGTGGCCGTCGCGGGACGGACGTTGCGCTCGTAGAAGGCGCGGACGGCGGCCGAGTCGATGGCCCTGACCGTCTCCTCGGTGCCCTGGCGGGGCCGCGACATCCGGGAGTCGGCCGGGAACAGCTCCCGGGACAGCTCCTTCGCGGCGCGGCGGGACGGGTTCGCCGTCTCGTGCGGGATCTCGTCCAGCCGGTTGTCGACCAGCCGCTCGATCTCGCTGTCGGCGAAGGCGGGCGCCCGCAGCGCGTCGGCGAGCAGCCCGAGGGCCCGGGAGAGCCGGGAGGCGGGCACCTCCAGGGCGATCCGGACGCCGGGGTGGTCGGCGTGCGCGTCCAGCGTGGCGCCGCAGCGCTCCAGTTCGGCCGCGAACTCCTCGGCGGAGTGCTTGTCGGTGCCCTCGGAGAAGGCCCGCGCCATGATCGTGGCGACGCCTTCGAGGGCGGCAGGCTCGGCGTCCAGGGGCGCGTCGAGGGCGATCTCGACGGCGACGACCTGCTGGCCGGGCCGGTGGCAGCGCAGCACCGTCAGACCGTTGTCGAGGGTGCCGCGCTCGGGTGCCGGGAAGGCCCAGACCCTGGGTTCGCCGCCCTGCGGCCGGGGTGGAAGTCCATCGTCGCGAGCTCGGTCACCGGGCCGCCTCCTCGGTCTCGTCGGTCGCCGCGGCCGCGGCCTCGTCGGCGTCGTCGGTGTCGTCGATGTCGTCGCCGGTCGGTTCGGTGGGCTCGTAGACCAGGACGGCCCGGTTGCGCGGGTGCAGCCGCTCCTGGGCGATCCGCTGGACCTCGTCGGCGGTCACCTCCAGGACGCGTCCGACGGCGCTCAGGGCGAGCTGCGGGTCGCCGAACAGGACGGCGTACTTGCAGAGTTCGTCCGCGCGGCCGTGGACCGTGCCGAGCCGGTCGAGCCACTCGCGCTCCAGCTGTGCCTGGGCGCGCTCCATCTCCTCGGCGGTGGGGCCCTCCTCGGCGAACCTGGCCAGTTCCTCGTCGACCGCGCTCTCCACGGCGGCGACCTCCGCCTCGCCCGACGTCTTCACGTCGAGGATGCCGAGGGAGGGCGCTCCGGCGAACCGCCACAGCCCGCCCCAGGCGGTGACGGCGGTCCGGTCGCGGCGCACCAGCCGGTTGTAGATCCGCGACGACTCGCCGCCGATCAGGATGGTCAGCGCGAGGTCCGCCGCGTCGCACGCGCGCGTGCCGTCCTCCGGGAGCCGGTAGGCGGCCGTCAGCGCGCGCGAGGGCACCTTCTCCTCGACGACCTCGCGCAGTTCGGTGCCGATGATGTCGGGCAGCGAGCCGTCGCGGGGGGCGGGCTTGCCGTCGTGGGACGCGATGGAGCCGAAGTACTTCTCGACCCAGGCGAGGGTCTGCTCCGGGTCGATGTCCCCGACGATCGACAGGACCGCGTTGTTGGGCGCGTAGTAGGTGCGGAAGAACGCGCGCGCGTCCTCCAGGGTCGCCGCGTCCAGGTCGGCCATCGAGCCGATCGGCGTGTGGTGGAAGGGGTGCCCGTCCGGGAAGGCGAGGGCGGCCAGCTTCTCGATCGCCGTGCCGTAGGGGACGTTGTCGTAGCGCTGCCTGCGCTCGTTCTTGACGACGTCCCGCTGGTTCTCCATGGACTCCTCGTCCAGGGCGACCAGCAGCGAGCCCATCCGGTCGGCCTCGAGCCAGAGGGCCAGCTCCAACTCGTGGGCGGGCATGGTCTCGAAGTAGTTGGTCCGCTCGAAGCTGGTGGTCCCGTTGAAGGAACCGCCCGCTCCCTGCACCATCTCGGCGTGTCCGTTGCCCTTGACCTGCCCCGAGCCCTGGAACATCAGGTGCTCGAAGAGGTGAGCCAGACCGGTACGCCCCTTGACTTCGTGGCGCGAACCCACGTCGTACCAGAGGCAGACCGCCGCGACCGGGGTCAGGTGGTCCTCGGAGAGCACCACCCGCAGACCGTTGGCCAGACGGTGCTCGGTCGCTGTCAGGCCCCCGGAGCCGGCCTGGTTGGTGGCCGTGTGACCCATCGGCATGTACGTCCCTTCGATCGCGGATGCGGTGGTCGGAACCGCGGTTCCCCCGCCGGTCCTGCCACTGTATGCAAGCGCGCGGACCGGCGGCGAAGTTCCCGGACGACGTACGCCCACAGCGGATCGCGTAGCCTGCGGGCAGCCGGGCCGAGGTCCGGTGGTCACAGCGCCGGCCGCGCTTTCGGCATGCTCAGCGTGTTGGGCGGCGCCCCGCGTCGCCGCCGCTGTCAGCGTTGTCAGTGGTTCGGTCCACAATGGTCCGTGGCAGATCTTGTTCATGCTTGAGCCACCAGAACACAGGAGGAGCCGGCAGCGATGGCCCGCCGCAGCACGAAGACCCCGCCGCCCGACGACTCGTACGAGGAGAAGATCCTCGACATCGACGTCGTCGACGAGATGCAGGGCTCCTTCCTTGAGTACGCGTACTCGGTCATCTACTCCCGAGCCCTGCCGGACGCGCGTGACGGCCTGAAGCCGGTCCACCGCCGCATCGTCTACCAGATGAACGAGATGGGCCTGCGCCCTGACCGCGGCTACGTGAAGTGCGCGCGTGTCGTCGGCGAGGTGATGGGCAAGCTCCACCCGCACGGCGACGCGTCGATCTACGACGCCCTGGTGCGCATGGCCCAGCCGTTCTCGATGCGGGTCCCGCTGGTGGACGGCCACGGCAACTTCGGCTCGCTCGGCAACGACGACCCGCCCGCCGCCATGCGGTACACCGAGTGCCGCCAGGCCGAGGCGACGAGCCTGATGACGGAGTCGATCGACGAGGACACCGTCGACTTCGCGCCCAACTACGACGGCCAGGAGCAGGAGCCGGTGGCCCTGCCCGCCGCGTTCCCGAACCTCCTGGTCAACGGCGCCTCGGGCATCGCCGTCGGCATGGCGACGAACATGGCGCCGCACAACCTCGCCGAGGTCGTCTCGGCCGCCCGCCACCTGATCCGCCACCCGAACGCGGATCTGGACACGCTGATGAAGCACGTGCCCGGCCCCGACCTGCCCACCGGCGGCCGGATCGTCGGCCTCTCCGGCATCCGGGACGCGTACGCGACCGGCCGCGGCACTTTCAAGATCCGCGCCACCGTCGAGATCGAGACGGTCACCGCCCGCCGCAAGGGCCTGGTCGTCACCGAACTGCCCTTCACGGTCGGCCCGGAGAAGGTCATCGCGAAGATCAAGGACCTGGTCGGCGCGAAGAAGATCCAGGGCATCGCGGACGTCAAGGACCTCACCGACCGCGCCCACGGCCTGCGTCTGGTCATCGAGATCAAGAACGGCTTCGTCCCGGAGGCCGTCCTGGAGCAGCTCTACAAGCTGACGCCGATGGAGGAGTCCTTCGGCATCAACAACGTGGCCCTGGTGGACGGCCAGCCGCTGACGCTCGGCCTCAAGGAGCTGCTGGAGGTCTACCTCGACCACCGCTTCGAGGTCGTCAGGCGCCGCAGCGAGCACCGCCGCAAGAAGCGGCGCGACCGCCTGCACCTGGTGGAGGGCCTGCTCACGGCGCTCGTCGACATCGACGAGGTCATCCGGCTGATCCGTTCAAGCGAGAACTCCGCGCAGGCCAAGGAGCGCCTGATGGAGCGCTTCGGCCTGTCGGACATCCAGACCCAGTACATCCTCGACACGCCGCTGCGCCGCCTCACCAAGTTCGACCGCATCGAGCTGGAGTCCGAGAAGGAGCGGCTGAACGCGGAGATCGCGGAGCTGACCCAGATCCTGGAGTCGGACGCGGAGCTGCGCAAGCTGGTCTCGGCGGAGCTGGCGTCGGTGGCCAAGAAGTTCGGCACCGAGCGGCGCACGGTCCTGCTGGAGGCGTCCGGCACCCCGGCGGCCACCGTGCCGCTCCAGGTCGCCGACGACCCGTGCCGGGTGCTGCTCTCCTCGACGGGGCTGCTGGCCCGCACGGCGAACGGCGAGCCGTTCCCCGAGGAGGGCGAGGCGCGGCGGACCAAGCACGACGTGATCGTGTCGGCGGCCCCGGCCACGACCCGCGGCGAGATCGGCGCGGTGACGTCGTCCGGGCGGCTGCTGCGGATCAACGTCGTGGATCTCCCCCAGCTCCCGGAGACGGTCTCCGCGCCGAACGTGTCGGGCGGTGCGCCGCTCGCCGAGTTCGTCACCCTGGAGGACGGCGAGACGGTGGTCTGCCTCACCACGCTGGACGAGTCCTCCCCCGGTCTCGCCCTCGGCACCGAGCAGGGCATCGTCAAGCGCGTGGTCCCCGACTACCCGTCCAACAAGGACGAGTTGGAGGTCATCACCCTGAAGGACGGTGACCGGATCGTCGGCGCGGTGGAGCTGCGCACCGGCGACGAGGACCTGGTCTTCATCACGGACGACGCGCAGTTGCTGCGCTACCAGGCGGCGCAGGTGCGTCCGCAGGGGCGCCCGGCGGGCGGCATGGCGGGCGTGAAGCTGACCGACGGGGCGAAGGTCATCTCCTTCACCGCCGTCGACCCGGCCGCGAACGCGGTGGTGTTCACCGTCGCGGGCTCACGCGGCACGCTGGACGACTCGGTGCAGACGACGGCGAAGCTGACGCCGTTCGACCAGTACCCGCGCAAGGGCCGGGCCACCGGCGGCGTGCGCTGCCAGCGGTTCCTCAAGGGCGAGGACTGCCTGTCGATCGCCTGGGCCGGTGCCCTGCCCGCCAAGGCGGCGCAGAAGAACGGCACACCGGTCGACCTCCCGGAGATCGACCCGCGCCGCGACGGCTCGGGCATCTCCCTCCCGAAGACGGTGTCGGTGGTGGCGGGGCCCCTCTAGGGCGCACCCTGGGGTCCGTGCTCCGCGTCCACCGCACGGGCCCCGCCGACGCCTGACCCCGCAGCGGGCTTCAGGACGCGGTTTCCGAAGCGGGCTTCAAGACGTGGTTCCCGAAGCGGGCTTTAGACGCGAGCCCGGACCACCCGGGAGCCGCACCCGCCCCGCATCGGGCAGGGACGCGCCGGGGAGCCGCTTCGGGCGAGACGGTGGCGAGGGGCGGACGGCACACGGCTCACTCCGTCTCCCGCGGCTCCTCCTCGGAACCGGGCACGTACCGCAGGACGCCCCACATGCCGCGCTCGTCAGCCGCCCCCGGATCGCCGCTCACGCACGCCTCCAACTCCTTGTGCAGGGCGGGCCCGTCGATGCCCGAGCCGATGAGGACGAGCTGCGTCAGGCGCTCGTCGTCGGCGCCCCACGGCTCGGGGTAGAAGCGCAGGAACCGTCCGACGGCGTGGACGGCGTACCGGTTGCGCGGGTCGTGGGCGCCGAAGTCGACGTACCCCTTGATCCGGTAGAGCCCCTCCGGCCTGCCGTCGAGGAACGCCATCAGACGGCGCGGGTCCAGGGCCGTCGGCGAGGTGAACGACACGCTGTCGTAGGAGGCGTGCAGATGGCCCGCGTGATCGTGCGCCCCGTGGTCGTGCAGATCGTCGAAGGTGAGCTGCCCGACGCGTTCCGTCCGGGGACGGCAGTCGAAGAGGAACTCCGGGTCGACGCGCCCGTAGGAGGCGGTGACGACGGCCGCGCCGTCCACCAGGGAGGAGACCAGCGCGGTGACCCGTCCGGCGTCGGGGGCGCGGTCCAGCTTGTTGACGACCACCAGATCGGCGAGGGCCAGATGCCGGTCGATCTCGGGGTGCTTGGCCCGCGTGTCGTCGAACTCCGCGGCGTCGACGACCTCGACGAGCCCCCCGTACACGATCCCCGGCAGTTCGCTCGCGAGCACCATGCGGACGAGTTCCTGCGGCTCGGCGAGACCGCTCGCCTCGATGACGATGACGTCGATCCCGGCGGCGGGCCGCGCCAACCGGTCGAGGTAAAGGTCCAGTTCACCGACGTCGACGGCACAGCAGAGGCAGCCGTTGCCGAGCGAGACGGTGGAGTCGCCGAGGGCGCCCGCGACGGCCATCGCGTCGATCTCGACGGCCCCGAAGTCGTTGACGATCGCGCCGATCCGGCTGCCGCCGCTGCGGTGCAGCAGATGGTTGAGGAGGGTCGTCTTGCCGGAACCGAGGAAACCGGCGAGCACGACCACCGGGATCTGACGGGGACCGCCGCTCGACGTCATACCGCTCCTGCCTCTCTCACGTGCGCGCATGCTCTCCCCCACCGACCCGTGCGCCGGGTCACGCTCCCGGCGCACCCGCGGAAGCGGAATGCCGCCCCAGGATACGAGGCGAGCCCCGCACCGCGCGGCGACCGGCCACGACGGTCGTGAAGGAGCGGGCGCAGAGCAGGGCGCCGGTGTGTGCGACCCTCGCTTCCCTCCGTGCGCCTCTTCTCCGCCTCCCCGACGGTCCGCTCGGTCGGCACCCTGGGAGGCGGCATGCGCCGCCCACCGCTCGCCGGTCCCCCCTCAGTCGACCCGCACCCCGACGACCGGTGGACGGCCGCCTGAAATCGGGGAGTGACATGGCAATACGGAACATGGGCCTTCGGAGGTTGGGGGTCGTCGCCTCGGCGGGCGTCGGTCTGGTGGCGGGTGCCGCCGTCACCCTCGCCTACCAGCGACCCGCGCTCCGGGCCCTGACCAGCTGGATCGAGCACCTGGAGGAGGCCTCCAAGATCCAGCGGCAGAGCAACTTCGCCCATCAGCAGCGCCTGCACTGGGAATTGCTGAGCAAAGCCATGGACGATCCGGAACTCGCCGAGGTACTGGACGCCTACAACGGCACGGTCAGTCCGAGAAAGCAACGCCAGTTCCTCTTCGCGAACGCCTTGTACACCAATGCGCTCTGCTACTACCGCATGGGCAACATGACACGCGAGGAGTTCTTCGGATTCGCCCGGAGCATGCTCCAGAATCCCGTCTTCCGGGAGTACTGGTACGCGACCCATCCCCATCGGGCGACTTTGACGGACAGATCCGAGGAAGCCAAGCTCGGACGTATGGTCGACGACCTTCTCGCCAAACTGGAGGAAACGGACTCCGACGAGTGGTGGGTGGTCGGCGAGCCACCGTCCGAGTAACGGTGACCGTTCCACGCCCCCTGCCACACGGCGTACGATCCGGTAGCCGTCTTGCCGCGCACATCACGCGATCGGGCGATAACGAACCTGCAAACCGCCGCGTTTCCCCAGATGCCGACAAGGTTGACTTCACCGCACCCTGCGGAACGGGCCGATCCCCGCCGAACCCCTGTCCCACGCCGCTCGGTTGCCGAGGCCGCGGCCCTACCGGGCCGCTTCGCACCGGGGCGCACCACTGCACCATCTGCCTCGACGCACAAAGGAACACCAGAACAGTGAGCAAGATCACCCGCCGGATCGGTACACCTCCCAGCGCCCGGGGAAGCGCGACAGGTGCCAATTGCCCCGATATTTTCGAGCTGTCCGACGGAAGGTTCGCTGTCATCGGCACGGACGCCACCGACGAACTCGACGCCCACCTCCCTTCCGACGCCTCGCGGGCCGACTACGAACGCATTGTCGTGGTCACGCGCGAGACCTTGATGCACGCGAAGGCTGACATCCCCGACGCATAGCCGACCGAGGGCATTTCCCTCCGTACGTGCGCCCGTTCCGTCAGTCTGTATTCGTTCGTTTCCAGTTTTCGCCCGTTCGGGATTTTCGTTCGTTTACGGTTCTCGTTCGTCTGCACTTCGACGGCCCCGGTGCTCCGCCGCTCCACGGCGGGCACCGACCGGCGGCACGGTCTTGAGCCGAAGGTCCCACTCTGAAAGGTCGAGACAATGGTGGACATCGTACGGCGGATCGGTGATTCTCCCTTTGCGCGAGGCAGCACATCGGGACAGACCTGCCCCGACATCTTCGAACTCAGTGACGGCAACTTCGCCGTGATCGGGACGGAGGCCACGGCACAACTCGACGCGAAACTCCCCGCCGACGCCGCCAGGGCGGACGACGAGAGGATCGTCGTCATCACCCGCGAGACCCTGATCCGCGCCCGCAAGGACATTCCGCGCGCCTGACGACCCGGACCGCGACCGGCGCACCGCTCCGCCCACCCCGAGCGAGCCCCGCGCCGGTCCCTCCCGGTGGGCACGGCGGGCAGGGCGAGCCGGACGGGCGCGACCACCTTGACGAGCACGACAACCTTGACGGGCTCGACGGGCTTGACGGGCCCACTTGATCCGGTGCGGACTCGACGTTGACGGACTTGATCGGACCGGCGCACTTGATGGGGCCGTCCATAACATGACTGACCTTCATCAACATTGACTCGATCAATGCACCGGGTGACCGGTCCGCCTGCCGCTACGGTGAGCCCATGCGCGATCCAGAGTCCTCGCTGAGCCACGCCGAACGGCGGCTGACCACCAGGGAGGCAGCCGAACTGCTGGGCGTGAAGCCCGAGACCGTGTACGCGTACGTGAGCCGCGGCCAGCTCAGCAGCCACCGCGTCCCCGGCGGCCGGGGCAGCACCTTCGACACCACCGAGGTCACCGCGCTCGCCCGGCGCAACAGGCGGGAGAGCGCGGGAGATCCGGGCACCGCGGGCGAACTGTCGGTGCGGACCCGCATCACCCTCATCGAGGCGGACCGCTACTGGTTCCGCGGGGTCGACGCCGCCGAACTGGCCCTGCGGCACTCCTACGAAGAGGTCGCGGAGTGGCTGTGGACCGGCCGGATGACACCGGACGTCCGGTTCGAGGCCCCGGCCGCCTCGGTCGCCGCCGCCCGCCGGGCCGTCGACGTGCTCCCCGAACACGCCATCCCTGTCGACCGGTTGCGGGTCGCGGCGATCGCCGCGGCGGCCGCCGACCCGCTCCGCTTCGACCTCGCCGAGAAGACCGTGCTCGGCACGGCGCGCACCCTCATCCCCACCCTCGTCGCGGCCCTGCCCGCGGTACGCCGGGGCCACCGGGACAGCGGCCCGCTGGCCCGCCGCCTCTGGGGACGGCTGAGCGGACGGGAGGCGGACGAGGCGTCCCTGCGGGTGCTGGACACCGCGCTCGCCCTGCTCGTCGACCACGACCTCGCCGCCTCGACCCTCGCGGTGCGGGTCGCCGCGTCGGCCCGCGCGCACGCCTACGCGGCCGTCTCCGCCGGGCTCGGCGTCCTGGAGGGCCCGCTGCACGGCGCGGCCGGCGGACTCGCCCACCGGATGCTCCTCGACGTGCTCGACCGGGGCGACGCGGCCCCCGTGATCACCGAGGAACTCCGCGCCGGACGCCGGATCCCGGGGCTCGGCCACCGCCTGTACACGGGCGAGGACCCCCGCGCGCGCGTGCTGTTCTCGCTGCTGGAGGAGGTCCCGAACGCCGCGCCCGCCCTCGCCGCCGCCCGTGACGTGGTGGCCACCACCGCCCGTCACGCCCCGCTGCACGCCAACGTGGACCTGGCCCTCGCGGTGTTCACCGCGTCCAGCGGCATGGCGGCCACGGCGGGCGAGACGATCTTCGCCGTCGCCCGGACGGCGGGCTGGATCGCGCACGCCCTGGAGGAGTACCAGGAGCGCCCGCTGCGGATGCGCCCGAGCGGACACTACGTGGGCCCACGCCCGCCCAGGCCGCTCCCCGGGTAGCGGGTCCGCGCCCGCGTCCGGCGGACAGCTGGTCCGTACCCAGGCCCCTGGCCCGGGTAGCCGGTCCGCGTCCGCCCAGGCCGCCCCGGGTAGCCGATGTCCGCCCGCGCCCTCCAGGACTGGCGGTCCGCGCCGCGAAGGCACCCCGTACGGACGCTTGCGGCCCCCTACCGACGCGTGCACCCCCGAACGGACACGTGCGGACCCGTACAGACACATGCGGCCCTGCACAGGGTCCGACGGGGACCGGCGAAGACCCGTACAGGCAGGTGGCGACCCGTACGGAGCAGGCCCAGGCCCTCCCGGAAGTCGCCGCGCGTCAAGTCAGGTTAGGCTCACCTCTGTGAGTACGTGCGCAACTGTCTCCCGGGCGCTCGACGAGCCCCTGTCGGGAACCGCGGCCACCGCGAGCACCTGGCTGCTGCTGGAACAGCCCGGCCCCTGGGGTGCCAGGGCGCTCACATCGAGCCGCCTGGACCCCGAGGTCGGACGCGCCCTGGAGGCCGCGGCCGAGGGCACCGGCGTCCGCGTCGCCCTCATCCGCAGGCCGGGACGGCACGCCGACCCCGGCGGCCCCTCCGAGCGCCGGGTGTACGCGGCCCACACCGTCCCGGGCCGCGCCTGGCTGCACACCGCGGCCACCCGCGACCCCGCCGAACTGCTCGCCCTGGACTTCCGGGCGCTCGGGGCGGGCGACCACCACGGCTTCGACGCGGTCCTCGGCGGCCGTCCGCACCCGGGTGATCCGCTGGCGCTCGTCTGCACGAACGGCAAGCGCGACCGCTGCTGCGCGCTGCTGGGCCGTCCGCTCGCGGCCGAACTCGCCGCCTCCGGGGTCGAGGGCGCCTGGGAGGTCACCCATCTGGGTGGTCACCGCTTCTCGCCGACGCTGCTGGTCCTCCCCCACGGCTACGCCTACGGGCGCGCGGAGGCCCACTCCGTCAAGGAGATCCTGCACAGCCTCCAGGAGGGCCGGATCGTCACCGAGGGGTGCCGGGGCCGCTCCGCCTGGGAGCGACCGGGGCAGGCGGCCGAGCTGGCGGTGCGGACCTCGCTGCGGGAGGAGGCGCCGGACGCGCTGAGCGTCGTCCGGACGGAGGGCGGAGCGCCGCGCTGGGACGTGACGGTCGCCCACGCCGACGGACGCCGCTGGCGTGTCGTGGTGGCCCAGGGCGCGTCGCTGCCGCCCCGGGAGGAGAGCTGCGGGACGTCGGTCCTGGGGGCGCCCGCGCGCATGGACGTGGTGTCGGTGCGGGAGCTGGTCCCGGCCGGTGCGACGGCTGGAGGACCGCGGGCGGCGGCTGAAGGGTCGCGGGCGGCGGTTGGAGGATCGCGGGCGGCTGCATGACGGATCAATCCGTCCGTCACCCCGTCAATACACGCGTCAATCGTTGATCACGCAACGCAATGTATTGATCAAGAGATCCGGGCCACACCCCTACGGCAGCTCGCACACCTGCACGTACCGTCAGGGGTATGAGCCCCACTCCCCCCGCGCGCCGGATGCGCCTCGGACTGCCGAGACGGGCGTTCTCCCAGGTGCTGCTGATGCAGGTGGCGATCGCCGCGGGGGTCGCCGTCCTGGTGACCGGGCTGTTCCTGCAGCCGCTCAGCAGGCAGCTCGACCACGAGGCGATGCAGCGCGCCCTGGCCATCGCGCAGACGACGGCCGAGGAACCGCAGATCGCGCGGGACCTGGAGAGCACCGCGCCCACCGTCGACGGACCGGTGCAGCGGGCGGCGGAGCGGATCAGGAAGGCCACCCGGGCCGAGTACATCGTGGTGCTGGACTGGCGCGGGGTGCGCTGGTCGCACACCGACCTCCGGCAGATCGGCCGGACCGTCTCGACAGATCCCAGCGAGGCGCTGGCGGGCAGAGAGGTCATGGAGATCGACAGCGGCACGCTCGGCCGCTCCGCGCGCGGCAAGGTCCCGCTGCGGGCGTCCGACGGCTCCCTGATCGGCGCGGTCTCGGTCGGCATCGCCTACGACGGCGTGCGGGCCCGGCTGCTGAGCGCGATACCGGGGCTGCTGGCGTACGCGGGCGGTGCCCTCGCGGTCGGCGCGCTGGCCGCCTGGCTGATCGCGAGGCGGGTCCAGCGGCAGACCCGTGACCTGGCCTTCTCCGACATCTCGGGGCTGCTGTCGGAGCGCGAGGCGATGCTGCACGGCATCCGCGAGGGCGTCGTCGCCCTGGACCGCGGCGGCCGCATCCGGCTCCTCAACGACGAGGCCCACCGCCTCCTGGGCATCGACGACTCGGTCGTCGGCACCCCGCCCGACGAGGCGCTCGGTGCGGGCCGCACCGCCGACATCCTGGCCGGCCGGGTGACCGGCACCGACCTGCTGACCGTGCGCGGCCAGCGCGTCCTGGTCGCCAACCGGATGCCCACCGACGACGGCGGCGCGGTCGCCACCCTGCGCGACCGCACGGAACTGGAGCAGCTCGGCCGTGAGCTGGACTCCACGCGCGGCCTGATAGACGCCCTGCGCGCCCAGGACCACGAGCACGCGAACCGCATGCACACCCTGCTGGGCCTGCTCGAACTGGAGATGTTCGACGACGCCGTGGAGTTCGTCGGCGAGGTGGTCGGCGACCATCGCGCGACCGCAGAGCAGGTCACCGAGAAGATCCAGGACCCGCTGCTCGCCGCGCTGCTGGTGGGCAAGGCGACGGTCGCCGCCGAACGCGGGGTCGCCCTCTGGGTGTCCGACCGCACCCGTCTCCCCGACCGGCTGGTCGATCCCCGGGGACTGGTCACGATCGTCGGCAACCTGGTGGACAACGCGCTGGACGCGGTGGCCGCGACCCCGCACGCGCGCGTGGAGGTCGAACTGCGCGCCGAGGGGCGCACGGCCGTCCTCAGAGTGCGCGACACCGGACCGGGGATCCCCACCGCGCAGCACGAGTTGATCTTCACCGAGGGCTGGTCGACCAAGGACCCGCCCGCCCACCGCAAGCGCGGCATCGGCCTCTCCCTGGTGCGCAGGCTCGCCGAACGCCAGGGCGGCAGCGCGACGGTCGGCGACGCCCCGGGCGGCGGCGCCGAGTTCACCGTCGTCCTGCCCGAGGCGCTGACCGGTGCCGAGCCCGAGCCGGTCCTCGCCGCGCGTGCCGACCTGCCGTTCGAAGAGGAGTCGCGATGATCGAGGTCCTCGTCGTGGACGACGACACCCGGGTCGCCCGGGTCAACGCCGCCTATGTGGAGAAGGTGCCGGGCTTCCACGTCGCCGGGGAGGCGCACAGCGCGGCCGAGGCGCTGAGCAGCCTGGAGGCGCTGCCCGGCCTCGATCTCGTCCTGATGGACCACTACCTGCCCGACGACACGGGTCTGGCGGTGGTGCGGGAGATGCGCAGACGCGGCCACCAGACCGACGTGATCATGGTGACGGCGGCCCGTGACGTGTCGACCGTCCAGGCCGCGATGCGGCAGGGCGCGCTCCAGTACCTGGTCAAGCCGTTCGCGTTCGCGGGCCTGCGGGCGAAGCTGGAGGCGTACGGGGAGCTGCGCCGCACCCTGGACGGCGGTGGCGAGGCCGAACAGGCCGAGGTGGACCGCATCTTCGGCGCGCTGTCGGCGCCCTCGGAGCCGGGGCTGCCCAAGGGGCACTCCCCGACCACCGCGGAGCTGGTGCGGCGCTCACTGATGAACGCGGAGGGGGCGCTGTCCGCCCAGGAGATCGCCGAGCGCACCGGGGTGAGCCGGCAGACCGCGCAGCGCTATCTGAAGCTGCTGGAGCGCACCGGACGGGCCCGGCTGACGCTCAAGTACGGCGACGCGGGCCGCCCCGAACACCGTTACGTGTGGGCGACCCGCGTCTGAGGTGCGGCGGGGGGCAGGAGCGCGCGCGGGCCTCCTGCCCGGCGGAGGTCAGCCCTTGGCCTTCTCCACGAACTCGCTGGTGTAGGTCTTCTCCAGGTCGACGTCGGCGTTCTTGATGTTGGGGTTGAACGCCTTGAGCACCTTCTCGACGGTCTCGGGACCGTTCTCCGGCATCACGCCGTCCTTGGTGAACATCGGCAGCGTGCTCTCGATGGCCTTGGCGTAGAGGATGCCGTTGCCCTGCTTGTAGTCGGCGGGCATCTTGTCGGCAATCTCCGAGGCGCTGTGGCTGGACATCCACGCGAGCGTCTTGACGAACGCGTTGACCAGCTTCTGGACGGTGTCCTTGTGCCCGTTCACCCAGTCCGTCTGCATGTACAGACTTGACGACGGGTACGGTCCGCCGAGCGCCTCCTGGGAGCCCTCGGGCGTCCGCATGTCCAGGAGGACCTTGCCGGCCTTCTTGTCGAGGATCGTCGCGACGGTCGGGTCGGTGGTCATGCCGCCGTCGATGGCGCCCTTCTCCAGGGCGGCGATGAACGTGGGCCCGGCACCGACGGCGACCGGGGTGAAGTCGCTGACCTTGACCCCGTTCTTGACGGCGAGGTACTTGGTGAGGAAGTCCGTGGACGAGCCGAGCCCCGTGACGCCGAGCTTCTTGCCCTTGAAGTCCTTGGCCGAAGTGATCTTCGCCGACGCCTTGTTGGAGACGATCTCGACCTCGCCCGGGGCGTGGGAGAACTGCACCACCGACTCCACCATCTTGCCCTTGGTCTGGAGGTCGAGGGTGTGGTCGTAGAAGCCGACGGCGCCCTGCACCTGGCCCGAGACGAGCGCGGTCTCCGCCTGGACGCCGGCCGGTTCGCTCAGCAGCTCCACGGAGAGCCCCTCGGCGTCGAAGTAGCCGAGCCGCTGGGTCAGCATGGCGGGCAGGTAGATGACCTTGTCCAGGCCCCCCACCATGATCTTGACCTTGGTGCCCTTGCCGTCGCTCTTGCCGGAGCCGCTGGAGGCGGTGCTGGACGCCTCGTTGGCGCAGGCGGTGAGGGCGGAGAGGCAGAGGAGTCCTGCGGCGGCCAGGGCGCCGCGTCTGGCGATGGTGCGCATGTCGTTCACGTCCTTGTGAGAAGGCGATGCGGGAGAAGTCGTGGGGGGGGGAGAAGCGTGGGGTCAGCTGTCGGACTCCGACGGCTTCCACCGGAAGATGCGGCTCTCGGCGAAGGTCAGCAGCCCCTCGGCGACCAGGGCGACGACCGCCAGGATGACCATCGCGGCGTAGACACCGGCCGCGTTGAACGTGCCCTGGGACTGCGCGACGAGCAGGCCGATGCCCTTGGTCGCGCCGATGTACTCGCCGACGATGGCGCCGATGAGGGCGAAGCCGAAGCTCACATGGAGGCTGGTGAAGATCCACGAGGTGGCCGAGGGGATGACGACCTGGAGCGTCACCCTGCGGTCGCTCGCGCCGAGGATCCGCGCGTTGGCGACCAGGTTGCGGTCGACCTCGCGGGCGCCCTGGAAGGCGTTGAAGAACACCGGGAAGAAGACCAGGACGACGGCCGACGCCACCTTGGAGGCGGGGCCCAGGCCGAACCAGATGACGAAGATGGGCGCCAGGACGATCCGGGGGATCGAGTTGAGCACCTTGATGTATGGACCAAGGACATCGGCCAGGAAGGTGATCCGCCCCAGCGCGATACCGAAGACGACACCGGCGACCACACCGAGGACCCAGCCGAGCAGCGCCTCGTAGAGCGTGTACCAGATCTGCTCGCCCAGGGAGCCGAGCGCGGTGCCGTGGGTGATCCAGGTGTAGATCTGGTCCCAGATCTTCGACGGCATGGAGAAGTTGAACGTGTCGATCACGTTGGCCCGGGAGAGCACCTCCCACAGGCCGAGCACGAGGACCAGGAGCAGGGCGCGGGCGGTGCCCACGACGATCTTGCGTCTGCGGGCGGCACGCGCGCGTGAGTGCGCGCGTTCGCCCTTCCCGGGTTCGGCGGCGGTCGGCGCGGCCGTGGTCTTGGGCAGCGTGTCAGGCGACATGGGCGGCGCCCCTCTCACGGGTGATGCGGACCTCTTCGCCGAGGGACTCCCAGATCTCGCGGTAGATCTCGATGAACCGCGCCTCCAGGCGTACTTCCTCGACCCGGCGCGGGCGGGGCAGGTCGATGTCGAAGACCTGCTTGACGGTGGCGGGCCCGGCCGTCATCACGACGACCCGGTCGGCCAGCGCGATCGACTCCTCCAGATCGTGGGTGACGAACACGACCGAGGCGCCGGTGCCCTCCCACAGCTCCAGGAGTTCGTCCGACATCAGGGCCCTGGTCTGCACGTCGAGCGCGGAGAACGGCTCGTCCATGAGCAGGATCTCGGGATCGTTGACGAAGGTCGCGGCGAGGGCGACGCGCTTGCGCTGGCCGCCGGAGAGCTGGTGCGGGTAGCGGTCCTCGAACGCCGAGAGCCCGACCCGGGACAGCCACTCGCGCGCCCGCTGCTTGGCCTCCGCCTTGGGCACGCCGCGGAACCGGGGACCGGCCATGACGTTGGACAGGACCGTGCGCCACGGGAAGGTTGCGTCCTGCTGGAAGACGAAGCCGACCTTGTCGCCGACACCGCTCACCGGCTGCCCGGCGACCAGGACCTCGCCCTCGGTGGGCTCCTCCAGCCCGCTGACCAGGGTCAGTGTGGTCGACTTGCCGCAGCCGGTGGGGCCGACGACCGCTACGAACTCGCCGCGCCCGACGGTGAGGTCCAGGCCCCTGACGGCCGTGTGCAGGCCCCCGGACGGGGTCCTGAACGTTTTGCTCGCGCCCCGCAGCTCGATGGCGGGGCTGATGTCTGCGCTCATGGGCCGGGACGGTAGAAGTGGCGCGTGCCACAGCATCAGCCTTGTGGGCACATGCCGTTCTTTTGCTTGCAGCAGCCTGTTGTGCTCGTTTTGCGCGCGCTACAAACAGCGGAGCCGAAACATGGGCTTAACGCCCGCATGGCCTTGACAGAAAGAGGCCCGATGATTGACGTCCTGGTCGTCGACGACGATTTCCGTGTCGCCGAGATCAACGCGAGGTACGTGGGAAAGGTTCCCGGGTTCCGGGTCGCCGCCCGCGCGCACAGTGCTGCCCAGGCGCTGACCTGCGTGCAACGGGGGACGATCGATCTCGTCCTCCTCGACCACTATCTGCCCGACCGGACGGGCCTCGAACTCGTCCACGCCATGCGGGAACAGGGGCACGGAACCGACGTCATCATGATCACGGCGGCCGACGACGTGACGACCGTCCAGGCCGCGATGCGCCTCGGCGCCCTGCACTACCTGGTCAAGCCGTTCACCTTCGCCGCGCTGCGCACCCGCCTGGACTCGTACGCGGCCCTGCGCAGGACCGTGGAACGGGTCGGCGGCCGGGGCGTCGCGGGCCAGGAGCAGGTGGACCGCATCTTCGGCGCCCTGCGGACCACGCCGGCACCGTCCTCGCCCGGCCTGCCCAGCGGGCACTCTGAGCCGACGACGGACCTGATCTGCGCGGTCCTGCACCACGCCCCGCACCCGCTCTCGGCCCACGAGGTCGCCGCGGAGACCGGCCTCAGCCGCTCCACGGCCCAGCGCTACCTGCGCCACCTCGAACAGGCCGGACGCCTGCGGCTGTCCCTCAAGTACGGCGACACGGGCCGCCCGGAGCACCTGTACGCGTGGGTGGCCCCGTAGTCCACGGAGCCACCCACGAAAGGCACGAGAGGAAGCCGCCGGGCAGACGACTCGACGTCACGCCCATGCCCATGCCCGGCGTCGGGCGGTCGTTGACGGGCCCGGCGGCCTCGGCGCCGTCAGACGGCTCCCGCTCCGGTCAGCGAGCGCACCTCGGTCTCCGCGTGCTTTGCCTCGTCGGGGGCGTCGGAAGAGGTGACGGTGCCGAGCCAGCCCGCGAGGAAGCCCAGCGGGATGGAGACCAGACCGGGGTTCTGGAGCGGGAAGTACTGGAAGTCCAGCCCGGGGAAGAGTGATTCGGGGCTGCCGGAGACGACCGGCGACAGCACCACGAGCACCAGCGCCGGAACCAGCCCGCCGTATACGGCCCAGACCGCTCCCCTGGTGGTGAACCCGCGCCAGAACAGCGAGTAGAGCAGCACCGGCAGGTTCGCGGAGGCGGCGACCGCGAAGGCCAGGCCGACCAGGAAGGCGACGTTGAGGTCGCGTGCGAGCAGCCCGAGCGCGATGGCGACCAGGCCGACACCGACCGCGGCGACCCGCGCGACGGCGACCTCACTGCGCTGCTTTCCGGTGCGCCGCCGCAGCGACGCGTACAGGTCGTGCGCGACGGAGGCCGAGGAGGCGAGGGTGATACCGGCCACCACCGCGAGGATCGTCGCGAACGCCACCGCCGCGACGACCGCGAACAGCACCGTGCCGCCCGTGGAGTCGGGGCCGCCCCCGAGGTCGAGCGCCAGCAGCGGCACCGCGGTGTTCCCGGCCGCGTTGGACGCGCGCACCGCCTCGGGACCCACGATCGCCGCCGCGCCGAAGCCGACCACGATCGTCATCAGGTAGAAGCCGCCGATGAGCCCGATCGACCAGAGCACCGAGCGGCGCGCGGCGCGTGCGGTCGGCACGGTGTAGAAGCGGGACAGGATGTGCGGCAGACCCGCCGTGCCGAGCACCAGCGCGAGCCCCAGGCTGATGAAGTCGAGGCGGGCCGTCCAGTCCCCGCCGTACTTCAGGCCGGGCACCAGGAAGGCGTCCCCGTGCCCGCTGCGCGCGGCGGCCGTGAACAGCATCCGCCCGAAGTCGCCGTCGAAGCGCACCAGGACGAGCGCGCTGAGCGCGACCGTGCCGCCGAGCAGCAGGACCGCCTTCACGATCTGGATCCAGGTGGTGGCCCGCATGCCGCCCAGCGACACGTAGATCACCATGAGCGCCCCGACCCCGACGACCGTCCAGTCCCGCGCGGCACCGCTGGTGCCGCCCAGCAGCAGCGCGACCAGGCTGCCCGCGCCCACCATCTGCGCCACCAGGTAGAGAACGGACACGGTGACCGACGAGGTTCCCGCCGCGATCCGCACCGGCCGCTCGCTCATCCGGGCCGCGACCACGTCGGCGAGGGTGAACCGGCCGCAGTTGCGCACCAGTTCCGCGACGAGGAAGAGCACAACCAGCCACGCCACCAGGAACCCGACCGCGTAGAGCAGGCCGTCGTACCCGAAGAGGGCGATGAGCCCGGAGATGCCGAGGAACGACGCGGCGGAGACGTAGTCGCCCGCGATGGCAAAACCGTTCTCCATGGGCGAGAAGAGACGCCCGCCCGCGTAGAACTCCTCGGCCGAGCCGTGCCGTTTGCGACTGACCCAGGTCGTGATGCCGAGCGTGACGGCGACGAAGGCGCTGAACAGCACCAGGGCCAGCGTCTGGTGGTGACCCGTCATCAGGCACCGCCCCGCAGGCCGCGCGTCAATTCCTGTGTGTCCCAGCGTAGTTCGAGCGCGGCCCGGTCCCGCCGCAGCCGCGCGTGCCGCGCGTACGCCCACGCGAGCACGAAGGTGCTGAAGAACTGCCCGAGGCCCGCCACCATCGCCACGTTCACCGAACCCACCACGCGCACGGCCATCAGACCGGGCGCGGTCGTCGCCGCCACCACGTACGCCACGTACCAGGAGAAGAAGATCGCGCAGGCCGGAACCACGAACCTCCGGTATCTGCTGCGGACTTCGCGGAACGCCTCGCTGCGCTGCACCTCGAGATAGATGTCGGCCGCGGCGGCCGCCTGCTCGGCGGGCGTCGGACGCGGTGGCACGACCTCGGGTGTGGGCAGCGGCGCGGGACCGCCTGTTCCAGCCAACTCGCCCCAACCGGAGGCGAGTGCGTCGTACCAGGGGTCGCCGTAACCGGCTCCCTCGGTCTCGATGGGGCCGCGCTGGCGGCCCACCTGCTGCTGGGCCGGACTCGCCGAACTCTCGGTGCTCCCGCCTCCGCGGGAGCGACCGTTACGTGACTGCATACCCCAAGGATGGACAGAACGGGAAGATCCCCGACACATCTTCCCGGGCTTCTTCACCCCATCAGGTGACTCAATTCACTGGTGGGCGGGCGAGTCGCTTCGCGTACGCGTAACGCACCGCCTGCGCACGGTCTTTGAGCCCCGTCTTCGCGAACAGGTTGTTGATGTGGGTCTTCACCGTCGCCGTGGAGACGTTCAGTGCGCGCGCGATCTCCTGGTTGCTGAGGCCCTCCGCGATCAGCACCAGCACCTCCACCTCACGGGTGGTCAGCCCGTCGGGCGCCTCGGGAACCTCCGTCACCGCGGGCGCCTGCGGCTCGGACAGCCGCTCCAGCAGGCGGCGTTGGATGCTCGGCGACAGTCCGGCGTCCCCGGAGAGCACGCTGCGCACGGCCCGCACGATCTCGTCGCCGCCCGCGTCCTTGGTCAGATACCCGCGGGCGCCCGCACGCAGCGCCGGGAACAGCGAGTCGTCGTCCCCGAACGTGGTGAGCACCACGACCTGCGTCCCGGGGTGTTCCGCGCGGATGCGCCTGGTCGCCTCGACCCCGTCGCAGCGGGGCATGCGCAGGTCCATCAGCACGACGTCCGGGGCCAGTTCGCCGACCAGCCGCACGGCCTCGATGCCGTCGCCCGCCGCGCCCACGACCTCGATGCCGGGCAACAGCCCCAGCAGCATCACGATGCCCTCACGGACGACGGTCTGGTCGTCCGCGACCACCACCCGGGCCGGCTTCTCCGAGGCTTCCGTCATGCGGGCACCCTCAGCGTCACCACGAACCCCTCCTCACCCGGTCCGGCCTCCAGCGAGCCGCCCAGCAACTCGGCACGCTCGCGCATGCCCAGCAGACCGTACCCGGCTCCCGCGCCCGCCAGTTCGCCCGGCGGCCCGCCCGAATCCCGCACGTCCAGGGTGACCTGGTGCTCCCCGTAGTCCAGCCGCAGCCGCACCGCGGCCCCCGGCGCGTGCTTGCGGACGTTCGTCAGCGCCTCCTGGGCGACCCTGCGGACGGCCTGCGACGCCTCCGCCGTCAGCGGTCGGCGTTCACCCGTTACGGCGACCTCCGCGGCGGCGGCCGTCCCGACCAGGCGGGTGAGGAACTCCTCCAGCGGGGTCAGTTCGCCCCGCAGCGCGGAGAGCGCCTGCCGCGTCTCCTCCAGGCCGTCCCGGGCCATGCCGCGCGCCGCCACGACACGGTCGAGGATCTGCTCCCGCTCGGCCCCGCGTTCGATGAGCAGCCGGGCCGCCTCCAGGTGCACGAGCTGCGCCGAGAGGCTGTGGGCGAGGACGTCGTGGATCTCCCGGGCGATCCTGGCCCGCTCGGCGAGCGCGGCCGACTCCGCCTCCGCCGTCCGCGCGGCCCGCTCCTGGGCGAGCAGCCGCTGGGCACCGCCCCTGGCCTCGGCGTCCAGCCGCAGGGTGTACCCACCGAGGACGAGCGCCACGCCGGTGATGACGGTCGTCAACGGGCTGTCGTTGTTGACCGCGGCATAGAGACCGAGCGCCGGCGCGACGACGGGGAGCGCGGCGGCCAGCGGCAGCCGTTCGAGGGAGATGACCACGCAGCCGCACCAGGCGACCAGGGCCAGCAGCCGGAATCCGGCGCTCTGGGCGGGGACGGCCACGGCAACGAGGAGCAGGACGGTCGCCAGGGACGGCCACAGCCGGTGCTGGAGCGTGGTCCGGAAGAAGGACCAGCCGAGCGCCGCCGCCACAAGGACCACGCCGACGCCGACGAGGGTGTTCCAGCCGTGGGCCCGGCTGGAACTGAAGATCCCTCCAAGCAGCATGCCGAGGACCAGGAGGCGCACCACCCAGGCGAGCAGCCGCCGGGGCGGGGTGATCCCCGCCCGCCCGAGCGCCTCGTGCGAGGGCCAGCGCGTCCACGCGTTGCTCGTCACACACGCTCCTTCCGGGCAGAGCGGGCCATGCGGTCACCGTACGCCGGGCCGGTGGCGGTCGCCGGGGTGAGGGACTGGGCGCGCCAGTAGAGGATTCCGGAGCGGACCAGCAGGGTCACGGCGAGGGCGGCGAGCAGGGCCGAGCCGTGCTGGTGCACGCCCAGGGCCGCGCCGAGGGCGTAGAGGCCGACGCGCACGGCGATGCCGACGACCCAGACGACCGCGCTGGTCCTGGTGCTCTTGCTCCACACCGTGCCGTCGGACTCGGTCCATATGCGGGTGGTCCAGGCCCAGCCCGCTCCCATGGCGAGGCCCACCAGCAGTTCCACGACGAGGAGGGTCACGGAGGTCGTGGGGTGGTGGCTGTCGACGAGGCCGGGTTCGCGCAGCGCCACGAAACCGAGCACGGCGGGCAGGAGCCACCAGCGCCGTCCGGTGCCGATCTGCTGGGCGCGGAACTGCCGCACGATCACCAGGACGACGACGGCCGCTATCACGAGCGCGTTGACAAGGCCGGACATCAGAGCCTCCGTGAGCGAGACGGGGTATCGGCCGCGGTTGCCGCCGACACCCCAGACGCTACGGAAATTCGCTGGTCAGCAGATCGGAGCGGGGGTGGATCACGGGTGGAATCTCCCGGCTCGTGATCTCCACCCCGGGGTGGAGGCGGAGCACGAAAACGGGGCGGGACCTGGTGTCCCGCCCCGCTCCCGCACGCCATGAGCCCTGTGCCGTGTGTCTGTGCCGTGTGCCCGGCGTCGTCCGCGGTCACCCGGCCTCACCGGCGCGCGCCCGGCCTGGGGACTGTCACATTGCCTCGGCGCCCGCCGTCCCCGGTCGGACCGGGGACGGCGGGCGCCGCGTGACGCCTACGCGTCGATGCGCGACCGGTCCAGCGTCGCCGCCGAGCTGGAGATGAACTCCTTGCGCGGCGCGACGTCGTTGCCCATCAGGAGGTCGAACACCTGCTCGGCGGAGTCCAGGTCGGCGAGGTTGATCCGGCGCAGGGTCCGGTGGCGCGGATCCATGGTGGTCTCCGCCAGCTGGTCGGCGTCCATCTCGCCGAGACCCTTGTAGCGCTGGATGGAGTCCTTGTACCGGATGTTCTTCCGCTGGAACTCCAGGAGCTTGTCGCGCAGCTCCCGGTCGGAGTACGTGTAGACGTACTTGTCCTGCCCCCTCTTCGGCTGGACCAGCTCCACCCGGTGCAGCGGCGGGACCGCCGCGAACACCCGTCCGGCCTCGACCATGGGCCGCATGTAGCGGTGGAACAGGGTCAGCAGCAGGGTCCGGATGTGGGAGCCGTCGACATCGGCGTCCGTCATCATGATGATCTTGCCGTAGCGCGCCGCGTCGATGTCGAACGTACGCCCGGAACCGGCCCCTATGACCTGGATGATCGCGCCGCACTCGGCGTTCTTCAGCATGTCGGTCACGGACGACTTCTGGACGTTCAGGATCTTGCCGCGGATGGGCAGCAGCGCCTGGAACTCGGAGTTGCGGGCGAGCTTCGCGGTGCCGAGCGCGGAGTCGCCCTCGACGATGAACAGCTCGCTGCGGTCCACGTCGTCGCTGCGGCAGTCCGCGAGCTTCGCGGGCAGCGACGAGGACTCCAGGGCCGTCTTCCTGCGCTGGGCGTCCTTGTGCTGCCGGGCCGCGATCCGGGTGCGGGCGGCGGCGACCGCCTTCTCCATGACGACCCGGGCCTGCGCGGCGGCGTCCCGCTTGGCGGACGTCAGGAACGCCTTGAACTCCTTGGAGATCACGGTGTTCACGATCCGGCGGGCGGCCGACGTGCCGAGCACCTCCTTGGTCTGTCCCTCGAACTGGGGTTCGGCGAGCCGGACGGTGACGACGGCGGTGAGGCCCTCAAGGGCGTCGTCCTTGACGATGTCGTCCTCGGCGACCCGCAGCAGCTTCTTGGCGCGCAGCACCTCGTTCATCGTCTTGGCGACGGCCTGCTCGAACCCGGCGACATGGGTGCCGCCCTTGGGCGTGGCGATGATGTTCACGAACGACCGGAGGGTCGTGTCGTAGCCGGTGCCCCAGCGCATCGCGACGTCCACACCGAGTTCGCGGGTGACCTCGGTCGGCGTCATCTGGCCGTGCTCGTCGAGCACCGGGACGGTCTCCTTGAAGGTGCCCTGCCCGGAGAAGCGGAGCACGTCGCAGACCGGCTTGTCGGTGGCCAGGTACTCGCAGAACTCGCTGATGCCGCCGTCGAAGCGGAACGACTCCTCACCCTTGCTGCCGCCGTCGCCGAGCCCGAACTCGTCGCGGACGACGATGGTCAGGCCGGGCACCAGGAAGGCGGTCTGGCGGGCGCGCTGATGGAGGGTGTCGAGGGAGAGCTTGGCGTCCTTGAGGAAGATCTGCCGGTCGGCCCAGTAGCGCACGCGCGTACCGGTGCGCGCCTTGGCGACCTTCTTGACCTTGCGCAGTCCGGTGGTGGCGTCGAACTTGCCCTCCGGGCCATCGGCGGCGAAGGCGCCGGGCACGCCGCGCCGGAAGCTGATGGCGTGGGTGTGGCCGCTGCGGTCCACCTCCACGTCCAGCCGGGCGGAGAGGGCGTTCACCACGGAGGCGCCGACGCCGTGGAGGCCGCCGGAGGCGGCGTAGGAGCCGCCGCCGAACTTGCCGCCGGCGTGCAGCTTGGTCATGACGACCTCGACGCCGGAGAGGCCGGTCTTGGGCTCGACGTCGACGGGGATGCCCCGCCCGTTGTCCCGCACCTCGACCGAGCCGTCGTCGTGGAGGATCACGTCGATGTGGTCGCAGTAGCCGCCGAGGGCCTCGTCCACGGCGTTGTCGATGATCTCCCACAGGCAGTGCATCAGACCGCGACTGTCGGTCGACCCGATGTACATACCCGGGCGCTTGCGTACGGCCTCTAGTCCTTCGAGGACGAGAAGGTGCCGCGCGGTGTAGTTGGAACCGTCCCGGTCTGCTCCTGCCAGCAGCGCTGTGGACGGCACGGACGTATCGGCGGTCACGCGGTTCGCTCCTCGCTGAATTTCAGGTGGGGCCCTTCTGGGTAAGGGCGCGGCTTGGATCGCCGCCAAGAGGGTACCGAGGCCTGGTAGAGCCGTTGTAACGCCACCCTCGTCTCGTCCAGAGCCTAGTCCAGAGTCGCATACCTGTTCGATCCCTCGTTGGGGTGAAGTACATATCACGTTCCCTTCGGCGCATGAACCATTTAGGCTCCGGGCACGTCCTCATCAACAACCGGCAAGCCAGCCGGGAGGTCGCACGAAGACAGACAGCACCACCCCGTAAGACACACGGCACATTCGCCGCCACCGGCAGCAGTCAGCCGGCCTCGAAAGATTTTTTCGAGGAAAAGCCCCGAGCGGGAACGTTTGGGGACTGGTTGGATGTTGACCCTGGTACGACAGCTCGTCGAGCTAGAGAAGAGGCGACGTGACTACTGTTCTGACCCCCGCGAGCCCGCTGACCGCGGCCGACCGCTGCGACCGCTGCGGCGCCCAGGCATACCTGCGCGTCGTCCTGCTCAGCGGTGGCGAACTGCTCTTCTGCGCCCACCACGGTCGCAAGTTCGAGCCGGAACTCAAGAAGATCGCCGCTGAGATACAGGACGAATCGGAGCGCCTGACGACCGTTCCGTCTTCCTCCGCAGAAGAAGAGCGCTGACACTCGCGTCCACGACGAGCCAGCACCGGCCGAGGCCGGCGACACGGGCGGCGCGGTCCCTGTTCACCAGGGACCGCGCCGCCCGCGCTCGTTCCGGATACCCCTCAGAAGCCGTCAGCGGCCCCCAGAGGCCCTCGGAGCGGGCCCCGTGCGGGAATGCGCGTCCACCGCCTCCAGAGCGGTGGAGACGCGCGTGTAGACGCCCGGACTCCCGGCGCGGCCGCAGCCGCTCCCCCAGGACACCAGGCCGATCAGCTTGCCGTCGGCGACCAGCGGCCCGCCGCTGTCCCCCTGACAGGCGTCCCGGCCTCCTGACGCCTCCCCGGCGCACACCATGCTGTCCGCCTGGTAGGTGCCGTCGGCGCTGCCCGGGTAGGCCGTCCGGCAGCGATCGTCGGGCAGCACGTGCACGCGTGCGGCGTGCAGGGTGCGCGCGTAGTCGCCCCCTCCCGTGACATCGCCCCACCCGGTGACCCGGGCCTTGGTGCCGGGCTCGTACGCGGCGTCACCGGCGGGCGCCATCCCGATGACCGCGCTCTCCGCCGCCGGCTCGGCGAGGGTGAGGACGGCGAAATCGCCGGCGTTGGTCACGCTGTCGTAGCCGGGGTTCACCCGGACGTCCCGCACGGCGATCTCGTGCCCCTGGTCGGAGGCCAGGTCGGTACGCCCCGTGATGACCTTGAGGTCCTTCACCTTGTTCGGCGGCGCCCCCAGCACGTCGTCACCCATGCAGTGGGCCGCGGTGAGCACGGTGGTGCGGCCCACCAGCACTCCCCCGCAGAACTGTCCCGCTCGCGTACCCCCGAATCGGTCACGGCTGGACAGCGCCACCGTCCACGGGGCTTGCGAGACGTCGATCGCGAACCCGCCGACCACCACATCGGCGGAGACGGGCGCGGCCGAAAGCAACGGTATGGCGGTCACCGCGGCCACCAGGGCCAGCGGCCGGGCCAGGGCCCGGACGGACGGACGGCGCATGCACGCTCCTCACTCTGGGGTGGTCATGAGACACCCAGAGTGGTCCAGTCCGTCGCGCCGCGCACCCGCGCCGGAGCGCGAAAAGGCCCGGTTCTCTGTGCGAGAACCGGGCCTTCCGTGATCTGGGGACGCGATCAGTCGAGGTAGTCGCGCAGCACCTGCGAACGCGACGGGTGGCGCAGCTTCGACATCGTCTTCGACTCGATCTGGCGAATCCGCTCACGCGTGACGCCGTAGACCTTGCCGATCTCGTCGAGGGTCTTCGGCTGACCGTCGGTGAGACCGAAACGCATCGAGACGACGCCCGCCTCGCGCTCGGAGAGGGTGTCGAGGACGGAGTGCAGCTGCTCCTGCAGGAGCGTGAAGCTGACCGCGTCGGCCGGGACGACCGCCTCGGAGTCCTCGATGAGGTCACCGAACTCGCTGTCGCCGTCTTCACCCAGCGGGGTGTGCAGGGAGATGGGCTCACGGCCGTACTTCTGGACCTCGATGACCTTCTCCGGGGTCATGTCGAGTTCCTTGGCCAGCTCCTCCGGGGTGGGCTCGCGGCCCAGGTCCTGGAGCATCTGGCGCTGCACGCGCGCGAGCTTGTTGATGACCTCGACCATGTGCACCGGGATGCGGATGGTGCGGGCCTGGTCGGCCATGGCGCGCGTGATGGCCTGCCGGATCCACCAGGTGGCGTACGTGGAGAACTTGTAGCCCTTGGTGTAGTCGAACTTCTCCACCGCGCGGATCAGACCGAGGTTGCCCTCCTGGATGAGGTCCAGGAAGAGCATGCCGCGACCGGTGTAGCGCTTGGCCAGCGAGACCACCAGACGGAGGTTGGCCTCCAGGAGGTGGTTCTTGGCGCGGCGGCCGTCCTCGGCGATGATCTCCAGCTCGCGCTTGAGCTTCGGCGCGAGCTTGTCGGCGTTGGAGAGCTTGTCCTCGGCGAAGAGGCCCGCCTCGATGCGTTTGGCGAGCTCGACCTCCTGCTCGGCGTTGAGCAGCGGGACCTTGCCGATCTGCTTGAGGTAGTCCTTGACCGGGTCGGCGGTGGCGCCCGCGGCGGCGACCTGCTGGGCCGGCGCGTCGTCCTCGTCCTCGTCGGAGAGCACGAAGCCCGCGCTCTCGGTGCCCTCGGGTTCGTCCCCGGTCTTGGGGGTCTCCTCGAGCACCTCCTCCTCGACGACCTCGGCGTCGTCCTTCTTGGCGCTGGTCTTCTTCGCCGCGGTCTTCTTGGCGACGGCCTTCTTCGCCGGTGCCGCGGTCTTCTTCGCGGCGGTCTTCTTGGCGGCGGCCTTGCGGACGGACGTGTCGCCCTCGCCCGCGGCGTCGGCGGTGGACGCCCCCGGGGTGGCGGTGGCGGTGGCCTTCTTGGTGGTCACCGTCTTGGCCGCGACCGTCTTGGTGGCGGTGCGCTTGGCCGGACTCTTCGCTGCGACGCTCTTTCGGGTGCGCTTCGGCTCCGCGGCACTGACCATCAGCGTCACACCCTCTTCCTCGAGGATCTGGTTGAGGCTGCGCAGTACGTTCTTCCACTGAGTGGCCGGAATCTGGTCAGCTTCGAAGGCCCGACGCACATCGTCGCCGGCGATCTGCCCCTCAGCCTTTCCCCGCTCGATCAGAGCCATGACAGAGACGGACTCGGCGATCTCCGGCGGGAGCGTACGGGATGTGCTGGCCGACACGAACAACCTCTCGGAACGTTGGAAAACGGCTTCCGGCCCCGTCCGTGCGGACAGGAGCCGACCACCGGCTTGGGGATGGGCCGACGGTGCGGGCGGGTGCCGGGAGGATGCACAGCGCCGTGAGCGGCGTCCGTATTCCCTCCTCGGCTGTCACCTCTTAGGTCATCGCGCAGGTTCGCCGAGCGTTACGCCCAATCTGCGTGGCCCGAGTCACACCCCGTAAGCGCGCAAAAACGGTCAGATACGGGCAGAGGAGGTCGTGCGGTGCCTGATCCGGGATCCCCCGGACGGTGCTACCGCCTCACAGGGCGGCGTCGGACCCCGCAGCACCCGGGGCGGGCCTGCGGGATCCGACGGGACGCACGGCACAGGCCGCGCGACGCCTGGGGACGACTTCGAGCGTGCCGCCCACGGCGGGCGGTCAGTGCTCGCGCGGCGCGGGCACCACGCGCTCCACCTCGGGGTGAACGGTGAGCAGTTGGCGCATCGCGACCTCGGCGGCGGTGCCGTCGCCCGCGGCGAGCGCGTCGACGATCCGGCCGTGGTGCCCGAGGGACGCCTCGTTCGGACGGTCGCAGCCGGTGACCGGGCTGCCCGACACCTGGAGAGCGGCCGAGACGATCCCGGAGAGGTGCTCCAGCATCCGGTTGCCCGCGAGCTGGATGAGCAGCGAGTGGAACTCGGCGTCCGCGCGGGAGAACGTCAGGGCGTCGCCCTGCCCCATGGCGTGGCCCATGATCTCGACCATGTCGCCGAGGCGCTGCTGCACGTCCTCACGGCCGTGTCCGGCGGCGAGACGCGCGGCGAGCGGTTCGATCGTCCAGCGCAGCTCGCTCAGCTCACGGCGCTGGTCGTCGCGCTGCGGTCCGAAGGCGCGCCATTCGATGATGTCGGGGTCGAGGAGGTTCCAGTCGCTGACGGGACGCACGCGCGTGCCGACGTTCGGGCGGGCGCTGACCAGGCCCTTGGCCTCAAGGACGCGGAGCGACTCGCGGACGACGGTGCGGGACACCTCGAAGCGCTGGCCGATCTCCTCGGGCACCAGGGGGCGGTCCGCGCCGAGGTCACCGGAGACGATCATCTGTCCGAGCTGCTGGACGAGTTGGCCGTGCAGCCCGCGCCCGCGGCTGCCGGAGGCCCTCCTGCCGACGCGGCCGAGATCGGATTCCGTGCCCTCCCAGGACGGGATTCCGACACGGTCGGGACCAGGGGCGTCGGCGTAGGGGTAGCGGTCGAGTTCGCCCGGACCGACCAGACCTGAGTCTGCGGAGCGGGCGGCGGTCATCATGGTGTGCGCAAGGGTACTCACGGATCATTTGTCGGCGCTGTCTCCAACTCCCTTGAGGTCTTTGGTGAAAAGCACACGAAAGGGTGATCGCTCACCCCGTCGCAATTGACGACTTATCGGACAGAAATGGGCTTTCCCAGGGGAGTTGCGCGCAAGGGGGCTCCACGGGGTGCGGACTCCGGTCAGCGAAGCCTGGTGCGCAGCGTCGTGAACAGGTACGCGCACAGCAGCACGGTCACCGACAACGCCAGGGCGCTGCCGACGGGTTGGGCGAGCACGCGGGCGACGGCGACCAGGTAACGCTCCCCGCCGAACGGCCACTGCACGAGCAGCACCTCGCGCACCCGCAGCGGGAATCCGGCCGCCGTCCGCACCGACGGCCCCTCGAACGCCTTGTGCACCAGCGGGACGACGACCACCGGCACGGCGAGCACGGCCGCGAGTCCGGCGGTGGTGGACCGGAAGACACCGGCGGCGAGGACCCCGGCCCAGGCACACCCGATGACGAGTCCGAGCCAACTCGCGCCCGCCGGGAACCAGTCGGCGGGAACCTGGGTGAGTTCCCGTCCGTATACGAGGTAGAGCATCTCCGCGTCGCAGCCGATCGCGAGGACGGCCAGCGCCAGCGCGGTGGCTGCGGTGACGAGGAGCTTGGCGGCGAGCAGTCCGAGTCGGCGGGGCACGGTCCCGCGGTCCGCGGCCAGGGCAGGGTGGCGGAACTCGTCGCCGAAAGCCAGCGCGCCGATCAGGCCCGCCCCGAGCGCCGCAGGCGGCAGGGGCACCTGCTGCGGCCAGGCGGCCAGCAGACGCGCCTGCGGGGTGTGCCCGATCCTGGCCAGCAGGACGGCGGTGACGACGGACACGACGAGCACGGCGGCCGCGATGAGGAACCCCGTGCCGATCCCGGTGGCCCGGCGGATCTCGTAGCGCAGGGGACGCAGCGGACTGGGCGCGGACCGCACGGAGATGGGCGGCGGCAGGGCCGGGAGGGCGTCGAGGGTGCGGGGGGCACCGACCCGCTTCCGCTGCCCTGAGGGAGGCTCGGGGCGGGTGGTGGCCGCGCTCCTCGCAGCGGACGGCGACCCCGCGGTCACGGCGGGACACGACGCCCCGACCGCGCCCGAGCGCTCCGGTTCCGCGCCTGCGGCCGGGGCCCCGTCGGCGTCCCCCTGCGCTTCGGCTGCCGAAGCGGCGGCGGTGTCGGGTTCCGTTCCCGCTCCTGGGCCCATGTCACCGACCTCGTCGGCGAGTTGGTGGACGAGGATGCCGTGCCGGAACGCGGTCTCGCCGACGTCGGCGCACGTGCCGCCGTACACGGAGAGGCGGTTGCCGCCCTCCCGGACGACCTCGACGGAGCGGCGGTCGGCGCGCGCCTCCTTGGCGAGCAGCGCGGCGAGCCGGGCCGCGTGCGGGCTGCGGACGGCGACGCGGGGGCGCAGCCGGGTGCGGGCGAAGTCCGCGGCGGCCTGATCGGCGACGACCTTGCCCTTGTCGAGGGAGACGACCCGATCGGCGCTGCGGGCCACCTCCTTGGGGTCTCCCGCGGTGATCAGGACCGTGCCGCCCTGGGCGGCGTGGGCACGGAGCATGCCCTGCAGCCAGCGCGTCTCGCGGGCGGAGAGGCCGTCGGCGGGATCATCGAGGACGAGGGTGTGCGGGTCGGAGAGCAGGACGCAGGCCAGCCCGAGGCGCCGGTCCATGCCCCGGGAGAGAGTGCCGAGGCGTTCCTCGCGCAGGCTGACCAGGCCGACGACCTCCAGGACCTCGTCCGCGCGGCACACAGGGACCCCCGCGGCGGCGCAGAGCATGCGCAGGTGGCCTCGGACGGTGCGGGCGGGGTGGCCCGGCACGTCCCCCAGGAGCACGCCGACCTCACGGGACGGGTGGGAGATGCGGTGCAGGGGGCGGCCTCTGAAGTAGGTGATGCCGCGGCCCTGTTGGAGTTCGAGCATGAGTCTGAGCGCCGTGGTCTTCCCCGCACCCGGGCCTCCGAGGAGGGCGGTGACGTGTCCTGCGCGCGCCTCGAAGGAGATGTCGTCGACGGCGGGCGGAGTGTCCTTGCGGGGGTTGCTGGTCAGTCCGAAGGCCTGGATCACCCACAGCAAGATAGCGGTCTATGTCGGTATTTTCGGTCACGCAAGGCCCGCTCCGCGCACGGCGATCGGCGCGGACGCGTCCCCGCTCGGCACGGGCTCCCAAGTGCTCGGTCTGGGGTGCGGCCCGCGCCGTGCGGTCACACTTCGGGCCGCAGCATGGGCGGGTTGAGGAGCGTGGCACCGCCCGCCCGGAAGAGCTGGGCCGGGCGACCGCCCTGCCGGGTCGTGGTCCCCCCGGTCGGCACGAGGAATCCCGGCGTTCCCGTCACCTTGCGGTGGAAGTTGCGCGGGTCGAGCGCGACGGCCCACACCGCCTCGTAGACGCGGCGCAGCTCTCCGACGGTGAACTCTGTGGGGCAGAACGCCGTGGCGAGGGACGAGTATTCGATCTTGGATCGTGCGCGTTCGACCCCGTCGGAGAGAATCCGTGTGTGGTCGAAGGCGAGCGGAGCGGCCGCTTCGCCGTCGCGCCCGTAGCCCTCCTGCCGGAGGAGTTCCTCGACCGGCGCCCAGCGGGCGTTGCTGGCGTCGCCGCCCGCCCGGGGCGCGGGCAGGTCGGGGGCGAGTGCCAGGTGGGCGACGCTCACCACGCGCATCCGCGGGTCCCGCTCGGGGTCGCCGTAGGTGGCGAGTTGTTCGAGATGCGCGCCGTTGTCCCGGGCGGGCACGGCGGGGTCGTGCGCGTGCAGCCCGGTCTCCTCGGCCAGTTCCCGCGCGGCGGCCTGCGCGAGATCCTCGTCGGCGCGCACGAAGCCGCCGGGGAGCGCCCAACGCCCCTTGAACGGTGACTCCCCCCTGCGCACCGCCAGCGCGCACAGGGCGTGACGGCGCACGGTCAGCACGACCAGATCCACGGTGACGGCGAACGGGGGGAAAGCTGACGGGTCGTAGGGCATGCGACGATCTTAGTCGTCTGCCTGACGATAAACACTCCCTTCGTCGGCCCTTCCCTGGCTGATCCACTTCGGTCCGGCACGGGCTGCCGCGTCCGGTCCCGTCAGGCCCAGGACCCCGTGTTTCGGTCGCGCCCGGGTCACGTCGCCAACCGGAGTCCCTCGGCCGCCTCCTCGACCATGGCGAGGCCGAGCCTGCTCACCCGTACGGAGAACGGGGCTCCGGCGACCCGCAGTCCCGTCAGCACGATCTCGCCGAGAGGAGCGGTGTGCCAGGGGCGGAGGGTGACCGTCCCGGCAGGAGCGTCCGGGCGGATTCCCGCGAGGGTGGTGGCCAGCAGCACGCCGGCCGAGGCTGCGGTGGCGGCGGGACGGCAGGCGGCGGGGTGCGGGAGGGGCGCGCTCCCCTCGGTGCGCCGTTCGCCCGCGTACATCTCGGGGAGCCGGTGCCCGAAGGCGGCGGAGGCGGTCAGGGTGCCGCGCAGCAGTGAGGATGCCTCCTTCTCGTAGCCGGCGGCGGCCAGCCCGGCGATCGCGACCGCTGTCTCGTGCACCCGCACGGCACCGTCCCGATGGCCGAAGGGGTTGTGTCCGGGCTCCTGGGCTCCGAGCCCCCGCAGCCCCCAGCCTGAGTCCAGGGCCGGGCCGCCCAGGAGCCGGGCGAGCTGCTCGGTCTGCACCCGGTCCAGCAGACCGGGCGCCCATCGGCCACCGCCCAGCAGCCCGGTGTCCAGGAGGTGCGCGGCGGTCCCGGCCAGATGCGGTGCCAGGGTCCCGTCCGGCATCCTGGCGGCCGCCGGTCGACCTCCGCCAAGGTCCCCGATCCAGAACTCCGACTGGAAGGCCCGCCGCAGCTCCCGGGCCCACTGCCGCAGCTCGGCGGCCCCCGGTCTCCCGCAGGTCTCCAGCAGTTCGGCGCCGAGGACCGCTGCCCGGTGGGCGTGTGCCTGTGTCTCGCAGCGGACGGGACCGCCCGGCTGCGGGTCGGACAGGTAGGTGCGGTCGCCGACGGCCGTGAGGAGCCAGGACAGGCAGCGCTCGGCGGCGGGCAGCAGTTCCGTCGTGTCCCGCTCGGGCAGACCCCACCGGTACGCCTCCGCGAGGAGGGCGGGGAACAACAGGGTCGCGAGGGTGCCGGTGCACTCCGGCGGCAGCCGCGTGCCCGCGCCGCGCCGCGGCCCGGGAATCATGCCGGATCTGCCCGCGGGGCCACCAAGCTGGACACGGGCGAGCGCGCGCAGGGTCCCGGCGGCGAGTCCGGTACCGAGCGGCAGCGCCATCCGCGCGGCGGCCAGGGCCTCGGCGGGGGCCGGACCGCAGCGCCAGGGCGCTCCCGCCGCGAGAAGGACGTCCGCCGGATGCGCGGGGTCGCGCAGCAGCAGGGCCTGAAGATCCTCGACGCTGCTCCGCAGCAGTGGCTGGATCCCGGGTTCGTCGCCGGAGGCGTGGGCCTGGGCGAACGGACTGTTCGTCGAACGGGTGACGGTACGCAGGGCTCGGCCGCCCTCGGACCGCGTCCGCAGTTCGAGAGTGCGGCTCGCGCCCGGGAGCAGTTCGAACTCCCAGCGCAGCAGGCCCGCCGAGGCCAGCATGTCGGAGGGCGGCGGGTCCGCCGTGACCGTGACGGTCCCGGCCGCACCGGACCACCGCAGCCCGGATTCGTGCACACCGGCGGGCAGTTCGGGCCCGGAGGTGCCTGCGGCGATCGCGGCGAGTTCGGCCAGGTCGGTGCCGAGCGCCACCTCGACCGGTACCCGGAGGGGGCGGGGGGCCGAGCTGCGGAGCGTGATCCGCTCCGTGCCGTCCGCGCTCCTGACGCGTTCGACGGTCACGTCCGGATCCGGTCCGCCGAGCGGGGACGCGCTCAGGGTTCCGACGAAACGAGCCCGGTCGGAGGCCGTCATCCGGGCCTGCACGGCGACCGGTTCGCGCCCCGCCACCCGGACCTGGCACCGGGACAGCACGCGTCGGCCGGAGCGGTAGAAGCCCTCCAGTCCCTGGCCGTTCAGTTGCCCCTGGTCGGTGGAGATCGCGAGAGTCGGAAGGGCGACGCAGATCAGGGCGGTGTGAGCGGCCGGGAGCCCGAGGGACCGCCTCGGCGGCGGGAGCGGGTCGGCGGGTGTCGCCGGGCGGGGTGGACGGGTCGCCGTTGCCGGAGGGGTTGTGGCCGACCGGGGCACGGTGCCGGGCGGCTCGCAGCGCTCCGCCAAGGGCCGGAGAGGCGGAAGGGGAGGGAGCGGTGGAGGCGTGGGGGCGCGCTGTGCCGGAGGAGTCGGGGTGCGGTTCGGCCCCGGGGCTGCCGGATCGTCCCCTCCCGGCGCGGCGGGCCAGGTGGGATCCCAGCCGCTGACACGCCCGGAGGAGGCTGATGATCCGTCGGTGCCGGAGTCGTCGGCGGCGGCTGGGGTCGGCTGATGCATGAGGAGGCTTCTTCCGCGCTCTCTGCGCCTGGGGCGGGTGCGGCGCCGGGTTGAGGAGTCCGGTCGGACTGGGGCGGTGCGGTGGCGGCGCCCAGCCGTGGGTTCCGCCACTCAGGTGAACGGAACCGGCCTCCCCGGGGTCACGCCTCCGCCGGGACCACGGCGCCGAATGGCGGGCTCGGTGCGGACGGCTCCCGTGGGTACTCGGACGCGCCGTGCACGCGGGCGCGTGAAACTCCGCTCGTTCGCCCAGGTCGGGCGAGGCCCCCGGGCCAAGCGGAGCAGGCCAGTTCCGCAGCTCAGACGAGGCGGGGGCGGCAGGCAGCTCACGCTGGGCGGACAGTCCAGGCCAGGAAGGCAGGGCGGGCAGGACGGGCAGGACGGGCAGGACGGGCAGGGGATCATGCGGTGCGCGGCGCAGCCTCGGCACCCGTCGTCCGCGTGTCGTACCGGGGCCCTCCGTACGAGGCGACGGCGCCGCGCCCGCCCCGGTCCCGCTCACGCGCTCTCCTCGCCGTCCCCCGCCGGACGGATCCCTCCGCTGCCGTCGTCGCGGCGCTGCGGGGTCTCCTTCCGTGCCGGGCGAGGGCGCGAACCGTCGGCCCGTTCGCTACCGGGGTGTGTGCCGCCCGGTCCCGCGCCAGCGGGAGTGCGAGGGCGCGGGATCCGCGCGGAGCTCCCACGCCCACTCGTCCGCGCCGGACGGGACGTACCGCCCGCGCTGCTGCCGGTGCGGAGCCTGCGTCGGGCGCGGGAGGGCTCCGACTCAGGATGCGTCTCCTCGGCCGGGTCCCTTCGTGCCGGGCTCTCCTCGGTATCCGGGGCCCTGTCACCGCCGGCGCGCCGTGGCCCGGACGTCAACCGCTCCTGCTCCCCCTCCCCCGTTCCCGGGCGACCCCGTCGTTCCGAGCGGAGGCAGCGGCGGACGGACTCCGGGTCAAGACCCTCGTTGCAGGCCTGGTGCAGCAGCCGGGCGAAGAGGTACTCGGGGTCGACACCGAGGGCCATGGCGAAGGCCTCGCGTGCCTCCAGTTCGTCCCCCGTGGACCAGGCGACCCATCCGGCGAGGGTCAGCGGCGCCGCCGCGTGGTCGCCGTACGGTCCGACGCAGCGGCGGGCCAGGGCGCGCCAGAGACGGAGGGCCGGTCCCGCCTCGTCGCCCTCCATCCACTCGGCCGCGTGATCGCGGGTCCCGCGGTCCTGGAGGCCGAGGATCAGCGCCGCCGCCTCGTCATGACCGATCAGGTCGTCGTCGCGGAGGTCGGCGGGAAGGATCCCGGAGACGGGGCGGGCCTCAGCGAGGCGGCGCATGACGCGTTCGGCTAGTTCGAGGGTCTTCTCGGCCACTCCCACGCGGTCGGTGTCGTCCAGGATCTTGGGGATCAGTGCCATGGCGGCCTTGTCCAGAGCCGTCTCCTGTTCCAGCACGGCGGCGCTCTCCCAGGGCTGGAGCCGAGCCCGCAGCTCGCGCAGGGTGCCTCGGACCTGGAGCCCGGCGTAGGTCGCGGCGGCGGCCAGTACGGACGTGCCGGGCAGGCCCATCGGCAGTCCCTCGGGCGGGCAGCACGGCGGGTTGCCGCAGCTGTAGGACCAGAAGCGGGCGTCCGAGATGCAGAGCGCCTCGACCACCGACACCCTCAGATCGCCGCAGGCGTTCCGCAACTCCTCGGCGAGCGGGATCAGCCGCCGCATGACCTCCTGACCGGTCTGTCCTGGGGCCGGTTCCTGGCACAGGTAGATGACCAGTTGCCGCGGTCGGACTCCCCTGCGTTCGCTGCCCTTCACCAGCCCTCGGACCAGTTGGTCGGCGGCGGACCTCCAGTCGTCCGGGGACGTCGGGATGCCGAGCCGGGCCCGGCCACCGAACCTGCCGCCGCCTTCGTCGCCCTCCAGGGCGACCAGCACGATGCTGTCCTCCGGGCGGTAGCCGAGCAGGTAGGGCAGCGCGTCGGCCAGCTCCGCGGGGGTGCGCAGAGTGACCCCGTGCGCGGTGCCCGGTCCGCTGCCGACGACCGGTCCGGTGTGGATGTCGGGGCGGGTCGAGCCGCTGTGGAGGCCGTGTCCGTCGCGGGAAAGGTGCTCCTCACGTCCGGCCGCGCCGCCGTTCTCGGAGGATCCCGTGGTTTCGCCGTGATTCGTCATGCGCCGACGATCCCGCGAGCCCGGCGATTTGATTTTTCCCTGTGGAAAAGTCGAGCCAGGGACACGACAAGACATCATCAGAACAACCCCCTGACCTGCACAAATGCGCCTGCCGCAGGGCTGGCGATAGTCATACCGCGAGGCATGCCTCGCGGATCCGCCACGGCAGACTCCGCTGCCCGGCCCGGCCTCCGACCGTCTCCGGCCCGGATTGTCAGTCCCGTCCTGTTGGATGGAGGGCATGGAGCACACGAGCGACACGGAACTCCGGACAGCGGCCGACGCGGTCCTCGCCCGCCTCGTCGGGGACGCGACCGGAACGGCACGGCTGCGCGAGGACCAGTGGCGGGCCATCGAGGCGCTGGTCGCGCACGGACGCCGGGCGCTCGTCGTGCAGCGCACCGGATGGGGCAAGTCAGCCGTCTACTTCGTGGCGACCTCCCTGCTGCGGGCGCGCGGCAGCGGCCCGACGGTGATCGTGTCCCCGCTCCTCGCGCTCATGCGCAACCAGGTGGACGCCGCAGCGCGGGCCGGGATCCACGCGCGGACCATCAACTCCTCCAACATCGAGGAGTGGGGGACGGTCCAGGCCGAGATCGCGGCCGGGGAGGTCGACGTTCTGCTGGTCTCCCCCGAGCGGCTCAACAACCCGGACTTCCGTGACGAGGTGCTGCCCGCGCTCGCCGCCGCCACCGGCCTCCTCGTGGTGGACGAGGCGCACTGCATCTCCGACTGGGGACACGACTTCCGCCCCGACTACCGACGGCTGCGCACCATGCTGGGCGATCTCCCGCCCAGTGTGCCGGTCCTGGCGACCACGGCCACCGCCAACGCGCGTGTGACGGCCGACGTGGCGGAGCAGCTGGGGACCGGAGGCTCGTCCGACGCCCTGGTGCTGCGCGGCCCGCTGGACCGGGAGAGCCTGAGCCTCGGCGTGCTGCGCCTGCCGGACGCGGCGCACCGGATGGCCTGGCTCGCCGACCACCTCGACGAGCTGCCCGGTTCCGGCATCATCTACACGCTCACCGTGGCCGCCGCCGAGGAGGTCACCGCCTTCCTCCGGCACCGGGGACACACGGTCGCCTCCTACACCGGGAAGACGGAGAACGCGGACCGGCAGCAGGCGGAGGACGACCTGCTCGCCAACAAGGTGAAGGCCCTGGTCGCCACGTCCGCACTCGGCATGGGCTTCGACAAGCCGGACCTCGGTTTCGTCGTGCACCTCGGCTCGCCGTCGTCACCGATCGCCTACTACCAGCAGGTGGGCCGTGCCGGGCGCGGTGTCGAGCACGCCGAGGTCCTGCTGCTTCCCGGGCGCGAGGACGAGGCGATCTGGGAGTACTTCGCCTCGCTCGCCTTCCCCTCCGAGGAACTGGTGCGGCGCACTCTCGATGTCCTCGCCCGCGCCGAGCGCCCCTTGTCGCTGCCCGCTCTGGAGCCTCTGGTGGAGCTGCGGCGCTCCCGCCTGGAGTCGATGCTGAAGGTCCTGGACGTCGACGGCGCGGTCAAGAGGGTCAAGGGCGGCTGGATCTCCACCGGAGCCCCTTGGACCTACGACGCCGAGCGGTACGCCTGGGTGGCCCGGCAGCGCGGGGCGGAGCAGCAGGCGATGCGCGACTACGCGTCGACGACCGAGTGCCGGATGGAGTTCCTGCAACGGCAGTTGGACGACGAGGGGGCCAAGCCCTGCGGCCGCTGCGACACCTGTGCGGGGGCCCGGTTCACGGCCGACATGTCGCCCGCCGCGCTGGACGCCGCGCGCGTCGACCTCGGCAGGGCCGGTGTCGAGGTGGAGCCGCGCCGGATGTGGCCGACCGGACTGCCCGCGGTCGGCGTGGACCTGAAGGGCCGCATCCCGCCGGGCGAACAGGCCGCCGAGGGACGGGCTCTGGGGCGGCTCTCCGACATCGGCTGGGGCAACCGGCTGCGCCCCATGCTCGCGCCCACGGCGCCGGACGGTCCCCTGCCGGACGACGTGGCGCAGGCCGTCGTCGGCGTCCTGGTGGACTGGGCCAAGGGCCCCGGCGGATGGGCCCCTGGGGCGCCCGAGGGGCAGCAGCGGCCGGTGGGGGTCGTCACGGTCGCCTCCCGCACCCGTCCGCAGTTGATCGGCACCCTCGGAGCGCGCATCGCGGAGGTCGGCAGGCTGCCGCTGCTGGGCTCCCTGGAGTACACGGGAGACATCACGCACGTCTCGCGCAGCAACAGCGCGCAGCGCCTCAAGGCGCTCGACGGAGCGTTGAGCGTGCCGCCCGCGCTCGCCTCAGCTCTCGCGGAAGCGCAGGGCCCTGTGCTGCTGGTGGACGACTTCACCGAGACGGGGTGGACGCTCGCGGTCGCCGCCAGGATGCTCCGCCGCGCCGGCGCCCAGGGGGTGCTGCCCCTCGTCCTGGCCGTCCAGGGCTGACGGCACCGCCCGCCCGGGCGCGCCGCTCCACCCGCAAGCGCGCCACCCGCCACGCACACCGCGCGGGACCCGCTCACCTCACGGGACCCGCTCGCCCGACATGGCTCGCTCGCCCCACGGAACCCGCCCATCCCGTGGGTCACACCCGCACCGCTCTCCCGCCGACCGGGACAGGCCCGCGCCCGCGCTCTCCCGGCAGGCCGCCCGCAACGCCCTGGGCGACGGATGTCCCAACGGTGTCCGAACGTGAGGTGAACGAGCATCCCAGGCGTCGTCCCAGGACACATCGGGTGGGGATATACCCCGCGAACCATCGCATTCCGGTCGTCAGCCTCAATTGCTCGTTGCCGCATCCAAGTTCGACAGCAAGAATTGAACTCCACTCCCCGCACGGCCCGTCCGTGGTCCGGTAGGGCTCTGCTGCGGCGTGCGCTTCCCCCGATTCCGACCCCGCCCGCAGTGTGGGCGCGTAGCCGAAGGGAGGACCGTGACCTTCGGACTTGCTCCGTCCTCCGCGGCATCCATGTCGACGTCCGCCGCTTCCACCTCCTTGGCCCGCATGCTGGAGCCGGCCGAGTGGGCCGCCGCCGGAATCCCGCTGCTGCGCAACCCGCGTGAGGTCGTCAGCGGGCTCCACTCACGGCACCACCCCGGCCCGGCGACGGCCGTCGTCGCGGTACTGGATCAGGACGAACGGCTGCGCGCGAGCGCCTCATTCACCCGCCGCCCGGTTCCGCCCGACGGCTGGGTGTTCCGCAACGCACTCCTCGCGCAGTTGCGCCGGGTCATCCCGCACGACCTGCGCCGCCGCACCCCCGTCCGCACCGCCGTGCTGCTGTACTGCCGTGACGGCGACGCGCGGTGGACCGAGGAGGACGGCGCGTGGATGTGGGGTCTGCGTGACGCCTGCACGCTGCACGGTCTGCGCTGCGGCGCGTACATCACGCTGACCCGGGACGGCTGGCAGGTTCTCGGGGAGGGCCGTGGCGGGCGTCGCCCGAATCTGGACTCGGCACCTGAGCCCTTCGAGCTGTCCGAGTCGCCGCCCCCGTCACCCCGCACGGGGGGCGCCGCCTCGGACGTGTTGCGCCGCGCCGCGGCCCGCTGAGCAGACCGCCGACGTGCCGTGCCCCGCGCGCGGCACACCAGACGGCCCGCTGACCGTCCCCCGCGACGATCCCGGAGACGCCGCGCCGGTTCTCCGCAGCGACTCCGTACGCCTCCGTGCGACGACGCCGTGGGTCCGCCGCACGGAATCCGACGAACGCGCCCCCGCGGACCCGCAGGAGTGACAGGCTTACCGGCAACGACCGAAAAGGGCGCCGCCCTTTCGGGAACCGGCCACGCCTGCGCGCGCGGGCAGGCCGGTTCGCCCACCGTGCTCGGCGTCGCGACGCCAGTGCCTCACCTCTCCGACGCCCTCGCGGGACGACCGGAGCGGACTCAGGCGCTCTTGTTCAGCGCCGAGTTGATCTGCTGCGCGTCTCCGCAGACGATCAACAGGGCGCCCGCGCGGGCGCGGGCGAGCGGCAGAACGGTGGACGCGACCGTGGCGGGACCGCCGTTGACTGCGACCACGACCACGGGACGCTTCGCGGCCCGCTCGACGACGGCGGCGTCCGTGTAGAAGACGTCGTCGCGCGCGTCGTGCTGCGCCCAGTAGGAGGTTTCACCGAAGGACAGCTCGTGGGTGGCCCACGGGTGCTTCTCTCCGGTGGTGACGACCAGGACGTCGCCGGGGGCTCGCCCGGAGTCCAGCAGGAGGTCCACGGCCTCTTCGGCGGCGTCGAGTGCGCCGTCCGCCGAGGCGGGGATCAGCTGGATCTGCGGGGTGGCCGTAGCCGTGGCGGAGGCGGCCGCCGGACCCGAGGGTCCGGGGGTTGCCGCCGTCGCGTCTCGCGACGTGCGCTGCACCGGCGGGGTGGGCCGGAGCGGACCAGGACGACCGGGACGCGGCGGAGCCGCGGGGCGGGGGCCGGGTACGGGACGAGGGGTCGGCGCGGTGCGGGGACCCTGGGCACTCTCGTGAATCTGAGGCTCCTCGGGAATGAGAGGCATGGGCTGATTTGTATCAAACACTGGTGCGGCTCGCGTCAGCAGGTAGCACATGAGTGCGAGCGGAATCGTCAGAAATCGAAGCCGAGCTGGCCCTCGATCTCCGGAGCGCTTCCGTCCGCCCAGCTGCGGGCCTTCTTGAGGTGCCGCCACTGGGGCAGCGCATCAAGATACGCCCATGACAAGCGGTGGTGCGGGGTGGGACCCCGCTCCTCCAGTGCGGCCTTGTGCACGGGTGACGGATACCCGGCGTTGTCCGCAAAACCGAAGTCTGCATGGTCGACACCCAGTTCGGCCATCATTTTGTCGCGCTGAACCTTGGCGATCACCGAGGCCGCCGCGACGGCCACGCACGACTGGTCACCCTTGATGACCGTGCGGACCTTCCAGGGCGATCCGAGGTAGTCGTGCTTCCCGTCGAGGATGACCGCGTCCGGACGAACCGGCAAGGACTCCAGGGCACGCACGGCCGCCAGACGCAGCGCCGCCGTCATGCCCCGCTCGTCGATCTCCTCGGGTGAAGCGTGTCCGAGGGCGAACGACGTGACCCACTCACGCAGTTGAAGGTTCAGCGCGTCGCGGCGCCGCACGGTCAGCAGCTTGGAGTCGGTGAGGCCTTCGGGGGGTCGACGCAGTCCGGTGACCGCCGCGCAGACGGTGACGGGTCCGGCCCAAGCGCCGCGCCCCACCTCGTCGACACCGGCAATGATCTTCGCCCCGGTCGTGGCGCGCAGTGAGCGCTCGACGGTGTGGGTGGGTGGTTCGTACGGCATGGCGCACTAAGCCTACGCCGCCGGGACAGCCCCGCGACACCCCACCTCCCCGCGCGCGGCCACCGTCGTCACGAGGCGGGCTCAGCCGACGCCCGGCCGCAGCAAGGGAAGGGCGAAGCGGTCGACCATCTCCTCCAGCTCACGGTCGCTCCATTCGCATCCGTACATTTTCGAGCGGTACATCAGCATGGCCGGAATGGCGTCGAAGACGTGGTCGTCGGCCGCATCGGAGCGGACCTCACCCCTTGCGATCCCCCGGTTGATCACCTCCCGCAGAAGCCTCACCGTAGGTTCCACGATCCCCTCGAAGATGACGCCGTGGAACTGCTCCGCCTCCGCCGGATCGCATTCGTGAATCACTGACCGAACGGCGAAGCCCGGACGGGAGTACATCGCCTCACGCGCGGCCCGGCAGAGAGCGAGCAGGTCCTCGCGGACACTGCCGAGGTCGGGGGCGTCCTCGAACGACGGCAGTCCGACCCGCAGCGCGTCGGCGACGAGGGCCTCCTTGGATGGCCAGCGGCGGTAGACAGCGGCTTTGCCGGTCTGGGCGCCGGCGGCGACGCCTTCCATCGTGAGGCCGCTCCAGCCGACGGTGCTGAGCTGTTCCAGCGCGGCGTCGAGAATCGCGCGTTCGAGCACGGCTCCACGCCTGCGGGAGGAGGCCGCCTGAGCGGGGGCGGCCGTCCATCGCGGGGTAACCATCTGAGTTTCTCCAGCGGACAGAGGAGGGGGAGTTCGGGGAGATCGGAGACGCGGGCGGCGACCGGGGGGATGTGCCGCATGACGGCAAGTCAAGTGAACGCTTGCGTTCACTACTGCGGACTCACTACCGTGAAGCGCGCCAGTGAACGCAAGCGTTCACTAACTCACCCGTGGGGGATCCACAGTGACCACCTCTCCTCCGATCCAGGAACAGAAGCCCGGAGCCGCCCGCCGGAGCGGACGCCCCGGCATAGCGCTGGCCGTGATTGCGGCCTGCCAGTTGATGGTCGTGCTTGACGCGACGATTGTGAACATCGCGCTCCCACACATTCAGGACGCCCTCGACTTCAGCACCACCGACCTCACCTGGGTCGTCAGCTCCTACACACTCACCTTCGGCGGCCTGCTGCTGCTCGGCGGCCGGGCGGGCGACATCCTGGGCCGCCGCCGGGTCTTCATGACCGGCATCCTGCTGTTCACCTTCGCGTCGCTGCTCGGCGGACTCGCCCAGGAACCCTGGCAGTTGCTGGCAGCACGCGTCCTCCAGGGCATGGGAGGCGCCATCGCGTCGCCCACCTCGCTGGCGCTCATCACCACCACGTTCGCGGAGGGACCGCAGCGCAACCGGGCCTTCGGCGTCTTCGCGGCCGTCTCCGCGGGCGGCGGTGCCATAGGCCTGCTCGCCGGTGGCATGCTCACCGAGTGGCTCGACTGGCGCTGGGTCCTGTTCGTGAACGTCCCCATCGGCGTCCTGATCGCCGTTCTCGCGCCGCTGTACATCAGCGAGTCCGAACGGCACACCGGGCGCTTCGACATCCTGGGCGCCCTGACCTCGACCACAGGCATGGCAGCCCTTGTCTACGGCTTCATCCGCGCCGCGGACGAGGGCTGGCGGGACGACCTGACCATCGGGTCCTTCGCGGCCGCCCTGGTGCTGCTCGTTGCCTTCGTGCGGATCGAGTCCCGGGCGGCGGATCCGATCACCCCGCTGCGGATGTTCGCCGACCGCAACCGCTCGGGCACGTACGTGATCATGCTGAGCCTGGCCGCGGCGATGTTCGGGATGTTCTTCTACATCGTGCTGTTCGTGCAGAACGTGCTCGGCTACAGCCCGATCCAGGCAGGTCTCGCCTTCCTGCCGGTCACGGTCGTGATCGCACTGGGCGCGGGGCTCTCGCAGCGGTTCCTGCCGGTGCTCGGACCCAAGCCGTTCATGATCGCCGGTTCGACGCTCGCGATGACCGGACTGGCCTGGCAGGCGCTCATCAGCTCGGACAGCACCTATGTGAGCGGGGTGCTCGGCCCGATGCTCGTCTTCGGGTTCGGCATGGGCCTCAACTTCGTGACGCTGACCCTCACCGCGGTCTCGGGCATCGGCCCGCACGAGGCGGGCGCGGCCTCCGGGCTGCTCAACACCATGCAGCAGGTGGGTGGTTCGCTCGGTCTGTCCATCCTGACGACGGTGTTCGGGACGGCCAGCAAGAACGAGGTGCAGAAGCAGCTTCCGAAGTTCCTCGCGGACGGTTCCGCTGAGCAGAAGGCCGAGTTCGCCAAGACGCGTCAACTGCCCGCGCCCTGGGGCCACGACGTGCTCGCCCACGGCATCTCGGCGGCCTTCATCCCCGCGGCGGCGATGGCGGTGCTCGCCCTGGCCACCGCCTGGTTCGTGATCCGGGTCCGCAAGAGCGACCTGGACGCACTCGCCGGTACGGCCCAGGCGGCGGGGGCGCCGGCGGGCTGACACACCCGGGGGCACCTCGACGGACCTGGTGGATCTGGCGGACCTGGCAGATCTGGCGGGCTCACCAGACCCGCCGGACCTACCGGAATCGCCGGACCTACCGGACCCGTCGAAGCCGTCGAAGCCGTCGAAGAACGTTCCGGGGCGTCCCGACGGCACGCCCGGCGCCGCGGACACCGTGCGCGACAGGCTCAGCAGCGAGGTCGGTACACACGGCGCGCTCGTCACAGACGGCGACGGGAACGGCGTCGTCGACACCCTCCGCAGGGCACTCCCCCACAGGGAACTCAGCGCGGCCAGCCCCAACAGCACCGCCGTCAACAGATCGACTCTCATCACCACCCCCAAATCTCACCCGTGGCATCCGCCGTGCGCCGTCTCGGACTCCACACGGCGGATGTCATGACAACGGCTGAGCGGTCACGCAGAGTTCCCGTCGAGCACGGAGTGTTTCACCGAATGCGTTCACGGGGCCTGGAGTGACAAGGCGGCAGGCTCAGCGTGCGGCGGGAGATACTCCCGCGCCCCGACCCCGGCGCGCCAGCGGCCCGGCCTGGCCCGGCTTGGCCTGGCCCGGCCCGGCCCGGCCCGGCCGACTGAGCGTTCCAGCGCCCCGCCCCGCCCCGGAACCGGGCATGGACACTCCCGAAAACGGCACCAGGTGCGCTGACGAGCCCGACCCAGACCGTGATCCTCCGGCATCGCGGAGGCGCGTCCAGAAGCCCATCCAAGGACTCATGCGAGACACCGCAAGGCCGGGCCTCAGCGGGAGCCCGGCCACCGCCCCGCACATCACCCTATCCAGTGACCCCGTACGGCTCCGGGTCCCGCCACTGGTCGAAGGGACGGTCCAGGACGTACTTGCCGTCGTCTCCCAGGACGAGCATCCGCATCTCGGCGTTCCCGGGGTTGGACAGGGACTCGAACTCGTCGACCGTCCAGTGGAACCAGCGCATGCAGAACAGCCGCATGGCGAGTCCGTGGGTCACCAGCAGCACGTTCGACGGGTGGTCCGGCGCTTCGAAGCTGCGGTAGAGGCTCTCCAGGAAGCCGCCGACCCGGTCGTAGACGTCGGCCCCGGACTCTCCCTGGGCGAAGCGGTAGAAGAAGTGCCCGTAGGCGTCCCGGTAGGTCTTCTGAAGGCGCACGTCCTCGCGCTCCTGCCAGTTGCCCCAGTCCTGCTCGCGCAGCCTGGGCTCCTCGCGGACCCGTATGCGGTCGGGGTCGAGGTGGAAGGCCCGCAGGGTCTGGTGCGTGCGGCGGTACGGCGAGACGTACACGCTGACGCGCTCGCGTCCGAAGACCTCGCGCAGCCGCTTCCCGGTCTCCTCGGCCTGCTGCCAGCCGCGGTCGGTGAGGGCGAGCGCGTGGTCGGGCTCACGCTCGTACACGGTGTCATCAACATTGCCCGTTGACTCTCCGTGTCGGACAAGAACGATGCGCCGTGGTCGTGCCATGCCAAAACACTAGATCGTGGGAGGCCGGATCGAAGACTCCTACGGGCTCCGTACGGCGCAGGTCACACATTTCCCGCCCCACGGGCCTCACGGGTCACCCGCTCCACAGCCAGGCCTCACACCGTCCAGGACGGCTCGAGTTCCACGATGTCGCCGGTCATGGCGGCGACGTCGGCCTCGGTCTGGGCCCGGAGACCGAGCCGCTCCACCCGCTCGGTGCGGTACTTTCCGTGTTCGGCGGCGGCCTGCCACATGGACAGCACCATGAACTCGTTGCCCGGCGCCTCCCCGAACAGACCGCGGATCATGCCGGGCGATCCGGCCATGGCCGGATTCCAGACCTTCTCCTGCATCAGGGTGAAGTGCTCCACGCGCTCCTCGTGGATCCGGCAGAGCGCCACCCGGACCAGATCGGCTTCGGTGAAACGCGGTTCGAAGCCGGTCTTCACGTCGAAGCGGTAGTCGAAGAGCCTGACCTGCGCGTCTTTGAAGGTGCCCGCCTGTGTGGCCGCCAGCCGGTCGTGGGAACGGGCCATGAAGGAGTCGTAGAAGGCCCGGCTCTCCCAGAACGCGAAGACATGGGCCACCCCAGGACGCTGTCGGCTCCAGCCCCCGCCCTGCCCCCTGAACCCCGGCTCCCCCAGAAGCCCCGCCCATTTCCGCTGCCCTCGCTCGAAGCCGCGGCGGTCAACCACGGTGCAGCGCATCCACTTGACCAGCACCGCGCCATCGTACGGCCCCCGAACGTGGTGCCGGTCACGCTCTGGCGGACAACTGCGCAGCGCAGGCCCGCAGGTGCGTGGGAAGATGGACAATCGGCCTTGTCCGCAAGGCAGTTCGCGCCGATCGGCACACAGGGGAACGGGGAAGGGGAAGTCTGGTGAACGGCCTCAACAAGGGCCTCGGCAAGGTCGAGGTCGCGGTGAAGTGGGACCCCAGTCCGGCGGGAGAGCCGCCCACCGACCTGGACCTCGTAGCCGCCACCTATGCGGCGAACGACCCGCAGGGCGATCCGGCCTACCTGGTCTACTTCGACAGCCGCTCCCCCGACGGCACCATCTCCCTCAGCCGGGACAGCAAGGACGGCAAGGGCTTCGGCTGGGACGAGGTCATGTCGCTCGAACTCGACCGGCTGAGCGACGGCTACGCGCGCGTGCTGGTCGGCGTCGTCATCCAGCAGCGCGCCGGGGAGCGCACGTTCGTCCGCGTCGCCAACCCCGCCCTGCGCGTCCGCGAGGGCTACGACGTCCTGGCCGAGGACGACTTCGGGCAGGTCCCGCAGTCGACGGCGGCCACGGTGGCGGAGTTCGTGCGGGACGACTCCGGAGCCTGGACCTTCCGTCAGGGCGTGCAGGGCTTCGAGGACGACCCCGCCGACTTCGCCCGCGTCATGGGCCGCACCCGCCGGTCCTGACGCCTCGGGAGCCCGGGAGCGACGACGGGGAGGGTCACCGACGTGTGTCGGTGACCCTCCCCTCAGTGCCTGTCCGTCAGCTGCAACCGCTCGTCGAGCCGCAGCCCTCGCAGATGTAGCAGGATCCGGCGCGCTGCATCTTGGTGCCGCAGGAGAAGCAGAGCGGGGCGTCGGCCTGGATGCCGAGCTGCATCTCCACCAGCTCGGCGCTGGTGTGGGCCTGCTGCGGGACGGGCTTGGCCGCCTCGGTGCGCGGGGCGTCCACGGCCTTCAGGTCGGTCTGCCGGGGCGCCGACTGGGCGAGGCCCTCGACGTCGACGTCCACCTCGCTGGACTCGTAGGAACCCGTCTCCAGGTGGCGCTGGCGCTCCTCGGCGGAGTGAATGCCGAGGGCGGAGCGCGTCTCGAAGGGCAGGAAGTCCAGCGCCAGGCGGCGGAAGATGTAGTCGACGATCGACTGGGCCATCCGCACGTCCGGGTCGTCGGTCATACCGGCCGGCTCGAACCGCATGTTGGTGAACTTGGAGACGTACGTCTCCAGCGGGACGCCGTACTGGAGGCCCACGGAGACGGCGATGGAGAAGGCGTCCATCATGCCCGCGAGGGTGGAACCCTGCTTGGACATCTTCAGGAAGACCTCGCCGAGACCGTCGTCCGGGTAGGAGTTGGCGGTCATGTAGCCCTCGGCGCCGCCGACCGTGAAGGACGTGGTGATGCCGGGGCGGCCCTTGGGGAGGCGCTTGCGGACCGGGCGGTACTCGATGACCTTCTCGACGGTCTCGCGGATGGCCGCCTCGGTCTTCTCCGTGACCTCGGTCTTCTCCTTCTCCTTGGTCTTCGCGGAGAGGGGCTGGCCGACCTTGCAGTTGTCGCGGTAGATGGCGAGCGCCTTGACGCCCATCTTCCAGGCCTCGAAGTAGACCTCTTCGACGTCCTCGACGGTCGCCGTCTCCGGCAGGTTGACCGTCTTGGAGAGCGCGCCGGAGATCCACGGCTGGATCGCGGCCATCATCCGGACGTGGCCCATCGCGGAGATGGAGCGCTCGCCCATCGCGCAGTCGAACACCTCGTAGTGCTCGGGCTTGAGGCTGGGGGCGTCGACGACGTTGCCGTGGTCGGCGATGTGGGCGACGATCGCCTCGATCTGCTCCTCCTGGTAGCCCAGGCGGCGCAGGGCCTGCGGGACGGTGCCGTTCACGATCTGCATCGAGCCGCCGCCGACCAGCTTCTTGAACTTGACCAGGGCGAGGTCGGGCTCCAGGCCGGTGGTGTCGCAGGACATCGCGAGACCGATGGTGCCGGTCGGGGCGATGACGGACGCCTGGGCGTTACGGAAACCGTTCTTCTCACCGAGGTGCAGCACGTCCTGCCAGGCCTCGGTCGCGGCGGCCCAGATCGGCGTGTCCAGGTCGTCCACGCGGACGGCCTCGCCGTTGGCGTCGGAGTGCTGCTTCATGACGCGCAGGTGCGGCTGGGCGTTGCGCGCGTAGCCGTCGTACGGGCCGACGACCGCGGCGAGTTCGGCGGAGCGCTTGTACGACCGTCCGGTCATCAGGGAGGTGATCGCGCCGGCGAGGGCGCGGCCGCCGTCCGAGTCGTAGGCGTGGCCGGTCGCCATCAGCAGGGCGCCGAGGTTGGCGTAGCCGATGCCGAGCTGGCGGAAGGCGCGAGTGTTCTCGCCGATCTTCTGGGTGGGGAAGTCGGCGAAGCAGATGGAGATGTCCATCGCCGTGATGACCAGCTCGACGACGCTGGCGAAGCGCTCTGCGTCGAAGGACTGGTTGCCCTCGCCGTCGTCGTCCAGGAACTTCATCAGGTTCAGGGAGGCGAGGTTGCAGGACGTGTTGTCCAGGTGCATGTACTCGCTGCACGGGTTCGAGCCGTTGATCCGGCCGGACTCCGGGCAGGTGTGCCAGCGGTTGATCGTGTCGTCGTACTGGATGCCGGGGTCGGCACAGGCCCAGGCGGCTTCCGCCATCTTGCGGAAGAGGGACTTGGCGTCGACCTCCTCGATGACCTCGCCGGTCATCCGGGCCCGCAGGCCGAACGAGGCGCCCTGCTCGACGGCCCTCATGAAGTCGTCGTTGACGCGGACCGAGTTGTTGGCGTTCTGGTACTGGACGGACGTGATGTCGTCGCCGCCCAGGTCCATGTCGAAGCCCGCGTCGCGCAGGGCGCGGATCTTCTCCTCCTCCTTGACCTTGGTCTGGATGAAGTCCTCGATGTCGGGGTGGTCGACGTCCAGGATGACCATCTTGGCGGCGCGGCGGGTGGCGCCACCCGACTTGATCGTCCCGGCGGAGGCGTCGGCGCCGCGCATGAAGGAGACGGGACCCGAGGCGTTGCCGCCGGAGGAGAGGAGTTCCTTGGAGGAACGGATGCGCGAGAGGTTCAGGCCGGCCCCGGAGCCGCCCTTGAAGATCATGCCCTCTTCCTTGTACCAGTCGAGGATCGACTCCATGGAGTCGTCGACGGACAGGATGAAGCAGGCGGAGACCTGCTGGGGCTGCGGGGTGCCCACGTTGAACCAGACGGGGCTGTTGAAGCTGAAGACCTGGTGCAGGAGGGCGTACGCCAGCTCGTGCTCGAAGATCTCGGCGTCGGCGGGCGAGGCGAAGTACTTGTGGTCCTCACCGGCCTTCCGGTACGTCTTCACGATGCGGTCGATCAGCTGCTTGAGGCTGACCTCGCGCTGCGGGGTGCCGACCGCCCCGCGGAAGTACTTGCTGGTGACGATGTTGACCGCGTTCACCGACCAGAAGTCGGGGAACTCGACGCCGCGCTGCTCGAAGTTGACCGAGCCGTCGCGCCAGTTGGTCATGACGACATCCCGGCTGTCCCACGTCACCTCGTCGTACGGGTGCACGCCCGGGGTGGTGTGGATGCGGTCGATGCGCAGGCCCTTGGCCGTCTTGGTGCCCTTGGCTCGGGAACCTCGTGCCGGACCGCTCGCCGTCTCTGTCATGCCGCCTCCCTGTACGGGCTGAAACGCCCCGAAGTGCCGCGTTGTTCCCGTGGCACGGTGTGCTGTCTGATGTCGCGGGACACGCCTTTGGCGGCCCGCGGCAAGTCGTGGTTCGCCGCGCGACAGAATCAGGGCATCCGCCCTGTTTTTGGTCCGTCGATCAGTCGGCGACGCGGACGGGCTCGGGGACCTTGACGGTCCCACCCGGCCCGCCGTCGGTCTTCTTGTTCCCGGCCGCCGTCTCCGCGCGGTCTTCGTCGTCCGCGGCGGCGCGTCGGGTCTCTTCACGGAGCTCCGCGATGGCGGACTCGAAGTCCTCCAGCGAGTCGAAGGCCCGGTAGACGGAGGCGAAGCGCATGTACGCGACGAGGTCGAGCTCCTGCAGCGGACCGAGTATGGCCAGACCCACGTCGTGCGTGGTCAACTCGGCGCTCCCGGTGGCCCGCACGGCCTCCTCGACCCGCTGGCCGAGCTGGGCGAGCGCGTCCTCGGTGACCGGCCGCCCCTGACACGCCTTGCGCACGCCGTTGATGACCTTGATGCGGCTGAAGGGCTCGGTGACCCCGGAGCGTTTCACCACCATGAGCGAACAGGTCTCGACGGTGGTGAACCGTCGCGTGCAGTCCGGACACTGGCGGCGCCTGCGGATCGACGTGCCGTCGTCCGTAGTACGGCTGTCGACGACCCGACTGTCGGGATGCCTGCAGAAGGGGCAGTGCATGAACTCCCAACCCTCCTCACAGCAGACTCATGGGCCTCGCCGGATGTTCCGAACTCCGCGAAGCAGACCCCAGCATAGGCGATCGCCGAGGCTTCGCGGACCCGGGGGACCACAACTTCTGGGCCACCTCCGTAATCCAACCACTAGATGTGGGGATCGAGCCACATAAACACGCCGTACGCGCGCGTGTCGGCCCTCCCCACAGGGGCCCTCACGCGCCCGCACGGCCTCAGCGGGGCGATTCCACGTTCGATGCCGGAACGTTCCCTCCGCCCCGGCCCGCGAGGCCCGGGGCGGGACACGGCCGGACAGGGCGACGCTCTGAGGGCGTACGGGGATAGCGTGGGCGCGGCAAGGAGGGGCCGTGGGGCTCCGGGACGGGCGAGGCCCACACTCCGGCCCACCGGGCGCCCGGTGGCACGCCGGGCCGCGATACTCGAGGTCACAGACCGATCGGCGGAGCCTTCGGGCGCCGAGCCGCAAGCCCCTCCAGGGACCGCTCCGCCCGTCGGATCGAGCGTCAGCCATACACCCGGAATCCTGATCGAGTCAGCGGATCCACGTTTTTTCACTCGAACGTGTGTTTGGCGCAACCTTTCGAAAGCAACTACCGTTGTCCAGCCAGGGAGACCATCGAGAGGGGCCGACGTGACCACCACCGCAGACAGTGCCATCACTGCCCAGGACCGCTCCCAGGGCCGACTCGAGCCGGCGCATGCGATCAACGACATGAATCCCGAGGGGCACAAGCGCTCGCTGCCGGGCCGACCCCCTGGCATCCGGGCGGACAGCTCCGGACTCACCGATCGGCAGCGCCGCGTGATCGAGGTGATCAGGGACTCGGTGCAACGACGCGGCTACCCACCCTCCATGCGGGAGATCGGACAGGCGGTCGGCCTGTCCAGCACGTCCTCCGTCGCCCACCAGCTGATGGCCCTGGAGCGCAAGGGCTTCCTGCGACGCGACCCGCACCGCCCGCGCGCCTACGAGGTGCGCGGCTCGGACCAGGCGTCGTCGGCGCAGCCCACCGACACCGCCGGGAAGCCCGCCGCGTCCTACGTGCCGCTGGTCGGCCGGATCGCCGCCGGTGGACCGATCCTCGCCGAGGAGTCCGTCGAGGACGTCTTCCCGCTCCCGCGGCAACTGGTCGGTGACGGCGAGCTGTTCGTGCTGAAGGTCGTCGGCGACTCGATGATCGAGGCCGCCATCTGCGACGGCGACTGGGTCACCGTCCGCCGCCAGCCCGTCGCCGAGAACGGTGACATCGTGGCGGCCATGCTCGACGGCGAGGCCACCGTGAAGCGTTTCAAGCGGGAGGACGGCCATGTCTGGCTCCTCCCCCACAACGCGGCGTACGAGCCGATCCCCGGCGACGACGCGACCATCCTCGGCAAGGTCGTGGCGGTCCTGCGTCGCGTGTGACGGCCACAGCGGGCGGGCCCTGGGCACCGCATCGCTCCCTGACCGGGCCCCGGAACCTCTGCGCCGGTTCCGGGGTCCTGTGCTGTCCCGTGACCCCGCGCAGCGAGGGCGAAAGGGGCGGACGCCATCGACCGGCGGCCGCCCCTCCGCTCACTCGGTCCCGGTAGCGGCCTCCGTGTCGGCGTCGGTGTCGGTGTCGCCGCCCGTTCCGGTGTCCGTCTCCTTGCCGGTCTGAACGGCGGCCGCCGCCTCCGTCTGCTTCGCCACCGCGTCGATCGCCGCCAGCGACCTGCGGACCTGGTTACGGTCCGTGGTGTACCAGAAGTCCGGCAGTGACGCCTTCAGATAGCTGCCGTAGCGGGCCGTGGCGAGGCGCTGGTCGAGCACCGCGACGACGCCGCGGTCGCCGGACGCCCTGACCAGACGCCCGGCACCCTGCGCCATCAGAAGCGCGGCGTGCGTGGCGGCGACCGCCATGAAGCCGTTGCCGCCGTTCTCCTCGACCGCCTTCTGGCGGGCGCTCATCAGCGGGTCGTCCGGCCGCGGGAACGGGATCTTGTCCATGACGACCAGTTGGCAGCTGGGCCCGGGGACGTCCACGCCCTGCCAGAGCGAGAGCGTCCCGAACAGGCAGGTGCGCGGGTCCGCGGCAAAGTTCTTGATCAGCTCGCCGAGCGTCTCCTCGCCCTGGAGCAGGATGGGGAACTCCGGGATGCGCACGCGCAGTTCCTCGGCGGCGAGTTGGGCGGCGCGCATCGAGGAGAAGAGGCCGAGCGTGCGGCCGCCGGCCGACTGGATCAGCTCCGTCAGCTCGTCAAGCATGTCGCCGCGGTCGCCGTCCCGCGCGGGGCGCGCGAGGTGCTTGGCGACGTACAGGATGCCCTGCCGTGGATAGTCGAAGGGCGAGCCGACGTCGATGCCCTTCCACTGCGGGACGTCGTCACCCTCCGTCCCCTCGGGGGCGAGCCCGAGCGAGGCGCCGACACCGTTGAAATCGCCGCCGAGCTTCAGCGTCGCCGAGGCCAGGATCACGGAGCGGTCCGTGAACAGCTTCTCGCGCAGCAGCCCCGACACCGACATGGGGGCGACCCGCAGGGAGGCGCCGAAGCGGTCGTGGCGCTCATACCAGACGACGTCCCACTCCGATCCGTTCGCGATCCGCTCGGCCACGTCATGGACGCTCTCCACGGACGCCAGCGCCTGCTTGCGGACCGCGTCCTCGTCCTGGACGGACTTGTCGCGGGTCGCCCCGATCGCGGAGATCACCGCACGGCTGGCGTCACGCAGTGCCATCAGCGCGTACCCGAGGTCCTCCGGGATCTCCTCCAGGCGGCCCGGTAGGGCCAGCTCCATCAGCCGCTCGAAGCCCTCGGCAGCGGTCTGGAGCTGGTCGGCGGCCTTCTCGTTCACCAGCTTCGCCGCGCGGCGCACGGCGCGGTTGACCTGGCCGGGAGTGAGTTCGCCCGTGGCCACGCCGGTGACCCGGGAGACCAGTTCGTGCGCCTCGTCGACGATCAGCACCTCGTGCTGCGGAAGGACCGGGGCGCCCTCGATGGCGTCGATGGCGAGCAGCGCGTGGTTGGTGACGACGACCTCGGCGAGCTTCGCCCGTTCACGGGCCATCTCCGCGAAGCACTCGGCGCCGTAGGCGCACTTGGTCGCGCCCAGGCACTCGCGGGAGGAGACGGAGACCTGCGCCCAGGCCCGGTCGGAGACGCCCGGGGTCAGCCCGTCGCGGTCGCCGGTCTCGGTGTCCTGCGACCAGTCGCGCAGCCGCAGCAGGTCCTGGCCGAGCTTGCTGGTGGGGGCCGCTGCCTCGAACTGGTCGAAGAGGCCCTCCTCCTCGTCCTGCGGCATGCCCTCGTGGAGACGGTGCAGGCACAGGTAGTTCGACCTGCCCTTGAGCATGGCGAACTCGGGCCGTCGGCGCAGCAGGGGATGGAGGGCGTCGACCGTGCGCGGGAGGTCCCGCTCGACGAGCTGGCGCTGGAGCGCGAGGGTGGCCGTCGCCACGACGACCCGCTCCCCGTGCGCGAGCGCGGGCACGAGATAGCCGAGCGACTTTCCGGTTCCGGTGCCGGCCTGGACCAGCAGGTGGGAACCGTCGTCGATCGCCTCCGCGACGGATTCGGCCATGGTCACCTGGCCGGGGCGCTCCGTGCCGCCGACGGAGGCGACGGCAGCATGCAGGAGTTCGGGGAGTGAGGGCTTCGTCATAGCGCGACCACCCTACGGCCCGACACTGACAACGGGCCGATCAAGGCTGAGGCAGGGGGCGGGAGTCAGGACCGGGCGGTCCGGGCGGATGACCGAAGTGGACCGGTTGAGAGCGGAAAGGGGGCGGTACGGGGTCGCTACGGGCTCGCGACTGGGTCATTGCGGATTGCTCGGGTGCGGCGTTGAGCGCGGGGGCGCGAACCGGTCGGGTGGGGCAGGAAACGAATGGGTCCGGCGGGGGGAGGCGGGTCGGGAGAGGACAGGGCTGGAGGTGGCCGACGCCTGCGACCAGAGAGCAGCCGGGTCGGGGAATCCCCGAGGGCAGGGGGCAGGGGATAGGGGCAGGGTCCAGAGAGGACCCGGTAACGAAGGCGGGCGGGCCTGCGGGGGGGGGCGTGCGGAGAGACTCCGGGACGAGACGCGGAGTCCGGTGAGCCCGCAGTCCGGTGAGCACGGAGACCGGTGAGTGCGAAGACCGGTGCGAAAAAACTTTGCGGGTGGGGAACCACCGGGCACGGCCGCCCGTTTGACTCATTGCGACGATGCAATCGCACTGCGTCACAACAGATGCCGGAGGGCACGCTCTCGGATCATGAGGGCGGCGCGCTTGGCGGGGAGGTCGACCTCCGCCGAGTAACGGAACCCGGCGGTCAGGAACGCGGAGACAGAGGGGGTGTTGCGCAGGTCGGGTTCGGCGACGACTCGCGGGCAGGCGGGCCGATTGTCGAGGACGAGATCGGAAACGGCGCGGATCAGCGCGCCGCCCACTCCATGGCCTCGGTCGGCGGCGTCGCCGACGAGGAGATGGAGGCCCGTGTCGTGAGGCCGGGCGGGATAACACCGGGCCAGGGGGTCGAGGTCCGCGCGGTAGATCTCCCAGTAGCTCATCGGAGTGCCGTCCAGCACGCCGAGACACGGGACGCTGCGCCCGTCTCCGGACAACTGGAACCTGACATGCTCCTCGGTCGCCTCCGGAGCGCCGGCCAGTTCCCAGAACTCCGCGACGGCGGGGTCGTTCATCCAGCGGCTGATCAAGGGGATGTCCCGGTCGACGCGGACCGGGACAAGTTCGAAGGTGCCGAGGGGAGTTGAAACAGGGTCCCAGTGTGCGACGTGGTCGAGCAGGTCGTCGGAGGTTGTCGAGCTGGCCCCGGCGCGCGTGGAGCGGGCGCCGCCGATGAAACAACTCAACTCGGCAGAAGCCACGTTGAGGGAGGACACGTCGGGGTGTGCCGCGTCCGGGTGGGGCACGGTTGGGCCGGTCCCTCGGGGCGTACCTGGGTGGGTCTCTCGGGTACGAAGGTCGGCTGCTGCCTCGTAGAGGGTGAGGAGTTCGCCGGACAGACGCAGTTCGAGAGTCTCCTCGTTGCCCGTGCTTGCGCCGCCGTCAGGCACGGCCGTACAGGAGTCGGAGGCGATGGAAGGAGAGGTGGGAGGGGTGGAGTGCGGATCGACGGCGGCGTCGGCATCGGCGGGAGGCACGGCGGCGCTCCTCTCGGAAGGTGGGTCGGGACTGGGGTCCCCGAGTGAAAGGGCAGACGAATGACTGGAGTTGGAGACAGACGTCAGCAGTGGAGGGGGTTGGCGATGGTGACGTAGACGGACTGCGTCTCGACCGGGCCGACGAGTTCGTCCAGGCCGTGCAGCCGGGTCAGCAGGTTGGCCTTGCACCGCAGGACGGGTGAGTCGAGCAGGCGATCGGCGAGTGCGGTGCGGAGCCGGGCCGGGCCCGAGACGGCATCGGCGAGGAACCGACGGAATGCCGCGAGCAACAGCCGCTCGTCCGCCAGACGTTGGCTGCCGAAGGCACCGATGAGACCGAGGACGTTGTTGATCACGAGGTAATAGACGAAGCGTTCGTCGGTCACCGCGTCCGGGACGAAGGTGTCGCTCGCCAGGCCGATGCCGGGCAACTGGGCGTCGAGCCGGGCCCGATGGGACTCGCGGAAGTAGTAGCCCTGGTTGTCCCGGTACCGACCGCCCGCGGGCCAGCCGTCGGGGTCCAGCAGCACCAGGGTGTTCTGCTGATGGGCCTCCAGCGCGATGCCGGCCTCCGCGTCCAGCCACAGCACCGGTCGGACGACCTTCTCCAGGTAGCGCAGGAACCACTCGGCGGAGACGGCCCCTCGGGGACGTCCGGTGCGGAGGGCCAAGCGGGTCACCAGGTCGGCGAGCCGGGAACGCGGGGTGCTCCGGGACAGCTCCTGGCGTGCCCCCGTCGAGCCGGTCGAGGGTGCCGGTGGCAGGAGGGCGGTCAGGGCGGCGACGCACAGGACGTCGTCGGACGGGGCGAAGGGGTTGTGCCGGATCACCACGTCCAGTCCTGGTACCGGGTCACCGTCCGGGGTGTCGACGGCGAGCCAGGCCGGGTCACGGACGATGTCGAAATCCGGGTGGACGGAGTGCCATCGCGCGGCCAGACCTGAGCGCAGCAGGCGGTGGACCTCGACGCCCCGGTGCAGTTCCTTGCGGAGGTTCTCCCGGCGGGAGTTGGTGATCCGCACGGCGAGCGACAGTTTCAGCATCGCGGGGGCGCCCGAGCGGTGCACGGTACGGAGAGAGGAGGTGGGGTGCCAGGAGGGGCCGAGCGTACCCAGGTCACTCAGCAGACCCGCGTCGAACAGGGCCGCGATAGGCGGGCGCCGACGGACCTCGCGGAGCTGCCAGGGGTGGACGGGCAGGAAGACGTGACCGTCCGGGACCTGGTGCCCGATCGGGGCGCCGTCCAGCAGGAGGCGTTCGGTGAGTCGGGAGGCCGGGACGGGACGGCCGCGCTCCGTCCACGCGGAGTCCGACGCGAATACGGACGGGGCCACGGCGAGCCAGCTCAGCGGGAAAGACCCGCGCGATTCGGGCGAGTACCGAGCCGACTCGGCGTCGGAGAGGCCCTCGCGACTCTTCGGGGTCGGGTGGAGGGGGTGTCCGAGCAGGAGGGACTGTTCGGCGGAGAGGAAGCGGTCGGGGCCGTCGGCGGGGTGTTCCCGGCGGTCGGCGATGAAGGTGGTGGTGCGGCGGAGGGAGTCGGCGACCCGGGCGACCAGATCCGGAGTGGAGGCGGACGACCAGGCGGAGGGCGGGGTGGAGGTGGAGTCGGGAAGAGACACGGCCGTCTGCTGGGCGACCGTCGTCTCACGGGCGAGGAGGGCCGCGAGGGTGACGGCGTCGACCGGTGGTGACTGGCTGGGAGCACCGCTGAGCCGGGGTGGGCCGAAGCGGTGCACGCCGGTCGGGGACCAGTAGTGGACCGGGACCAGGAGAGCCGTGGCGCTGGCCGGGAGTTCGACGCGGAGCGGGTCGCCGTGCTCGGGCGCCGGCAGGTCCGTCTCGCGCACCCAGCAGCGCAGCAGGTTCTCGACGGCGGCGGCACCCGCGGCGGTGCTCGGGTCCGGGTCGGCCAGGAGATCCGTGGGGTGCGGGACCTCGGCGGGAGGCAGGAGTAGCTGGTGCTGTCCCGGCATCTCAAGCACCGTGGGGGCGGTGGGGGCAGTGGGGTCCGTGCTGGAGGTGGGAGCTGTGTTCAAGGAGGTTCCTAGCGATGTGGGGGGGGTGTCGGTGCGGAGGCGTTGGGGGCCGCGTGAGTGGGGAGATCCGCTCAGCTGAAAGGGGAGCGGGCGTCCGGAGCAGCCGGGGCGTGGGAGACGGAAGCCACCGCGTCGGCGAACCGGTCGAGGACGGCGGCGGCCTGCTCGTCGGTGACGGTGAGCGGAGGGAGGAGGCGTAGGACGTCGGCTCGGGGACCGTCGAGGCCGACGATCAGACCGCGTTCCAGACACGCCCGCTGGACGGCGACGGCCAGGCCGGGGTCTCCCTCAGCGCCGGGACGCGCGCGGAGCGAGTGGTGAGAGTGGTGAAAGGGGGTTGAGGTGAGGCGGGTGGCGGGAGCAGCGGGGGCGGCGAAGGTCTCGGTCGGCTCTGGCGTGGTGTCGGCTTCCGGGGGCCGAACCTCCACGTCGATCATCAGGCCCTGACCACGGACTCGCCGGATGCAGGAAAACTCGGCCCGCAGGGAGTCGAGTTGGCTGAGCATGCGGGCACCCAGGGCAGCCGCGCGGGTGGCCAGGCCGTGGGTGCGGACGTGGGCCAGGGTGGCGGCTCCGGCGGCCAGGGCGAGTTGGTTGCCGCGGAACGGGGCTGCGGGAGTGCCCGGTTGCTCGGTGTCGAGGGAGTCGCGGTGGACGACGACCGAGAGCGGAAGGCCCGCGGCGACGGCCCTGGAGAGGACCATCACGTCCGGGGTGATGCCGCTGTGGTCCACCGCCCAGAAGGCGCCGGTGCGGGCCACGCCGGTCCGGGTCTCGTCGGCGATGAGGGGGATGGACCGGGCCGCCGCCAAGTACCGCAGGTCGCGCATCCAGAAGTTGGGGGCCAGGACCGCGCTGCTGTTGTCGGGGTCGCCGCCACAGTCGCTCCCACCTCGCAGTGGGTCGACGAACAGGGCTGCCAAGGTGCCGAGTTGGGCGTCGGCGGGGTCGGCGCCACCGTAGAAGCAGAGTGCCACTGGGGTCCGGCCGGTGGCGGATCGGACGAGTTCGAGGGCGGTCTGGGTCGCCTGGGCGCCCGAGGGGGCGCAGAAGCGGACGCGCGCGCCGTCGGCGAGATCGGAGGGGAGGGTGCGGAGAAGCTCGGAGAGAAAGGCTTCCTTGACGGGGGTGGCCGACTCGGGGGCGTTCAGTGGGGCGTCGGAGGCGAGGGCATCGCGGATCGCCGCCAGGACGACGGGGTGGTTGTGGCCGAGGGCGAGGGTTCCGTCACCGGAGAGGCAGTCGAGGTAGCGGCGGCCGTCGGCGCCCTCGACGGTCAGGCCACGGGCACGGACCGGCACGATCGGCAGCGCACCGGCGTACCCCCGCGCCGCCGGTGTGCGCGGTGGCCGACGGGTCGGGTTCCCCGAGGAGTCGACCGGCGCGGGCCTGGACGCGGCGGCCATCAGGGGTCGGCTCGACCAGGTTCCGCGACCGGAGACCGGCGTGCTCCCACCGGGCACCTCGGCCCCACCCCGGGACCGAGCACCGCCCCGGCCCCACCTCGCACCCCGGCCTCACCTTCGTACCCAGGCCCGCCCTTTTCTCGGGCCCCGGCCCCGCTCCCGCGACCGGAGACCGCCTTGGCCCCATCTGGGACGTCGGCCCCTCCCCCACAATCCGAGACCGCCCCGGCCTCACCTCGGAGCGCAGCCACACCTCCGTCACCGAGCCCAGACTCACCCCCGGGCTTGCCCTGGCCTCCGGGCCCGGCCACACCTCCGGCATCAGGCCCGCCGTCGCCTCGGGCCCTGGCCCCGCCCCCTCCCCCAAACCCGGCCCAGCCCACACCCGCGCCCAAGCCCCCACCCACGCCCACACCACCGACCCCCGCCCCGGAGTCAACGTCAGCAGCAGAACCGGTCCATGGGTTCACGTCGGCGGCGGAACCAGTCCCGCTGCCAGGGGCAGGACTTGTCCAGGGCCGGGCAGGTGGGCCTCCCCGATACGTGGACTCGGCCACAGCTGCTGATCCTCCCGCCGTCCCTGAGCGAGCCGAGGTCTCGCAGGGGCCACGGTGTCTCCCGCCCCCATCCCCCACGCCCCGCTTCGCACCACCGTCGGGGACCGCGCATGCCAGCGCGCCCCCACCGCTAGCAACCCCGAACCATGAACCGGGTTACGGGTCACCTCGATCCTTGCCGAGCCTTTGACCGGCCGATGCGGCCGGTCTCCCCTCCCGCCGTGCTCCCGGCTGCCGTCTCCTGTCCCGGGGCGCCTGCTGGGGCGGGAGACGGGCTTGGCACTCTGGTTCCTGTTGTCCAGTCGAACGTCCGCAATCGAAGGGGAACCGAACGTGCCCGCCTCCCAAGGCCCTTCCCAAGGCCCTTCCCAGGGCCTTTCCCAGGGACCCTCCTATCGCCCCTCCCGCGACTCCTCCCAGACCCCCTCCCAAGGCCCCTCCCACGCTCACTCCCCAGATGCCTCTCACGACTCCTCGAAGGACACCGCACCCGACACCCGCGAAAGGTCCGGCGGATCCGCCCGCTCCGCCGGATCCGTCGCCCCCGGCAGCTACTTCGAACGCATCGATGAGATGCGCTTCAAGCCGACCCCGCACGCGGGCGGCGCCTGGAACGCCGACGAGCAGCACTTCAGTCCGCTGGGCGGGCTCGTGGCCCATGTCCTGGAGGAGCACGCGGCGGCGAGCGGGCAGGGGCTGGTGGTCTCCCGGATCAGTTACGACATCCTCGGGCGGCTCGGGCTCGACGAGTGCGAGATCGAGGTGGAGACCGTGCGGCCGGGCCGGACCATCTCGTTGGTCGAGGCCGTCGTGCGGATCGGCGGGCGGCCGGTGGTCAGGGCTCGGGCGTGGCTGCTGGCCGAGTGGGACACCGGTGCCGTCGCGGGCGGGTCCGACGCGCGTCTCACGCCACCCGGGGAACTCGATTCGTGGCGCATGTCCGAGCTGTGGCCCGGGGGTTACATCGCCTCGGTCGACGTCCGGCCGGTCGGCGCGCCCACCCCGGGCCGGACGACCGCCTGGATCTCGACGCCGCTCGATCTGATCGCGGGCGTGCCCGTGGGGCCGCTCGCCTCGTACCTGGCGCTCGTCGACACGGCCAACGGGATCGCCGTGCGGCAGCCGCCGACGGAGTGGATGTTCCCGAACGTCGATCTGACCGTCCATCTGCACCGGCGTCCGACCGGGTCCTGGACGGGACTCGACACGACCGTCACCTGGGGCCCGGCCGGGCAGGGGCTGACCAGCACCGTGCTGCACGACGTGCACGGCCCGGTCGGCCGCGCGGAACAACTCCTCACCGTACGACCGCTGTCGGGCAGCGGTGGCTGACCTGAGAGGTGACGGGGCCAGGGGGTGACTGAGCCGACCAAGGGGTCCATGAGTGCGTCGGGACGCCCGTAGCCGAACCGTTGCGGTTCCGTGGGAACGCCCCCACAGCCACCGCATAGTCTGTGATGCCGTTCGACAAGGACAGCCTCGGAACCGAACATCTCAGGGGGACTCACAGCATGCGATCCACCAGGCCGTCTCTGGCCGTCTTCGCGCTCGCCTCGGTGCTGGCGTTGACCGTCACCGCGTGCGACTCGGGTGACACCACCGCGGACGGCCGGGCCTCCGCCTCCGCGAGCGCCGCCGATACCGACAGCGACGGCAAGATAAAGATCCCGGACGACATCCGGGACAAGCTCAAAGAGCACGGGATCGACATCGACAAGTGGAAGAACGGTGCCTGGAAGAACTGGGACCGGGACGACTGGCTGCGGGAGGCGGACCAGTTCGTCAACCCCATCATCAAGAACCTCTGGAACCCGGACCGGATGCGGGACGCCGAGGACCCGGACCAGCGCGTCGACACCAACGATCTGTCGGGCGACCAGGGCGTGACCGACCCGACGCCCGCCGCGGTGGCCGCGCGGGCCGTCGCGCCGAGCTACCACGCCAACGCGGCCACCGCGGGCAAGGTGTTCTTCGACTCCCCCGAGGGCACGATGGTCTGCTCGGCGACGGTGGTCGCGGACCCGGCGCATCCGGGCAAGTCCAACCTGGTCTGGACGGCGGGGCACTGCGTGCACGCGGGCAAGAAGGGCGGCTGGTACCGCAACGTCGCCTTCGTGCCGTCGTACAACGACGCGGGCCGTACGGCGGCCCAGTTGGAGAACGCCACCCGGGAGGAGGTCGCTCCGTACGGCGTCTGGTGGGGCGACGGCGCGCAGACCTCGCAGCAGTGGATCTCCAAGGGCGGCGCCACCGGGGGCGACGGTGCCTCGTACGACTTCGCCGTCATCCACGTGACGCCCGAACAGGGCGGCGACGGCAAGTCGCTGGAGGAGACGGTGGGCGCGGCCCTGCCCGTGGACTTCAACGCCCCGGCCGTGCCGAAGGTCTCGACCGTCACCGCGACCGGCTATCCGGCGGCGAAGCCGTTCGACGGGCAGAAGCTGTACCAGTGCCAGGACAGGCCGGGACGGCTGTCGATCGCCACGTCGGACCCCACGATGTACCGCATCGGCTGCACCATGACCGGCGGTTCCTCCGGTGGCGGCTGGGTGGCGACGGGGTCGGCCGGCAAGCCCGCGCTGGTCTCCAACACCTCAATAGGCCCGGTGACTTCGGGCTGGCTCGCCGGACCGCGCCTGGGCGACGTGGCCAAGAGCGTCTACGAATCGGTGAGCGGGAAGTTCGCCGGACAGTGACCCCACGGCGAAGCGCCCGACCGGCGAACCCCGCTGAGGGTTCCCGATCGGGCGCTTCGTAGGGGACGACTACCCTTCGGCGCTTCGTAGAGGCGACTGCCCTCCGACGCGGCAGAGCAGGTCACCGGGACGGGCAGCCCGCCCCGGTGATCGCTTCAGGCTGCCCGGCGGTCAGACCGGTCAGACCGTGGGCGCCGGTACGTACGGTGCAAGCTCCGCCGCCAGCTCCTCGTGCACCCGGGCCTTGAGCAGGGTGCCCTCCGGGGTGTGCTCCTCGGAGATCACCTCGCCCTCGTCGTGGGTGCGGGCGACCAGCTTGCCGTGGGTGTACGGCACCAGCGCCTCGATCTCGACCGACGGCCGCGGCAGCTCGTTGTCGATGAGCGCGAGCAGCTCGGCGATGCCCTGGCCGGTGCGGGCCGAGACAGCGATCGACCGGGTCTCGACGCGCATCAGACGCTGGAGCGTCACCGGATCGGCGGCGTCCGCCTTGTTGATGACGACGATCTCGGGCACGCCGGTGGCACCGACGTCCCTGATGACCTCGCGCACGGCGGCGAGCTGCTCCTCCGGCGCCGGGTGCGAGCCGTCGACCACGTGCAGGATCAGGTCGGACTCGCCGACCTCCTCCATGGTGGAGCGGAACGCCTCGACGAGGTGGTGGGGCAGGTGCCGGACGAAACCGACGGTGTCCGCCAGGGTGTACAGGCGTCCGCCGGGCGTCTCGGCGCGGCGGACGGTCGGGTCCAGGGTCGCGAACAGGGCGTTCTCGACCAGGACACCGGCGCCCGTGAGGCGGTTGAGCAGGGACGACTTGCCCGCGTTGGTGTAGCCCGCGATGGCCACGGACGGCACCCGGTGACGCTTGCGCTCCTGGCGCTTGATCTCGCGGCCGGTCTTCATCTCCGCGATCTCCCGGCGCATCTTCGCCATCTTCTCGCGGATGCGGCGCCGGTCGGTCTCGATCTTCGTCTCACCGGGGCCTCGGGTGGCGAGGCCGCCGCCCTTGCCGCCGCCCATCTGCCGGGACAGCGACTGGCCCCAGCCGCGCAGCCTGGGCAGCATGTACTGCATCTGCGCGAGCGCCACCTGCGCCTTGCCCTCACGGGACTTGGCGTGCTGGGCGAAGATGTCGAGGATCAGGGCCGTGCGGTCGATGACCTTGACCTTGACGACGTCCTCGAGGTGGATGAGCTGACCAGGACTCAGCTCGCCGTCGCAGATGACGGTGTCGGCGCCGGACTCCAGGACGATGTCCCGCAGTTCGTTCGCCTTGCCCGAGCCGATGTAGGTGGCCGCGTCGGGCTTGTCGCGGCGCTGGATCACGCCGTCGAGGACGAGGGCGCCCGCCGTCTCGGCGAGGGCGGCCAGCTCGGCGAGCGAGTTGTCGGCCTCGTGCACGGTGCCGGTGGTCCAGACGCCGACGAGGACGACCCGCTCCAGGCGCAGCTGGCGGTACTCGACCTCGGTGACGTCCTCCAGCTCGGTGGAGAGGCCGGCCACACGGCGCAGGGCCGCGCGCTCGGAGCGGTCGAACTGGTCGCCGTCCCGGTCTCCGTCGATCTCGTGGCTCCAGGCGACGTCCTCTTCCATCAGGGCATCGGCCCGAAGACCTTCGGCGTAGGTGTGCGCGAAGCGCTGCGAGTCCTGGGAAGGGGATGAAGAGGAGGTCATTGGATCCTTACGTCGATGGGAAGGCGGTGTCGGCGGCGGAGACGGCCGGTGGACCGTCAGACTCGTCGACCACCTGGGACAACGTACGGGCGACCCGGGAGATTCCCGTGGTCCGTACCGCGCCGACCCGAAGATGGTCGCACGGTACGCCCCGTCTCGTCACCGCCTTATTTCCCGCTCCCGTCCCGGCTCAACCAGCGGCCCCCACCATCACCGGGGCCTCCTCGCCCCGCTTCCCCCGCGTCGACTGCGTCCCCTCCGCCGCCCCCGTCCCGCGCTTCTCCTGCTCGGCCGGCCGATCCCGCTTCTCCTGCCCACCCTGCTCGGCCGGCTCAGCCCGCCGGTCCCGCTGCGCCTGCTTCGTCTGCCGTGCCTGCTGCGTGTGCTTCGTCTGCTCACCCTGCGTGGCCGGCTTCGCGGGTTCCGTGGACTTCCAGTCCGGGTGGCCCGGCATCGGCGGGGTCTTCGCGCCGTACAGCCACTGCTGGAAGAAGCCGCGGAGGTCACGCCCGGAGATCTCCGAAGCGAGGCGGACGAAGTCGGCCGTGGACGCGGTCGAGTCCCGGTGGCGGGCGACCCAGGCACGCTCCAGCCGGTCGAAGTCACGGTGGCCGATCTCCTGGCGCAGGGCGTAGAGGACCAGGGAGGCGCCGTCGTAGACGTTCGGGCGGAAGATGCTGATCTTCTGTCCCCGCGCGGGCGCCTTGGGCCTGGCGGGCGGTCCCCCGGCGGCCCGCCAGGTGTCCGAGGCGCCGTACGCGGCCTTCATCCGCGTCTCCATCGGACGGTGGGCCGTCTCGTCGGCGTACAGGGTCTCGTACCAGGTGGCGTGGCCCTCGTTCAGCCACAGGTCGGACCAGGTACGCGGGCTGACGCTGTCGCCGAACCACTGGTGGGACAGCTCGTGCACCATGATCGACTCGACGTACCACTTGGGGTAGGCGGGCTCGGTGAAGATGTCCTTCTCGAAGAGGGAGAGGGTCTGGGTCTCCAGCTCGAAGCCGGTCGACGCCTGCGCCATGAGGACGCCGTAGGTCTCGAACGGGTACGGGCCGACCTTGCTCTCCATCCAGGCGATCTGGTCGGGCGTCTTGGCCAGCCACGGTTCCAGGGCCTCGCGGTCCTTGCTGGGGACGACGTCCCTGACCGGGAGTCCGCCGGGGCCCTCGCGGCGGACCACGCTGGAGCGGCCAATGGACACCTGGGCCAGTTCGGTGGCCATGGGGTGCTTGGTGCGGTAGGTCCAGGTGGTCGTGCGCGCGGTCCGGTGGCGTCCGGCGGGCAGCCCGTTGGCGACGGCCGTGTAGTCGTTGGGGGCGGTGATCCTGATGGTGAACATCGCCTTGTCGGAGGGGTGGTCGTTGCAGGGGAAGACGAGGTGCGCGGCGTCGGCCTGGTTGGCCATGGCGAGGCCGTCCGCGGTGCGCACCCAGCCGCCGTCGCTGTCGTCCGAGCCGACCGGGTCGCTGGTGTGCCGCACGGTGATCCGGGTGAGGCTGCCCGCGCTGAGCGGCTCCTCCGGGGTGACGACGAGGTCCTCGCCCGCGCCGGTGAAGTCGGCCGGTTCGCCGTCCACCTCGACCGACTCGACCGTGCCGTGCGCGAAGTCGAGGTTGATCCGGTCCAGGTCGGCGGTGGTCCAGGCGTCGATGGTGGTCACGGCCGCCAGCGGTGCGCGGTTGTCGCCCGAGTAGGTGAAGTCGAGGTGGTAGGCCGCCACGTCGTAGCCGGGGTTGCCGAGGGTCGGAAAGAGACGGTCGCCGAGGCCCAGCGGGGTGGGCGGCGCGCTCGCGGCGAGCAGCGCGACCGACACGGCGGAGGCCAGCAGGGCGGCGGCGGTACGGCGGCGGAGCGGACGGGCGCCGCGGAGCGGGCCGGACCGGCGGGGCGTCTGGGTGCGAGGGCTGAGCGGCATGGACCACCGCTACCAGCGCGCGCCCCCCGCACGCGGCCGACGCGCGCCCGTGCCACCCGAACGAGTCGGCCCGGCCGCGTCACGAACACCTGCACCGCCGACCCCATCGACCACGCAGCCTGCGGCTCCCGGCACGCCCCCGGTCGGTTTCCCCACCGGCCCCTCACCCAGCCATGCCCTCGGTTCGTTACCCCCACCGACCACGCAGCCTGCGGCTCCCGGCACACCCCCGGTCAGTTTCCCCACCGGCCCCGCACCCAAGCGCCCCGGCCACGCCCCCGATCCGCTCCCCCGCCAGCCCGGCACCCAGCCACGCCCCCGGTCCGTTACCCCCACCCAACCGCCCCAGCCGCACCCCCGATCCACACTCCCGCCTACGTCCGCGTCCGTGCCCGGCTGACGTCGAAGACGCCGGGGACGTTGCGCATCGCCCGCATGAGGGTGGGGAGGTGGGCAGCGTCCGGGAGTTGGACGGTGTACGTGTGCCGGACCCGCTGCTGGCTGGGGGGTTCGACGGTCGCGGAGGAGATCTCCGCGCCCTCCGACGCCATGGCCTCGGTGAGGTCGGCGAGCAGATGCGGGCGCACGAACGATTCCGCGACGAGCGTGACCCGGCACTCGGTGGTGTCCCCCCAGCGCACGCCGATTTCCGCGCGCCCCGTGCCTTTCATCCGGGCGACGGCGGCGCACTCGACGCGGTGCACGGTCACCACTCCGCCGCGCACGGTGAAGCCGGTGACGTCGTCGGGCGGCACGGGCGTGCAGCAGCCGGCCAGCCGCACCGTCGCGCCGGGCTGGTCGACGAGGACGTTGTCGCTGGTGGGACGGGCCTCGGGCGGGGCGAAGGACGGGAACGGGTCGGGGGCCTCGGCGGCGGGGCGCAGCCGGACCTCGGGCTTCTGCGCGCGCTCGGGGGCGTCGTGGGCGGGGTGGGTGGTGAGCCAGCGCTGGATGGCGATGCGCGCGGCGGGGGTGTGGGCGTGCTCAAGCCACTCGCGGGAGGGCTCGGACGCCGGGTCCTGGCCCATCAGGAGCTGGACGGTGTCGCCGTCGGTGAGGACCGTGCTGAGCGTCGCCAGGCGGCCGTTGACGCGGGCGCCGATGCACGCGTGCGCGTCCTCGCCGTACTGCGCGTAGGCGGCGTCGACGCAGGTGGCGCCCTCGGGGAGGCCGAGGGTGCCGCCGTCGGGGCGGAAGACGGTGATCTCGCGGTCCTGCGCGAGGTCCTCGCGGAGGGTGGACCAGAAGGTGTCGGTGTCGGGCGCGGCCTCCTGCCAGTCGAGCAGGCGGGAGAGCCAGCCGGGCCTGGTGGGGTCGGCGCGTTCGCCGTCGGCGGGGTCGTCGGGCGCGGGGGCGTAGGGGTTGCCGAGCGCGACGACACCGGCCTCGGCGACCTTGTGCATCTGGTGGGTGCGGATGAGGACTTCGGTGACCTGCCCGTCCGCGCGGGCGACCGCGGTGTGCAGCGACTGGTAGAGGTTGAACTTCGGTACGGCGATGAAGTCCTTGAACTCCGAGACGACGGGCGTCATACAGGTGTGCAGTTCGCCGAGGACGCCGTAGCAGTCGGCGTCCTCGTTGACGAGGATCAGCAGGCGGCCGAAGTCGGCGCCGCGCAGGCGTCCGCGTTTGCGGGAGACCCGGTGGACGGAGACGAAGTGCCGTGGCCTGATGAGGACTTCGGCGGGGATGCCGGCGTCGCGCAGGACGGCGCGGATCTCCTCGGTGGTCTCGGCGAGCGGGTCGTCGGCGCGGGAGGCGTTCTCGACGATCAGTTCCCTGGTGTGCTGGTACTCCTCGGGGTGGAGGATCGCGAAGACCAGGTCCTCCAGCTCGGTCTTGAGTGCCTGGACGCCGAGGCGTTCGGCGAGCGGGATGAGGAAGTCCCGGGTGATCTTGGCGATGCGCTCCTGCTTCTCGGGGCGCATGACGCCGAGGGTGCGCATGTTGTGCAGCCGGTCGGCGAGTTTGATCGACATGACGCGGACGTCGCTGCCGGTGGCGACGAGCATCTTGCGGAAGGTCTCGGGTTCGGCGGCGGCGCCGTAGTCGACCTTCTCCAGTTTGGTGACGCCGTCGACGAGGTAGCGCACCTCGGCGCCGAACTCGGCGCCCACCTGGTCGAGCGTCACGTCCGTGTCCTCGACGGTGTCGTGGAGCAGGGAGGCGGTCAACGTGGTCGTCTCGGCGCCGAGTTCGGCGAGGATGAGGGTCACCGCGAGGGGGTGGGTGATGTACGGCTCGCCGCTCTTGCGCATCTGGCCGCGGTGCGAGGACTCGGCCAGGAGGTAGGCGCGGCGCAGGGGTTCGAGGTCGGCGTCGGGGTGGTGGGCGCGGTGGGCGTCGGCGAGATGGCCGATGGCGTCGGGCAGGCGGTCACGGGCCGCGGGGCCGAGCAGGGCTGCCCGGCCGAGGCGGCGCAGGTCGATCCGGGCCCGCCAGCGCGCGGCGGACGCGGTCACCGGACCTGGGGTCGCGGGGTTCGTCGCCTCCGCACTCATGGGCACCTCCGGCTGCGTGGACCGGCGGACGGGGTGCCCCAGGGCGGACACGGCTCGGGGGCTGGTTTCGGTCCCCCGTCCGGGCCGGTGCTTGATGCTACCGAGCCCACCACGTGCGACTGACCGCCTCTCGCCGAGCGTGAAACGGATCACCCAATCGAGCGATCGTTCACAGGTTTACCGATTCAAGCCAGGTGCTGGGCGGCCTGCCGTGGTTTCCTGCCCCGCGACCCGCCGACTGGCTGGCACTCAGTGCCATACGGGCCGGTACACCTCTGATGCCAAGCCGACGCACCGTTCAGCGGACGGCGTTTTCCAGCCATGCCGGATCGATCTCGCCCTCGGCGACGATCACCGCGGGACCGGTCATCTCGATCTCGCCGTCGGAGCGCTCGGTGATCACCAGCGTTCCGCCGGGCACGTCGACGGTGTAGGTGGCGGGGGTGCCGGTGGCCGACGGGTCGGCGGCGTCCCGGCGGGCCGCGGCCACGGCGACGGCGCACGCGCCCGTGCCGCACGACCGGGTCTCGCCCGACCCGCGCTCGTGCACCCGCAGGGCGACGTGCCGGGGGCCGCGGTCGACCACGAACTCGACGTTGACGCCGTCCGGGTAGGCGCCGTCCGGGCCGACCGGCGGGGCGGTGCGCAGGTCCCCCGCGTGTGCGAGGTCCTCGACGAAGGCGACCGCGTGCGGGTTGCCCATGTTGACGTGGGTGGCGGGCCAGGAGCGCTCGCCCACCCGCACCGTGACCTCGCCCCCGGGGAGCAGGGCGCGGCCCATGCCGACCGTGACGTCGCCGTTCTTGGCGAGGTGGACGCTCTTGACGCCCCCGCGCGTGGCGACCGTGAGGTCGCCCTCGGTGACGTGCCCGGCGCGCTGGAGGTAGCGGGCGAAGACGCGGACGCCGTTGCCGCACATCTCGGCGACCGATCCGTCGCCGTTGCGGTAGTCCATGAACCACTCGGCCTCGGCGGCCATCCCCGCGGCCTCCGGGTGCGCAGCGGAGCGCACCACGTGCAGCAGGCCGTCCCCGCCGATGCCCGCGCGGCGGTCGCACAGGGCGGCGACGGCGGCCGGGGGCAGGTCGAGGCTGTTCTCCGGGTCGGGGACGATCACGAAGTCGTTCTCCGTGCCGTGTCCCTTGAGGAAGGCGATCCGCGTGCTCATGTCCCGATCGTACGGCGCGGCACCGACAGTCACCGCCGCGGCGGGCCTACCGCAGGCGGGCCACGCGCCACACCGCGAGGACGATCACCGCGCCGACGACGACGGCGTAGGTGAGGACGACGCGCCAGTCGGGGCGGCGTCCGGCGCCGCGGGCGGGCAGACCTGGCCAGGTGTGCCCGACGCGGCGGGCGGCCATCATGCCCCAGCCCGCGGCGCAGGAGCAGATCAGCAGACCCAGCATGGCGATCACGGCGCCGCTGTCGCCGAAGTCGAAGGCGAGCGGGAAGGCGAACATCAGGGAGCCGACGGCGGCGAGTCCGACGATGGGGGCCAGGTGCCACAGCCGCAGCCGGCGTTGCGGACGCAGCTCCACCTCGACCTCGGGACCGCCCGCGAACATCTCCTCGGGCTCGGGCCCGTCGGCGGTCACCCCGTCCTCGGTGTCGTCGGGCCCGTCCGGGCTCAGACGGTCCGCGTCCTGCTCCGGCCCACCGCTGTCGGCGGTGAAGGGCTCGGTTCCTTGTGCGGTGTCGCGAGGGCCGGCCTCCATCGCCACGCGCCCTCCCAACTAGGACTAGGTCGATCGAAGCTCGATGATGGCACGGCCCCGGAGGCCGCGATGACGGCCGGAGCGTCCCGATGCCATGACGTGATCAGGCTGTGACCGGTCGTTCGAGCAACGCCAGTGCGAGCCGCGGAAGTTCCGTCAGATCCGCCTCGGCCCCACTGAGCCAGTGCACCCGCGGGTCCCTCCTGAACCACGAATCCTGACGGCGCGCGAAGCGTTTGGTGGCCCGTACGGTCTCGGTCCTGGCCTCGTCGAGGGTGCACTCGCCGGCGAGCGCGCCGAGCACCTGCTGGTAGCCGAGCGCGCGGGACGCCGTGCGCCCCTCGCGCAGCCCGCGCGCCTCCAGGGCGCGCACTTCGTCGACGAGTCCCGCCTCCCACATCCGGTCGACGCGGCGGGCGATGCGCTCGTCGAGTTCGGGGCGGGCCACGTCGACGCCGATCTGGACGGTGTCGTAGACCGAGTCGTGGCCCGGGAGGTTGGCCGTGAAGGGGCGGCCGGTGATCTCGATGACCTCGAGCGCCCGCACGATCCGGCGGCCGTTGCTGGGCAGGATCGCCTGGCCCGCGCCGGGGTCGGCGGCGGCGAGGCGGGCGTGCAGGGCGCCGGAGCCGCGCAGGGTCAGCTCCTGCTCCAGGCGGGCCCTGACCTCGGGGTCGGTGCCGGGGAACTCCAGGTTGTCGACGGCCCCGCGCACGTACAGGCCGGAACCGCCGACCAGGACCGGCCAGCGGCCCTCGGCGAGCAGGGCGTCGATGCGCTCCCGGGCGAGGCGCTGGTACTCGGCGACGGACGCGGTGACGGTGACGTCCCAGACGTCCAGGAGGTGGTGCGGGACGTCCCCGCGTTCGTCGGGCGTCAGTTTGGCGGTACCGATGTCCATCCCCCGGTACAGCTGCATCGAGTCGGCGTTGACGACCTCGCCGCCGAGCCTGCGGGCGAGGAAGACACCCAGATCGGACTTACCGGCCGCCGTGGGACCGACGACGGCGATGACTCGGGGGGCGGGGGATGCGCTGCTCACGGGACCAGTCTCGCAAACCCCGGGAGCGCTCCCCGAACGAGCTACGTGACGGCGTCGGCACGGTGTCGTTGCCCGTTGCGTGGTTCTGCCGTCCGGTTCCGGTGGGCGGCGGACCGGGGGACGCGTTCGGACGCACCGGACGACGCGGGATCCCACCCGCGCGAGTAACGTATGGAGTTGATATGGGCGTATTTGCACGGCTTATTCGGAGGTCGAAGGCTACCGAGGAGACGGCGGCACAGGACGCGTCGACCGACGGGGCACCCGGCGCCGTGACCGAGGACGGCACCGCGGGAGCCGGGGCCGTCGCACCGGCGCCGGAACGGACCGGGGCCGGGGCGGAGGCCGGGGCCGCGGAGGCGGGCCCGGACGGTGTGGCGGGGGCCGGTGAGGGTATCGGCATCCCCAAGCAGCAGTCCGTCGGGCAGGCGACCGACAGCGGAGCCGACGAGGACGCCCGCAGGTAACAGGGAAGGTAAACCATGGGTCTTCTGGACAACTTGAAAGCCAAGCTGAACCCGGCCAAGGACAAGGTCTCCGACCTCGCGCAGCAGCACGGGGACAAGATCGCCCAGGGTCTGGACAAGGCCGCGAAGGCGGTCGACGAGAAGACCAAGGGCAAGTACAGCGACAAGATCGAGTCGGGGACGGGCAAGGCCAAGGGCGCCGTGGACCGCCTCGCGCACAAGGACGACCCCGCCACCCCGACCGACCCCGTGACCCCCACCGACCCGGCGAGGCCGACACGGCCCGAGGGGACACCCCCGACGCCGTAGCGGCCCGTGCGGCCCTTCGAGGAACGGCGGACGACCCCAGGAGCGGAAAGACTCCGGGCCGTCCGCCGTTCCCGTGCGCCCGGCGTGCGGCGTGCGGGTCGGACGACGGTGAGCGCGCCCCTCTCCCCCGCCGGGTGTCAGGACCAGGCGGCGACCAGGTAGCCGACGCCGTAGGGCGCGTCGTCCAGGAGCAGGGCGCCGCCGAGGTCCGCGTCCTGCGCCGCGCCCGCGAGGACCTGCCAGGGGGCGCGGCCCGCGGCCTTCAGCTCCCGGGCGAGCTTCGCGTCGAGGGCGCGCAGGGCGGCCAGGTCGGCGTCCGCCAGCGCACGGGCGGCCACCGCGTCGAAGGGCGCCGCGCGCTCGTCCAGATAGCCAGGCGCTTTGACGGTGCGGCACGCGCTGGCGTCCCCCATCGCCAGCAGCGCGACCCGGGGCGCGCGGGAGGCCAGTTCACGCCCGGCGGCGAGGCACTCCTCGGGGTCGAGCGTCTCCGCCACGCCGAGCCCCTCGACCGGGACGCCGGTCCATCCGGCCCGCGCCAGCAGCCACCCGGCCACGGCGAGGGACGGCGGGAGGGTGCCGCCGGGGACGGTCGCGCCGTCGTCCCGCGCGCCGAGGGTGACGTCGAGGCCGACGCCGAAGCCGCGGAAGGAACCCGGCGTGCCCTGCGGGTGCGGGCCCCGCGTGCCGGGATCCGCGGGCCCGACGACGACCAGCAGGTCGGGCCGGGCGGCGGCGAGGACCCCGAGCGCGTCGGCGCAGGCGGCGCGGGCCGCGTCCAGCTCGGGAGCGGCGCCCGCGGCCACCTCGGGCACGAGCAACGGCGGACAGGGGCAGACGGCGGCGGCGACAAGCATGATCGGCAGCGTAACCCCGGACCGTGCGGACGTCCTCCCCGGCCGGGTCGGCGCCCCTCCCGGAACAGATCAGACGGCCAGCCGCTCGGCGAGCAGGAGGGCCCCGACGAGGATCATCAGCACGCCGGAGACGCGGGTGACCGCGCGGGCCGCGGCGGGCCGGGTCCGCAGGACGGTGCGGGCCAGCACCGCGACGGCGAGGTAGACGGTGGCACAGGCGGCCATGTGCAGGACGCCGAGGAGCCCGGTCTGCGCGGCCACCGGCCAGCCGTCACCTGTGGTGTCGATGAACTGCGGGAACAGCGAGAGGTACAGCAGCAGCGCCTTCGGGTTCAGACCGCTGATCCCAGCCCCCTGGAGCATCACCCGCGCCCGCGAGGCACCGGCCGTCCCCGCGGCGGCGGTCAGCTCGGCCGGCTGCCGCAGGACGTGCCGGCCCAGCCAGATCAGGTACCCGGCCCCGGCGACCGTGAGCGCCGTGAGCAGGGCCGGTGAACTCGCCACGAGCACGGCCAGGCCGGCGACGGCGACGGCGAGGACCGTGTAGCCCGCGTATCCGGCGACCAGCCCGGACACCGCCGGGAGGACCGAGCGCCCGCGCAGACCCGCCGAGATGGCGAACGCCCAGTCCGCGCCGGGGGTGAGCACCAGCAGCAGATCCACCGCCAGGAAGGCCGCCAGCGTGGTCGCGTCCATCGGACCCGTCTCCTCTCCTCGTCCACTGCGCGAGGAAGGCTAGGACGGATACGCCCAAGTATGTTTGCTTCTTTACCCCGTGATCGCGGGATCAGAGGGAGAATCTTCTCCATGGACGCCATGGACCGGAAGATTCTGACCGAGCTGCAGAAGGACGGCCGTTTGACGGTCACCGAGCTGGCCTCCCGTGTGCGGCTCAGCGTCTCGCCCTGCCACCGCCGGCTGCGCGACCTCGAACGCGAGGGCGCGATCCGCGGGTACCGCGCGGTGGTCGACCCGGCGGCGGTCGGGCTGCATTTCGAGACCCTGGTCTTCGCCACCCTGCGCTGGGAGTCCCCCGACACCGTCACCGCCTTCGAGGAGGCCGTCGCCGGGATCCCGCACGTCCTCCAGGCACAGCGCCTGTTCGGCGAACCCGACTACCTGCTGCGGGTCGCCACCGCCGACCTCGCCGCCTACCAGCGGCTCTACGACGAGCGGCTCGCCCGCCTGCCCGGGGTGCAGCGCCTGACCTCGACCCTCGTCATGAAGAACGTCGTCGACGACCGACCGCTCCCCGCCTAGCCCCCGAGCGCCCCCGCCCCCTCCACCGTCGCGGACGTGCCTACGGCCCGCCGAAGGGGGCCGACGCGCGGGCGGACGGGGTCATGACCTGGACGGGATGGCGCTCGCGCGCAGGCGGGGGTGGACGAGCGCGGGGCGGGGTGCACGGGCGCCACGGAGAGGTGCTCTCCGTGCTGGGCGGGGTGTTCCGGTTCGGGTCGGTCAGTCGCAGCCGCAGCCGCTGCCCGTCGCGACCGGCAGCGGGGCCGGGGCGCCGATCTTCGGGAGGCCCAGCATGACGCCTGCGGGCTTGGCGGCCTCGGCCGCGGTGCGCTTCTCCCAGGCGTCCCCCGCGCGCGTGCGGCGCACGGCGAGGACGGCGCCCTCGGCGAGGAGGTGGTGCGGCGCCGCGTAGCTGATCTCGACGGTGACGACGTCACCGGGGCGCACCGGCTGGTCCGGCTTGGTGAAGTGGACGAGCCGGTTGTCGGGGGCGCGTCCGGAGAGCCGGTGGGTGGCGCCGTCCTTGCGGCCCTCGCCCTCGGCGACCATCAGCTCCAGGGTGCGGCCGACCTGCTTCTTGTTCTCCTCCCAGGAGATCTCCTCCTGGAGCGCGACCAGCCGCTCGTAGCGCGCCTGGACGACCTCCTTGGGGATCTGCCCCTCCATGGTCGCCGCCGGGGTGCCGGGCCGCTTGGAGTACTGGAAGGTGAACGCCTGCGCGAAACGGGCCTCGCGGACGACGTGCAGGGTCTGCTCGAAGTCCTCCTCCGTCTCGCCGGGGAAGCCCACGATGATGTCGGTGGTGATCGCGGCGTGCGGGATGGCGGCGCGGACCTTCTCGATGATCCCGAGGTAGCGCTCCTGCCGGTAGGACCGGCGCATCGCCTTGAGGACCGGGTCCGAGCCGGACTGCAGCGGCATGTGCAGCTGCGGCATCACGTTGGGCGTCTCGGCCATGGCCGCGATGACGTCGTCGGTGAAGTCGCGGGGGTGCGGCGAGGTGAAGCGGACCCGCTCCAGGCCCTCGATCGCGCCGCAGGCCCGCAGCAGCTTGCTGAACGCCTCGCGGTCGCCGATGTCGGAGCCGTAGGCGTTCACGTTCTGGCCGAGCAGGGTGACCTCGCTGACGCCCTCGGCGACCAGCGCCTCGACCTCGGCCAGGATGTCGCCGGTCCTGCGGTCCTTCTCCTTGCCGCGCAGCGCCGGGACGATGCAGAAGGTGCAGGTGTTGTTGCAGCCGACGGAGATCGACACCCAGGCCGCGTAGGCGCTCTCGCGCCGGGTGGGCAGCGTGGAGGGGAACGCCTCGAGCGACTCGGCGATCTCGACCTGGGCCTCTTCCTGGACCCGGGCGCGCTCCAGCAGGACCGGCAGCTTGCCGATGTTGTGCGTGCCGAAGACGACGTCCACCCACGGCGCCTTCTTGACGATGGTGTCGCGGTCCTTCTGCGCGAGGCAGCCGCCGACCGCGATCTGCATGCCGGGCCTGCTCGCCTTGCGCGGCGCGAGGCGGCCGAGGTTGCCGTAGAGCCGGTTGTCGGCGTTCTCACGGACCGCGCAGGTGTTGAAGACGACGACGTCCGCGTCGCCGTCGGACCCCTCGGGCGCGCGCACGTAGCCCGCGCCCTCCAGCAGCCCGGACAATCGCTCGGAGTCGTGGACGTTCATCTGGCACCCGTAGGTACGGACTTCGTAGGTCTTGGGCGCTGAGGTGTCCACTGCCGGGCTCCGGTCGCTGCTGATGGTCATGGCTCAAGGGTAGGCGCTCGCCGCACACCCCCTTCTCACGGACGGGGACGGCGGGGGCGGTGCCATCGACGCCGCACGCACGACGGGAGCGGCAGCGGCGCTCAGGGCTCGATGAGCCCCGCCCTGATCGCGTACCGGGTCAGTTCGAGGCGGTCCTTCATGCCCAGTTTGTGCAGGAGGTTGGCGCGGTGGCGCTCGACCGTCTTGGCGCTGATGAACAGCAGTTCGCCGATCTCCTTCGAGGTGTGGCCCTCGGCGACCAGCTTGAGGATCTCCTCCTCGCGCTCGGTGACGGCCCGTTCGGGCAGGCCGTCGCCGCGGTGCAGCCGTTCGAGGTAGGAGCGGACCAGGGCCCGTTCCGCGCCCGGGTACACGAACGGCTCGTCGCGCACCGCCGCCCGGCACGCCTCGACCAGGTCCCGGTCGGCGACCGACTTCAGGACGTACCCGCTGGCGCCCGCCCTGAGCGCCTCGAAGAAGTACTGCTCGTTGTCGTACATGGTCAGGATCAGGATGTGCAGGTCCGGCAGCCGCCGGGAGAGTTCGCGGGCCGCCTGGAGGCCGGTCATCCGGGGCATCGCGATGTCCAGGACGGCGAGGTCGATGTCGTGCGCGCGGGCCAGCTCCACGGCCTCGGCGCCGTCGCCCGCCTCGGCGACGACGGTCAGGTCGGGTTCGCCGTCCAGGATGAGGCGGACGCCCTGGCGGACCAGCGCGTGGTCGTCGGCCAGCAGCACCCGGGCGGGCGGCGTGCCCGGGGACGTCGGCTGCGGCGGTGCGGTCATCGGGCGGCTCCTTCCGCGGCCGGGACCCGCAGCCGCACCTCGGTGCCCGCCTCCGGGCCGGGGCCGAGGGTGAGGTCGGCGCCGACGAGCAGGGCGCGCTCGCGCATCCCGACGATCCCGGCACCCTCCCTGGCCCCGCCGAGGCCGCTGCCGTTGTCGCGGACGACGAGTTCGACGCCGCCGTCGACCGGCCGCAGCCTGATCTCGGCGCGGTCGGCACCGGAGTGGCGCGCGGTGTTGGTCAGCCCTTCCTGGGCGACGCGGTAGAGCACGAGTTCCGACTCCTCGGTCAGGGCGGGCAGATCGCCTGGACCTCCCGGAATGTGGTGGCGCACGGTCAGCCCGCGGGTGGTGAACTCGCCCGCGAGCGAGCGCAGCGCGCTGACCAGGCCGAGTTCCTCCAGGACGCCGGGCCGCAGACGGCGGGCGATCCGGCGGATCTCGTCCAGGCCGTCCCGGGTGGCCTCCTGCGCCTGGCCGACCTCGGCGCGCAGTTCGGCGGGGGCCCGGTCGGCGACCCGTTTGAGCTGGAGCAGCACGGCGGTGAGGGTCTGGCCGACCTCGTCGTGCAGTTCGCGGGCGATGCGGTGGCGCTCGCGCTCCTGCGCGGAGAGGGCGAGCCCGGCGCCCGCCGCGCGCTCGTTCTCCAGCCGTTCGAGCATGGTGTTGTACGTGATGATCAGCTCGGCCGCCTCGGCGGGTCCCGAGACCTCGGCGCGGGCGCCCGGGTGCAGCAGGTCGGCGGCGGCCATGGCACCGCCGAGGCGGCGCAGCGGGGCGAGCCCGGCGCGCAGCACGAAGGCGTTGCCGACCAGGAGCAGGCCGAGGCCGCCGACGACGACCATCGCCTCGGCGGGCAGCACGGGGGTCGAGACGGTGACAGGACCGAGCAGCAGGGAGGCGGCGACGACCAGCCCGACGGCGTTGAGCGAGAAGATCCGCCAGAACAGCGACACGGTCCTCCCTCGTCCGGCACGTGCTCCCGGCACTGCTGTGCCGAGTCTCCCCACAGCCCCCCGCTCGCGTATATCCGTCACGTCACCCATATCGCCACGGTACGTGTGGGTGGCACCATGCAGACTGCCGACCGTGATCGCCGATGATCACGACCAGCTGTTGAGCGAAGGGGAGAAACGTGTCTGCGCCACGCCTGCGGGCGACGCCGTTGCCGGGGATCGGAGTCCAGTACGACCTGGTGACGAAGGACCAGCGCCACCTGTCCGTGGTGGCGCACCGGGACGGTGCCCGGACCGTGAACATGTACCGGGCCGACGACCCCGACTCCTGCGCCCACTCCCTGCGTCTGACCGGCCCCGAGGCGGGCGTGCTCATCGACGCCCTCAAGCCCTCCCACCACAGCGCGAGCCTGCTGTACACCACCGATCTCGGCCTGGTGGCCGAGCGCATCGAGGTGGCCGCGGCCTCCCGCTGGAACGGACGGGTCCTGGGCGAGACCCGGATGCGCACCGACACCGGGGCCTCCGTGGTCGCGGCGCTGCGCCGGGCCGAGGCGATCCCCTCCCCCGCTCCCGACTTCCGGCTGGCGGGCGGTGACATCCTGATCGTCGTGGGCACCCGTGAGGGCGTGGACGCCGCCGCGGCGATACTGGGGCGGGAGTGATCGGGTGCACTCCGCGGTCCTGCTGATCGAGTTCGGTTCCATCCTGCTGGCCCTCGGCCTGCTCGGCCGGGCGGCCGCCCGGTTCAGTCTCTCCCCCATCCCCCTGTACCTGCTGGCCGGTCTCGCCTTCGGTGAGGGCGGGCTGCTGCCGCTCGGCGCGAGCGAGGAGTTCGTCGCCACCGGCGCCGAGATCGGCGTCATCCTGCTGCTGCTCATGCTCGGCCTGGAGTACACGGCGGGTGACCTGGTCACCAACCTGAAGTCGCACTACCCGGCCGGTCTGGTCGACATGATGTTCAACGCCGTGCCCGGTGCCGCCGTCGCCCTGCTGATGGGCTGGGGCCCGGTGGCGGCCGTCGTGCTCGCCGGTGTCACCTGGATCTCGTCGTCCGGGGTGATCGCGAAGGTCCTCGGCGACCTGGGCCGGGTCGGCAACCGCGAGACGCCGGTGATCCTCTCCGTGCTGGTCCTCGAGGACCTCGCGATGGCGGTGTACCTGCCCATCGTGACCGCGCTGGTCGCCGGGGCCGGGCTGCTCGCCGGAAGCCTCACGCTGGCCATCGCCCTGGGCGCGGCCGGTCTCGTCCTGTTCGTCGCGGTGCGCTACGGCCGGGTCATCTCCCGGTTCGTCTCCAGCGACGACCCGGAGAAGCTGCTGCTGGTCGTGCTCGGCATGACGATCCTGGTCGCGGGTGTCGCCCAGCAGCTCCAGGTGTCGGCCGCGGTCGGCGCGTTCCTGGTCGGCATCGCGCTGTCCGGGGAGGTCGCGGAGGGCGCGCACACCCTGCTGAGCCCGCTGCGCGACCTGTTCGCCGCCGTGTTCTTCGTCTTCTTCGGGCTGCACACCGACCCGGCGAGCATCCCGCCGGTGCTGCTGCCCGCGCTGGCCCTGGCGGTGCTGACGGCGGCCACGAAGATCGCCACCGGCTACTGGGCGGCCCGCAGGGCGGGCATCTCGGTCAAGGGGCGCTGGCGCACGGGCGGCGCGCTGGTGGCGCGCGGCGAGTTCTCGATCGTCATCGCGGGCCTCGCGGTCGGCGCGGGCATCGAGCCCTCGCTCGGCCCGCTGGCCACGGCGTACGTGCTCATCCTGGTCGTCCTCGGGCCGCTCACCGCGCGGTACACCGAGCCGGTCGCCCGTCTGGTCACCGAGCGGCTGGCCGCCCGCAAGCGGGTCGCGCAGCCGGTGGAGGAGGCGGAGGAGGTTCCGGTGGGCGACTGAGCCCCGCCGGTGCACCGGGCCCACGGCACGCCCTGGAGGGGAGCCGCCGTGGGCCCGTCCGTCGTTCCGGCCCGCTCAGTCCGCCTCGGGGCTCCAGCCCTGGCCGCGCAGGACGGCCGTCACGTCCGGGGCCCGGTAGTGCTCGCCCTTGAGGACCTTGCCGTCGTCGCGGCGCACCACCCGGCCGTCCGGGCCGAGCTTGGTCATGTTGGAGCGGTGGATCTCGGCGATCACCGCGTCCAGGTCGATGCCGTGCACCAGGGCGGTTCCGTAGGCCACGTAGACGACGTCGGCCAGTTCGTGCGCGAGCTTGTCGAGGGGGCCGCTCACGGCGACCTCGGCCACCTCGGCGGCCTCCTCGCGCAGCAGCTCACCGCGCTGGGCGGCCAGCTCGGGCGGCACCTCGCCGGGACTGGTGCGGACGTCGAGCCCGACGGCGAGGTGGAAGGCGCGGACCAGGTCGGCGGGCGATGCAGTCATACGGCGACTCTACCGACGCGGGCCCCCGCCCCGGCCCGGTCCGAGCCCCCGCCCCGCCCGGGGTCCGTGCCCCGCCCCCCTGACCCCGTCCCGCCTCCATCCCCTCCCCTGCCCCCCCGCCCCCGCCCCTGGTCAGTTCCGTGTGTCTGCTGGCAGGATCGCGCTCATGTCCACGTTCTTCCCCCGGCCCGGCCGGCGCCGCGCCCTCCTGGCGGCCGCCGCCGGGTCCGTCGCGTTCGGGCTGCTGCTGTGGTGGCTGCTGCCCCTGGGCGAGGACCCGCCGAGCGGCACGATCACCTTCAGCACCGGCACCAGGGCCGGGGTCTACCAGCAGTACGGCAAGCTCCTCCAGCAGGAGTTCCATCAGGACATGCCGGAGCTGCGGGTCACCCTGACGACCAGCGCCGGGTCCCAGGAGAACGTGCGGCGGGTGGCCACCGGGGAGGCCGACTTCACCATCACCGCGGCGGACGCGGTGGAGACGTACGAGCTGAGCGACGACAACCCGGGCGCGACCCGGCTGCGCGGGGTGGCCCGCCTCTACGACGACTACGTCCAGCTCGTGGTGCCGCGTGACTCCCCCGTGCGGTCGGTCGCCGACCTCAAGGGCAGGCGGGTGGCGACGGGGCTGCCGGGTTCCGGGGTGCGGCTGATAGCGGACCGGGTCCTGAAGGCGGCGGGGGTCGACCCCGTCAAGGACATCACGCCCAGCTCCGACGGCATCGACATCGGGCCAGCCGGGCTGCGGGACGGCCGGATCGACGCGTTCTTCTGGTCCGGCGGGCTGCCCACGCAGGGGCTGCAGAAGCTGACGCCGTCCTTCGCGTTCCGGTTCGTGCCGATCGGCGCCGACCTCGTGGCCAAGCTGCACGAACAGGGCGGCGCCACCCGCTACTACCGGTCGACGAACATGCCGGAGTCGGCCTACCGGGGGCTCCAGAACGGCGCCGCGGTCCCGACGATCGCGGTCTCCAACATCCTGATGACCCGCACGGACGTCGATCCCCGGCTGACCGAGTGGATCACCCGCACGGTCATCAAGAGCCGGGACCGGATCGGCTCCACCGTGCACTCCGCGCAACTCGTCGACCTGCGCACGGCGATCTACACGGACCCGCTCGCCCTGCACGAGGGCGCCCGCAGGTACTACCGCTCGGTCAAGCCGTAGGGCCCGACCGGGGCACCGTCACCGTCACCCGCAGCCCGTGCGGGGGGTGGTGGTCGTAGGCGATGGTGCCGCCGCCCGCCGCCAGCAGGGTGCGGGAGATGGAGAGGCCGAGGCCGGAGCCCTTGATGTTCTGGTGGTGGGCGCTGCGCCAGAAGCGGTCGCCGACCCGGCTCAGCTCCTCGTCGGTCAGCCCGGGGCCGCGGTCCGCGACGACGACGGTCGTGGTGGTGCCGTCGAAGCCCACGGCCACCTCGACCGTCTCTCCCTCGGGCGTGAACTTGACGGCGTTGTCGATCACCGCGTCCAGCGCGCTGGAGAGGGTGACCGGGTCGGCCCAGGCGGTGGTCGGCGGGCAGTCACCGGCCAGCCGGACGCCCTTGGCCTCGGCCGTGGGGGTCCAGGCGGCCACCCGCTCCGCGGTCAGCGCCCCGAGGTCGGTGATCCGCAGATCGGCCTCGGCGTGCTCGGCGAGGGCGAGGTCGAGCAGGTCGTCGAGGACGGTGGCGAGCCGTTTGCCCTCGGTGCGCACGGAGGCGATCTCCTCGTTGCCGTCGGGCAGTTCGAGGGCGAGCAGCTCGATGCGCAGCAGCAACGCGGCCAGCGGGTTGCGCAGTTGGTGGGAGGCGTCGGCGACGAAGGCCCGCTGCTGTTCGAGGACGTCCTCGACGTTGTCCGCCATCTCGTTGAACGACCGGGCCAGGCGCCGGAGTTCCGGCGGACCGCCGGCCGCCGCGACCCGCGACTTCAGGCGTCCGGTGGCGATGTCGTGGGTGGTGGCGTCCAGGATGCGCACCGGCCGCAGCACCCAGCCGGTCAGCCGCAGCGCCGCCCCCACGGCCAGCAGCATCGCCGCGCTCTCGCCCGCGGCGATCACCAGCCAGCCGTGCAGGATCCGTGAACGCATCGACCCGGTGGGCGAGTCGGTGACGACGACGGCGACGACGTCACCGTCCCGGATCACCGGCGAGGCGACGACCAGCCGGTCGCGCTGCCACGGCCACACCTGCTCGGGGTCGTGGCTGCGCCGGCTGAGCAGCGCCTCGGCGAACGCGTCCCGCATCTCCCCCGCCTCCGGCAGCCGCCAGTGGACGGGCGCGGCGGCCATCGGGACCTCGCTGTGGCAGAAGACACCGGCACGGATGCCGTACACGTCGTAGTAGCTGGCGAGTTCGGTGCTGAGGGTCTCCAGGCGTTCGTCGGTGGTGACCCGGGTGGTGCCGCAGCCGTCGGTGACGAACTGGGCGAGGGCCGCGAAGCGCGCGGTGTCGTCGATCCGGTCGACGACGACGCGTTGCTGCTCGGCGGCGGCCACGCTGATCGCGAGCGGCACGCCGAGCGCCAGCAGCACGGCCGCCAGCAGGACGATGAGCAGCGGCAGCAGCCGGGTACGCACCTGTCGTCCCCCGCTAGGCGGCCGGGGTGACGAGCCGGTAGCCCACCCCGCGCACGGTCTCGATCAGCGCGGGCATGCGCAACTTGGCCCGCAGGGACGCGACATGCACTTCGAGGGTGCGGCCGGTCCCCTCCCAACTGGTGCGCCAGACCTCGCTGATGATCTGCTCCCGGCGGAAGACCACGCCGGGGCGCTGGGCGAGCAGGGCCAGCAGGTCGAACTCCTTGCGGGTCAGCTGGACGACGGTGCCGTCCACGCCGACCTGCCGGGTGGACAGTTCGATGAGGAGCGGGCCGAGCCGCAGCGCGTCACTGTCGCCGCCCGCCGGGTCCTCGTGGACGGTGCGGCGGCTCACGGCGTGGATCCTGGCCAGGAGTTCGCCGGTGTCGTAGGGCTTGACCACGTAGTCGTCGGCGCCCAGGTTGAGGCCGTGGATGCGGGAGCGGACGTCCGCCCGCGCGGTGACCATGATCACCGGTGTGCTGGTGCGTTTTCGGATCTTGCCGCAGACCTCGTAGCCGTCCTGGTCGGGCAGGCCGAGGTCGAGCAGGACGACGCCGAACCCGTCGCTCTCCGGGACCAGGGCGCGCAGGGCCTCCTCGCCGCTGCGGGCGTGGGTGACGTCGAACCCGTGGCGGGCCAGGACGGCGGACAGCGCGGCGGCGACATGGTTGTCGTCCTCGACGAGCAGCAGCCTCACCCGGGCCCCCTTCGGTTCATCGGCCGTACGCACGGCGTGGGTACACCTCGCGTACGCGCGCGTGCACTTCCGCAGTCACGCTGATGGACGAGGACGCCGTCAAGGGCGTTCCGGTTGCGCGGCACTTCCGTTATCCGCCCGATACGCACGGATCGCCCGAGGAGCACAGGGGGTGCCCGCTCGCTACCGGATCGTGATGCTCAGATCTCGCTCAGATGTGATGACGGTCGCATTACCCCGTCATTACTGTCCTCCGAAACCGAGGAGGACGGGAGCCTGATCGCGATGACCGAAGTATCGGTGGCCAAGGAAGAGGTGGCCTCCACCGGCGACCTGGTCGTCCTGAAGAACGTCAACAAGCACTTCGGCGCTCTGCACGTGCTCCAGGACATCGAGCTGACGATCACCCGTGGCGAGGTGGTCGTCGTCATCGGGCCCTCCGGGTCCGGGAAGTCCACGCTCTGCCGCACCATCAACCGGCTGGAGACCATCGACGCCGGCGCCATCACGATCGACGGCAAGCCCCTGCCCCAGGAGGGCAAGGAGCTGGCCCGGCTGCGGGCCGACGTCGGGATGGTCTTCCAGTCCTTCAACCTCTTCTCGCACAAGACGGTGCTGGAGAACGTCATGCTGGGCCAGATCAAGGTCCGCAAGACGGAGAAGGCGAAGGCCGAGGAGAAGGCGCGGGCGCTGCTCGACCGGGTCGGGGTGGGCACCCAGGCCGACAAGTACCCGGCGCAGCTCTCCGGCGGCCAGCAGCAGCGCGTGGCGATCGCCAGGGCGCTGGCCATGGACCCGAAGGTGATGCTCTTCGACGAGCCGACGTCGGCGCTCGACCCGGAGATGATCAACGAGGTCCTCGAAGTCATGCAGCAGCTCGCCCGGGACGGCATGACCATGATCGTCGTCACGCACGAGATGGGTTTCGCGCGCTCCGCCGCGAACCGGGTGGTCTTCATGGCCGACGGCCGGATCGTCGAGGAGGCCACGCCCGACCAGTTCTTCAGCAACCCGCGCAGCGACCGGGCGAAGGACTTCCTGTCGAAGATCCTGCACCACTGACCCAGGCCCCGCACGGCCGCCAACCCTTCACCACCAAAAGGACGTTCACCATGAAGCTCCGCAAGGTCACCGCCGCCTCGGCCGCCGTGCTCGCCCTCTCCGTCGCCGCCACCGCCTGCGGCTCCGGCGACAGCGACGACAAGGGGTCGGGCAGCGGTTCCAAGAAGATCTCCATCGGCATCAAGTTCGACCAGCCCGGCATCGGCCAGAAGACGCCGCAGGGCTACAGCGGCTTCGACGTCGACGTCGCCACGTACGTCGCCAAGAAGCTCGGCTACGACGCCGGCCAGATCGAGTGGAAGGAGTCGAAGAGCCAGGACCGCGAGACCATGCTCCAGCGCGGTGACGTCGACTTCATCGTCGCCTCCTACTCGATCACCCCCGAGCGCGCGGAGAAGGTCGACTTCGCTGGCCCGTACCTGCTGGCCCACCAGGACGTCCTGATCGCCGCCGACGACTCGTCGATCAAGTCCGCCGCCGACCTCAACGGCAAGAAGCTGTGTTCGGTGACCGGCTCGACCTCGGCGCAGAACGTCAAGGACAAGCTGGCCCCCAAGGCCAACCTGCAGAAGTACCCGACCTACTCGGCCTGCCTCACCGGTCTCCAGAACGGTGCCATCGAGGCGCTGACCACGGACGACTCGATCCTCGCCGGGTACGCCTCGCAGTCGCAGTTCAAGGGCAAGTTCAAGCTCGCCGGCCTGAAGATGACCAACGAGAACTACGGCATCGGCGTCAAGAAGGGCAGCGACCTCAAGGCGAAGATCAACACCGCCCTCGAGGCCATGGTCTCCGACCAGTCCTGGCAGAAGGCCGTCGACAAGAACTTCGGCCCCGCGAACTACAAGAACGACCCCGCGCCGAAGATCGGCGACGTCAAGAGCTGACCAGATCCCGACCGGTGCGCCGTCCGCCGCGGCGGCGCACCGCGGGTCCCACCACTCGTGGAAGCGCGGGAGAACGTGTTCGACTTTCTTGAAGGTTATGACCTGCTGGGAGCCTTCTGGGTGACGGTGCAGCTCACCCTGCTCTCCGCCGTCGGCTCCCTGGTGTGGGGAACCGTACTGACCGCGATGCGGGTGGGCCCGGTGCCGCTGCTGCGCGGATTCGCCACCGGCTACGTCAACGTCGTGCGGAACATCCCGCTGACCGTGATCATCCTGTTCGCGTCGCTCGGCCTGAGCCAGACGCTCGGCGTCACGCTCGGCGGCGGCGACAACTTCGACACGATCAACTTCCGGCTCGCCGTGCTCGGTCTGGTCGCCTACACCTCGGCCTTCGTGTGCGAGGCACTGCGCGCCGGCATCAACACGGTTCCCGTCGGCCAGGCCGAGGCCGCGCGGGCACTGGGCCTCAGCTTCACCCAGGTGCTCTCCCTCGTGGTCCTGCCGCAGGCGTTCCGCGCGGTCGTCGGCCCGATGGCCAACGTGCTGATCGCGCTGACGAAGAACACCACGGTGGCCGCAGCGATCGGCGTCGCCGAGGCGGCCACGCTGATGAAGGAGATGGTGGAGAACGAGGCCCAGCTCATCCTGATCTCCGCGGTCTTCGCGTTCGGATTCGTCTGTCTGACGCTGCCGACCGGCATGGTCCTCGGCTGGGTCGGCAAGAAGGTGGCGGTGAAGCGATGAGCTCCGTTCTCTACGACGCCCAGGGGCCCCGCGCCAAGCAGCGCAACGTCCTGTTCACCGGCGTCTTCCTGGTCGCCGCCGCGGCCCTGCTGTGGTGGGTGTTCTCCAGCCTCTCCGACAAGGGGCAGCTGGACTGGGAGAAGTGGAAGCCGTTCGTCGGCACCGAGGCCTGGACCACGTACGTCCTGCCCGGTCTGGAGAACACCCTGATCGCGGCCGGTGTCGCGATGCTGATCGCGCTGCCGCTGGGCGCCGTGCTCGGCATAGCGCGCCTCTCCGACCACCGCTGGGTCCGGGTGCCGGCGGGCATGCTGGTCGAGTTCTTCCGGGCCATCCCGGTCCTGATCCTGATGATCTTCGGCCTGGCGCTGTACTCCGAGTACTCCAACGTCGGCTCCGACGACCGGCCGCTGTACGCGGTCATCACCGGCCTGGTGCTCTACAACGCCTCGGTGCTCGCGGAGATCGTCCGGGCCGGCATCCTGTCCCTGCCCAAGGGCCAGACGGAGGCGGCGCACGCGATCGGCCTGCGCAAGACGCAGACGATGGTGTCGATCCTGCTGCCGCAGGCGGTCACGGCGATGCTCCCGGCCATCGTCAGCCAGCTCGTGGTCATCGTGAAGGACACCGCGCTCGGCGGCGCCGTCCTGACCTTCCCCGAGCTGCTGGCCTCCGCCAACACCATGTCCGCCTACTACGGCGCCAACACGATCGCCAGCTTCACGGTCGTCGCGGTGATCTTCGTGGCCCTCAACTTCAGCCTCACCACGTTCGCGGGCTGGCTCGAGAAGCGGCTGCGCAGCCGCAAGAAGTCCTCGGGCGCGGTGCTGAGCGCCGACGACGCCGCGGCCCAGGGCGCGCCGGGCGCCGGCACGGGCGCCACGCTCTGAGCCGACGCACGGTCGGGCGCCGCCCACGGACGCACCGGCCGCACGACGGAGGGGACGACAGTCGGCACTGTCGTCCCCTCCGTCGTCCCACGTCCCAGAAGTGACGGCGCCCAGGTGGCGCGGTCCGGCACACCGGACGAGGGCGTCGCTTGACGCGGGCACCGGCAGTGGGTTGCATACGTTCTGTGATCGTGCACCCCGCTCCAACTTCCTGTTCACATACGTCCGTCAGGACGCCGTCACGGGCGGGGGGCGCCACGCCGTGGACCCGGTGATCATCGTCGGGGCGGGGCCCGTCGGGCTGACGCTCGCCCTGGCACTGGCGCGTCAGGAGGTGCCCTCCGTCGTCCTGGACGAGTCCACCGGCACCGACGAGCCGCGCCCCGCGCGCACCGTCGTGCTGCGCGAGGACACCGCCGACCTGATGGAACGGCTGACCGGGGTGCCGCTCGACGAGGAGGGCACGCGCTGGGCCGGATGGCGGTCCCTGCGGCGCAAGCAGGTGATGCGCGAGATCACCTTCGACGACGGCGAACCCGCCCCGCTGCACATCGCGCAGCACGTGCTCACCGGCGCCCTGCGCCACGCCCTGGCGGGCCGACGTCTCGTCAGGATCGTCACGGAGAGCCGCCTGGACGCCGTCGAGCAGGAACCGTCCGGCGTCACCGCGCACACCCGGGGCGCCCAGGGCACCTGGTGGCGCGGCAGCTACCTGGTGGGCTGCGACGGCCCCCGCTCGACGGTCCGCAAGCTCCAGGACATCCGCTTCCCCGGACGGACGGCGGTGGAACGTCACGCCGTCGCCGCCCTGCGCACCGAACTCCCCCGGCCTGACGAAGCGTTGCTGCACCGCGCGCCGCCCTGGCGGACCTCGGGCCCGTCGGCGGGCGAGGTCATCGGCCGCCCGCTCCCGGACGGCGTCTGGCGCCTGGACTGGCTGCTGCCGCCCGGCAAGGACCTGGTCACCCCGGAACTGCTGCTGACCCGGGTCAGGGAGACCCTCGCGGGCTGGACCGGCGGCCCCACCCCGCCCTACGAACTCCTCGACACGGGCGTGCACACCGTGCACCACCGGCTGGCCAGACGCTGGCGGGCCGGACGGGTCTTCCTCGCCGGGGACGCGGCCCACCTGCTCGGCGCGCTCGGCACCCAGGGCCTCGACGAGGGGCTCAGGGACGCCGACAACCTCGCCTGGAAGCTGGCGCTCGCCTGGCACCACGGGCCGCACGAGGCGCTGCTCGACAGCTACCAGGCGGAGCGGCGCGCGGTGGTCGCCGCCCGGCTGCGGGCCACCGACCAGTCGCTGCCGCTGCTGCGCGGGGGCGGCGGGCTGCGCTCCTACGTGCCCGGCTCGGGCCGGGGCCACGACGGGCTGCTCGTCGACGGCCACCTCGGACACGGTCCGCTCGGCGCCCCCGGCGGCTACGCGGGCTCCCCGCTCGCGCCCCGGCACCTGGAGGGCGAGGTGCCGGTGGAGACCCCGGCGGGTGACCCGGTCGAGGACGTGCGGGTGACGGCGGAGGACGGCTCCTTCGTCCGGCTGCGGGACCGGCTCGGGCGCGGCACGCTGCTGGTGGTGCTGATCGCGCCGGGGACCGGGGTGTGGGACCGCAAGCACTGGATGACCGCCGGGATCATGCCCCGGCTGGCCGCCGCGGTGGCGGCCCTGCCGCACCCCGCCGAACTGCTCGTCGCCGAGGAGTACCCGGGCGCCACCGCCCACAGCGTCCTGCTGATCCGTCCGGACGGCCATCTGGTGACGGCGCTGAACGGCGTCCGCCCGGCCGATCTGTACGCGGCGGCCGAGACGGCCCTCGGCGGGCCTCCCCCGGAGCCGGAGCCCGCCCCGGCGGAGGAGAAGACACCGGAGGAGGCGGAGGCGGAGGCGACGACGGCGTCCCGCTGACCCGGGTCTCCACGTCTCCCTGTCTCCATGTCTCCGCGCGTCGGTGCCTCGGTGCCTCGGTGCCGACCGTCGCTGTGGTGGTTCCGCGCGGTCTGTGCGGAGAGGGGGACTTCGTGCGGTGGGGGGGGTGGGCCGTGCGGTCTGTGCGGTGCGGGGTGGGTCCGTGCGTCGGCGGTGGGGACCCGCGGGGCGCTCCGGCGGATTGCGCGGCCTCTTCGAGACGGCCGTCGCCGCGTCGTCCCCTCGCGGTCCGGGCGGTGGGGGGGGTGGGCCCGGCCTGACCAGGCGGAACTGTCCAACCCCCTCCGAGCCCCCGTCACTGTGCGGTCGTCTCGCGGTCCACATGGTGACAGTCAGTTGACCGGTGTGGGCCGTCATGGTCTACTCCGGATCGTGACCGACACCTGTGTGCGCCTGTGGCGGAGGGTCCATATGGACCTCGTCCGCTATGCGGGCTGCGTGTGTCGCCCGTCCTGCTGATCTCGCACCCCTCTCTCCGGCTCGCCCGCCCGTACGGCCGCGGCGCGCTGTCCGCGAACGCACATCAGGACGGTCCCATGTCTGTTCCTTCGTCTGTCTCCGCTGCCTCCCCTGTCTCCGCTGTCTCCACGTCGTCGCCCGCCTCCGCCGCGACGCCTCTCCACGCTCCCGCCACGCCGTCGCCGTCCGCCGCACCCGCTCCGCCCACCCAGGCCGACCTGCTCGACTTCGTCCGCCGCAGCGCCGCCGACCCCGAGCTGATCGCCTCGCTCCCGCTGGACCCCGAGGACCGGACCTGGGTACGGCTCGAAGGCCCCGGCGGCAGCGAGGCGTGGCTGATCGGCTGGCCCCCCGGCACCGGCACCGGCTGGCACGACCACGCGGAGTCCGTAGGCGCCTTCCTGACGGCGTCCGGCGAGCTGAAGGAGCACTCCCTCGCCGCACGGCTCCCGGCAGACGGCTGGAAGACCCTGGAGCTGGACGGCGACGTGGACCGCGAACGGCGGCTCCCGGCCGGTCAGGGCCGCGCCTTCGGACGTCACCACGTCCACGAGGTCCTCAACGAGTCCACCGACCGGCACGCGATCTCCGTGCACGCCTACTACCCGCCGCTCCCCCGGATCCGCCGCTACAGCCGCACCGGCCCGGTGCTGCGCCTGGAGCACGTCGAGCGCCCGCAGGACTGGCAGTGACCCGGCCCACCGGCATAGACGAGCTGCTGGAGCGGGTGCGCTCGACCTACCGGCGGATCGAACCCCGCGCGGCGCACGAGGCCGCGGCGGCGGGCGACGCGCTTCTGGTCGACATCCGCTACGCGGCCCTGCGCGAACGGGACGGTCTCATCCCGGGCGCGCTGGTCGTCGAGCGCAACGAGCTGGAGTGGCGCCTGGACCCCCAGGGCAGCCACCGGGTTCCCGAGGCGACCGGCCACGACCTGCGGATCGTGGTGATCTGCAACGAGGGGTACGCGTCGAGCCTGGCGGTCGCGTCCCTGCGCGAGCTGGGCCTGCACCGCGCGACGGACCTGGTCGGCGGCTTCCAGGCCTGGCGCGCCGCGGGCCTGCCGGTGACGGACGGTACGGGAACGTAGGGCCTGTCCGACGGCTCCCGTCGTCGGACGGGCGAGCGGCCACGCGGGGCCCGGGGCGGGCTCCCGTCGTGCCTGATGTGGGCTCCCCTCGCTCCGGGTGTGGGCTCCCGTCGCTCCGGGCGTGGGCCCGCGTCCGGGACGGAGGGCCTGCCGATACGGGAGGTTGGAGGGCCTGGGGATACGGGAGGTTGAGGTGCTGACGGCCCTGTAGGGACTCGGGCTTGCCCCCGGTGCGGCGAGGGGACATGCGGGGGAGCCGACGGGCTGGCGGGCTGGCGGGCGGGCGGGCGGGCCTGACGATGCCGGGGGCTGGCGAGCCGACGGGCTGACGGCTCCCATGAGGCGGGCGGGAGTTACCGGACGGGCCGGGTTCCCCTCCCCGTAGCGGACGGGCCGGGTTCCCCCGGTGCCGGACAAGCCAGGGTTCCCCCGTACCGGACGGCCCTAGTTCCCCTCCTCGTAGAGGAAGTCCGTCTCCTCGCCCTCCTCCTCCAGTGCCTGGCGGACCACCCGGAGGGCCATGCCCTCGGAGTAGCCCTTGCGGGCCAGCATCCCGGCGAGGCGGCGCAGCCGTCTGTCGCGGTCGAGGCCGCGGGTGGAGCGCAGCTTCCGGGCGACGAGTTCCCTGGCCGTCGCCTCTTCCTGCTCGGTGTCGAGCTGGGAGACCGCCTCGTCGATCAGTGTGGAGTCGACGCCCTTGGTCCGCAGCTCCCGGGCGAGCGCCCGCCGGGCGAGGCCACGGCCGTGGTGCCGGGACTCCACCCACGCGTCCGCGAACGCGCCGTCGTTGATCAGCCCGACCTCCTCGAACCGCGACAGCACCTCCTCGGCGGCGTCGTCCGGGATCTCCCGCTTGCGCAGGGCGTCCGCGAGTTGCTTGCGGGTGCGCGGGGTCCCGGTGAGCAGGCGCAGGCAGATCGCCCGTGCCCGCTCCACCGGGTCCGCCGGTGACTCCTCCCGCTCGGCCCTCGACGAGGGAGAGGTGTCGCCGTCCTCACCGGACGGTCCGCCGCGGCGCCGTTCTCCGCGCCCGCGGTGACCGCCCGCCGTCCGGGCGCCGCGGCCGCCTCGCCGCGTGCGGCGGCCGGAACCGTCGCCCGACGGGGCGCCCCCGTACTCCGGGTCCCCGTCGTCAGAGCTGTCCGATCCGTACCCAGCCCCCGTGACCGCGTACGGATCGGAACCTTCGGAGGGAGCGGGCTCCCTGTCGTCACCCGGGCCGAAGGCCCCGGTGTCCTCGTACCGCTCGGCGGGGCCGCCGTCCTGCCCGGCGGGGCGCCGCCGTCCCTCGCCCGCCCGGCCCCGCTCGCGCGGAGGGTCCGGGTGGGCGTACTCGTACTCGGCCCAGTCGGTTCGCCGTGTCACGGATCAGCTCTTGGCCGCCGGGGCCTTCGCCTTGGTCGCCTTGGCGGGCGCGGGGGCGGGCACCTTCGCGTCGTCGGCGGCGGAGACGGCCGCGTCCGCGCCGGGCTCGGCGGTCGGCTCCTCGGGACGGACGCCGACGCCCAGCTTCTCCTTGATCTTCTTCTCGATCTCGTTGGCCAGGTCGGGGTTGTCCTTCAGGAAGTTGCGCGCGTTCTCCTTGCCCTGGCCGAGCTGGTCGCCCTCGTACGTGTACCAGGCACCGGCCTTGCGCACGAAGCCGTTCTCCACGCCCATGTCGATCAGGCCGCCCTCGCGGCTGATGCCCTGGCCGTAGAGGATGTCGAACTCGGCCTGCTTGAACGGCGGCGCGACCTTGTTCTTGACCACCTTGACGCGGGTGCGGTTGCCGACCGCGTCCGTGCCGTCCTTCAGGGTCTCGATGCGGCGGATGTCGAGCCGCACCGAGGCGTAGAACTTCAGCGCCCGGCCACCGGTCGTGGTCTCCGGGGAGCCGAACATCACGCCGATCTTCTCGCGGAGCTGGTTGATGAAGATCGCGGTGGTCTTGGACTGGTTGAGCGCGCTGGTGATCTTCCGCAGCGCCTGGCTCATCAGACGCGCCTGGAGACCGACGTGGCTGTCGCCCATCTCGCCCTCGATCTCCGCGCGCGGCACGAGCGCGGCGACGGAGTCGATGACGATGAGGTCGAGGGCGCCGGAGCGGACCAGCATGTCCACGATCTCCAGGGCCTGCTCGCCGTTGTCCGGCTGGGAGAGGATCAGGCTGTCGATGTCGACGCCGAGCTTCTTCGCGTACTCGGGGTCGAGGGCGTGCTCCGCGTCCACGAACGCGACCTGGCCGCCGGCCTTCTGCGCGTTGGCCACGGCGTGCAGGGTCAGGGTCGTCTTGCCGGAGGACTCCGGTCCGTAGACCTCCACCACACGGCCGCGCGGCAGGCCGCCGACGCCGAGGGCGACGTCGAGGGCGGTCGACCCGGTGGGGATCACTTCGATGGGCTCGTTCGGCCGCTCGCCGAGGCGCATCACCGCGCCCTTGCCGAACTGCCGTTCAATCTGTGCGAGCGCGGCGTCCAGCGCCTTCTCGCGGTCGGTTCCTGCCATGGGTTCCACCCGGTTTGCTTGAGTCGATCGCTTCACGTCAAAGACGCTAACGCCTGCCACTGACAATGCGCCCCGACGCCCTTCCGGCCTGTGGATAACTTAGGCACATCTCCACTGGAACCGTGTCGAATCACTGGTCGGATTCCGTGTCGAGAGCTTCCATAAGAATGGATGTTCGATTTTCGTGTCAAGCGCACCACGCCCGTCTCCGGGCACCGCTGCGAGCTGTGCCGCGGGAGCCCGCGCGATCGGCGAGCACCCGCCATCCGTGAGATGACGGGGCTCGGTCAGACACTCAGAGGCTCAGGCACTCAGGCACTCAGGCACTCAGGCACTCAGGCACTCAGGCACTCAGGCACTCAGGACGAGGATCCGCCGGGACGACCCGTGGAACCGGCGTCGCTGTCGCGGTCGGCGTCGACGCCCTGCCCCGGCGCCGTCGGCTCCCCGTCGGCCGGACCGCCTCCTGCCGGGCCGCCTGCCGTCGGACCGCCTGCCACCGCACTGCTTACCGCAGCACCGCGACCCACCGCGTCGCTCTCCGCCCCGGACGCAGGTCTCTGCCGCACCCCGGACCACCACGCGCGCGTGGTGGCCACCGGCCGGGCCCGCCGGTGGCCCTGGACGCGGGGATCGTCGGTGACCGCGTACCGCTTCACGTACGCGCCCAGGAACGCCTGGAGCGTGGCGACCGCCGGGATGGCGATCAGCGCGCCGACCGCGCCGAGGAGCGCGGTGCCGACGATGACCGAGCCGAAGGCGACCGCGGGGTGGATGTCGACGGTCCGCGAGGTCAGCTTCGGTTGCAGCATGTAGTTCTCGAACTGTTGATAGACGACCACGAACGCCAGCACCCACAGCGCGTACCAGGGGTCGACGGTGAAGGCGATCAGCATCGGCAGCGCGCCCGCGAGATAGGTCCCGATGGTCGGGATGAACTGCGAGACCAGCCCCACCCACACGGCCAGCACGGGCGCGTAGGGCACGCCCAGGGCCTCCAGCAGGATGTAGTGCGCGATGCCGGAGATCAGCGCCATCAGGCCGCGCGAGTATATGTAGCCGCCCGTCTTGTCGACGGCGATCTCCCAGGCGCGCAGCACCTCGGCCTGGCGCGCGGGCGGCAGCACGGAGCAGATCGCGCGGCGCAGGCGGGGTCCGTCCGCGGCGAAGTAGAACGAGAACAGGGCGATCGTCAGCAGTTGGAAGAGGCCGCCGAGGACCTGCGCGGAGACGTCCAGGACGCCGGTGGCGCTGTTCTGCACGTAGGTGCGCAGCCAGTCGGAGCGGAGCAGCCCCTCCTGGACGTCGACCCGCCGCAGCTCGGTGTGGAAGTGGCCGTTGACCCAGTTGATGACGGAGTCGAGGTACTCGGGGAAATCCTCGACGATCTTGATGATCTGACCCGCGAGCATCGACCCGAGCAGGGTGACGAACCCGGCGGTGGCCACCATCACGGCGAGGAACACCAGGGCCGTGGCGAGCCCCCGGCGCACCCCGCGCGAGGCCATCCAGCTCACCGCGGGTTCCACGGCGAGGGCCAGGAAGAACGCGATGAGGATGTTGATCAGCAGCCCGGTGAGCTGGTGGAAGGCCCAACTGCCGAGCTGGAACACGGCGTAGAGGGAGAGCGCGAGCACCAGGGCGCGCGGCAGCCAGCGGGGCATGCGCACGGGCGGCGCGACGGCGGCGCCGTCGGCGGGCGGCCGCTCGGGCGGGGTCGGGCCGGACGGTGCTGTGTGCGGGGCGAGCTGCCCGGTCTCGTCAGTGGGTGCCACGGGGCAAGTCTCGCCCACGCCACTGACAATCGGCCACGGGCTCCCGCACTTCGTGACCTCTCAGCGCCGCTCGCCCGGAACGTTCATCACTGCGCAGACCACGCGCCACACGTCCTTGGTGTCCCAGCCCGAGTCCAGCGCCTCCTGGACGGTGCGCCCGCCCAGCTCCGCCATCACGTGATCGCGCGCGAAGGTGTCGGCGTAGCCGGGACCGAAGTGCTCCGCCATCCGCTGCCAGAAGACCGTCAACCGCATGACCCCAGTATCCCGCTCCTGAGAGTGGGCCCCGCGCCGGTACCCCGCGCGGGAGCCGCTTTCCGCCCTACGGTCTGACGCATGTCCGCAACCGGAGCCTCCCCGCTCCCGACCACGTCCCGGCCGCGCTCCCCGCTCCTGCGCGCCGAACACTTCGTGTGGCTCACCGCGCGCGTGCTGGAGCAGCGCCGCTTCGCCCACCGGTTCCTCGGCGGCGGCGCCGACCCGGTGGAGACCGCCCTGGACGCCTACCGCAACGAGGACGGCGGGTACGGGCACGCCCTCGAACCGGATCTGCGGGGTCCGGTCAGCCAGCCGCTGCACACCGCGCACGCCCTGCGGGTGCTGGACTCCGTGGGGCGCTGCGGGGGACGGCGGGCGGAGCGGGTCTGCCGCTACCTCACGTCGGTCTCGGCGGCGGACGGCGCGCTGCCCGCCGTCCTTCCCGCGCAGCGCGGCTATCCGGCGGCGCCGTTCATCCCGGTCGTGGACGATCCGCCGAGCGAGCTGCTCGCCACGGGTCCCGTGGTGGGTCTGCTGCACCGCAACGAGGTGTGGCACGCCTGGCTGTTCCGGGCCACCGAATTCTGCTGGCGGGCGATCGACGCCCTGACGACGTCGCATCCGTACGAGGTCGAGGCCGCCGTCGCCTTCCTGGACTCGGCGCCCGACCGGCCGCGGGCCGAGGCCGCCGCCGACCGGCTGGGGCGCCTGGTGCGCGAGCGGCGGCTCGCCGTCCTCGACCCGGACCGTCCGGACGCCTTCCCGGTATCCCCCGGGTACGCCCCGGGCGAGCACCACTACCCGCACGACTTCGCGCGGACGCCCGGCTCGCTCGCGCGCGCGTGGTTCACGGACGACGAGATGAGCCGTTCCCTGGACTTCCTCGCGGACGCCCAGGAGGAGGACGGCGGCTGGCCGATCCGCTGGCGCCGGTGGGCGCCGGGGACGGCCCTGGAGGCACGCCCCCTGGTGACGATCGAGGCGCTGGGCACGCTCAGGGCACACGGCCGGGCCATCGGCTGAGGACGGCCCGGCCCGGCGGTCACCCGGTGAGGGCCCGCGCCCCCGCCGCCACGACGACGGCGACGCCCACGACGACCAGGAAGGGCGCCCGCAGCACCAGCGCCACCGCGGCGGCCCCCAGCCCCGCGGCCCGCGCGTCGAGCACGAGCGCGTGGCCGTCGGCGAAGGCCTGCTGCGCGGTGAGGGCGGCCAGCAGGGCGACCGGCAGCAGCTCGGCGAGCCGCTTCACCAGCGGCCGTTCCAGCGCCCCCGCGGGCACCAGCAGGCCGAGGAGCTTGACGAGGTAGCAGCCGACCGTGGTGGCCCCGATGGCGATCCAGACGTTCATCGCGGCCCTCCCCCGGTGGCCGTGTCGGACGGCGTCCCGGCGTTCCGGCCGCGCGCCCACAGGACGGCGGGCGCGGCCAGCGAGGCCACCAGGACGGGCACCCCGGCGGGCAGCACGGGCAGCAGCCCCAGGCCGAGGACGACGGCGAGCCCGGCGACGGCGCGTTCGGTGGTGGTCCGCAGCATCGGCGCGAGGAGCGCGAGGAAGACGGCGGGTCCGGCCGCGTCCAGACCCCAGGTGCGGGTGTCCCCGATGGCCTCGGCGCCGAGCGCGCCCAGGAAGGTCGTCAGGTTCCACAGCACGTAGAGGGTGGCGCCCGTGACCGTGAAGCCGATCCGTATCGCGCGCCGGGTGGGCTGCGCCAGCGCGACGGCGGTCGTCTCGTCGATCACCCACTGGGCGGCGAACGGCCGCACCGCGCGCGGGAGGGCGAGCAGTTGGGACAGCCGCAGTCCGTAGAAGGCGTTGCGCACCCCGAGGAAGAACGCCCCCGCGGCCGCCGTGAGCGGATTGCCCCCGGCGGCCAGCGCGCCCACCAGGGCGAACTGGGACGCCCCGGTGAACACCAGCAGGCTCAGGGCGCAGGTCTGCGCCACCGTGAGCCCGGCACCGGCCGACGTCACTCCGAAGGCGAAGCCGGAGAGCCCCACCGCCACCCCTACACCCAGGGCGTCACGGACGACGGCGCTGTCCGTCTTCCGTTCCGCCGGGTCCATGACCACTGTCTGTTCTTCCACACCCCGGACGGTAGGAGGCGCGGTCAGGTCGTGTCTTGTACGTTCTTGCGCTCTCGCCGGTAGGCGCCGGGAGGCACCCCCACGATGCGGCTGAAGTGCCGGTTCAGGTGCGGCTGGTCGACGAAGCCGACGGCGGTGGCGGCCTCGGCGGGCGGCAGGCCCCGGTCCAGGAGCCGCCGGGCGCGCTTCACGCGCGCGTCGGTGAGCCAGGTGTGCGGCGGCATCCCGTAGGCGTCCCTGAAGGCCCGCAGCAGCGCGAACGGGCTGGTGCCCAGCTCACCGGCGAGGGCCTCGAGGGTGGGCGGCGCGGCCATCCGCTCCTCCAGCAGCGCGCGGGCCCGCGCCGCGGTCACCGCGCCCGCGGTCCGCACCTCCCGGCGCGGCAGCGTCCCGCCGTTCACCCGCAGCAGCCGGGTCACCGCCACCCGCAGCAGGGTGTCGGCGGCCAGCGCGTCGCCCTCGTCGGTGGCCCGCAGCACCCGGTGCACGAGGGCCACCGCGTACGGGTCGTCGACCACCGGCGCGACGAAGGCGGGCGTGCCGCGGATCGACGTCGTCTCGGCCGCTATCGCGGCGACCACCTCGGGCGACGGGTAGAGCGCGCCGTACCGCCAGCCGTCCGGCACCCCGGCCCGTCCGGTGTGCGGGGTGTCGGGGTTGACCAGGGCGAGGGCGCCCGCGCCCGCGTGCTGGTCGGCGCCGCCGTGGTGGAAGACCTCGACGCCGTCGGCGATGGCGGCGATGACGAAGTTCTCGTGGGTGTGCCGCACGAACGTCTTGCGCACGTACCGGGCGCGCAGCAGGTCGACGCCGGGCAGGTCGGCGTACCGCCAGTGCCGCGCCACCTCACCAGATCCAGCCATGCGCCCATTGTCCGCCCCCGCCGCCCGGCACCGGTCACCGCTCCGAACCCGCCGACGAATCCGCAGGTCGGAGCGGTTGTCAGTGGTCGGGTGCAGGATGGACGCATGGTCAGCGCCGCGCACCGGTCCCTAGCCGGATTCTCACCCGCCACCCGCGGCTGGTTCACGGGCGCCTTCTCCGCGCCGACCGCGGCCCAGTCCGGCGCGTGGCAGGCCATCCAGCAGGGCTCGGACGTGCTGGTCGTGGCCCCCACGGGATCGGGCAAGACCCTCGCCGCCTTCCTCGCCGCCCTGGACCAGCTCGCCTCCACGCCCCCGCCCGCCGATCCCCGGAAGCGCTGCCGGGTCCTGTACGTCTCCCCGCTGAAGGCCCTCGCGGTGGACGTCGAGCGCAACCTGCGCAGCCCCCTCACCGGCATCCGCCAGGAGTCCGTGCGGCTGGGCCTGCCCGAGCCCGAGGTGAAGGTCGGCATCCGCTCGGGCGACACCCCGGCCGCCGAGCGCCGCGCCCTGGCCACCCGCCCGCCGGACATCCTGATCACCACACCCGAGTCGCTGTTCCTGATGCTGACGTCCGCCACCAGGGAGGCGCTGACGGGCATCGACACGGTCATCCTGGACGAGGTGCACGCGGTGGCGGGCACCAAGCGCGGCGCCCATCTGGCGCTCTCCCTGGAGCGGCTGGACGAGCTGCTGCCCCGGCCCGCCCGCCGCATCGGCCTCTCGGCGACGGTCCGCCCGGTGGACGAGGTGGCCCGCTACCTCGCGCCGCGCGGCCGGGTGGAGATCGTGCAGCCCGCGTCGGGCAAGGAGTTCGACCTCTCCGTCGTCGTCCCGGTGGAGGATCTGGGCGAGCTGGGCGGCTCCCCCGCCGCCGACAGCACCGACGACTCGGGCGCCGCGGAACGCCCCTCGATCTGGCCGCACGTCGAGGAGCGCATCACCGACCTGGTCCAGTCGCACCGCTCCACGATCGTCTTCGCGAACTCCCGCCGCCTCGCCGAACGCCTCTGCAACCGGCTCAACGAGATCGCCTACGAGCGGGCCACCGGGGAGCCCCTGGACGAGCAGCACGATCCCGCCGAGCTGATGGGCGGCTCGGGCGCGGCCCAGGGCGCGCCGCAGGTCATCGCGCGGGCCCACCACGGCTCGGTCTCCAAGGAGCAGCGCTCGCTGGTCGAGGAGGACCTCAAGGCGGGCCGGCTGCCCGCCGTGGTCGCCACGTCGAGCCTGGAGCTGGGCATCGACATGGGCGCCGTGGATCTGGTGGTCCAGGTCGAGTCGCCGCCGTCGGTGGCCTCGGGCCTCCAGCGGGTCGGCCGCGCGGGCCACCAGGTCGGCGCGGTCTCCACGGGCGTCGTCTTCCCGAAGTACCGGGGCGACCTGGTGCAGGCCGCGGTGGTCACCGAGCGGATGCGCACCGGCTCCATCGAGTCCCTGCGGGTGCCCGCCAACCCGCTGGACGTGCTGGCCCAGCAGGTGGTCGCGATGACGGCCCTGGACACCTGGCAGGTCGACGACCTGCTGGCGACCGTCCGGCGCGCGGCCCCCTTCGCGTCCCTGCCGGAGTCGGCCTTCACGGCGGTCCTGGACATGCTGGCGGGCCGCTACCCGTCGGACGCCTTCGCCGAGCTGCGCCCGCGCGTGGTGTGGGACCGGGTCACCGGCACCGTCACCGGCCGCCCGGGGGCGCAGCGTCTCGCCGTCACCTCCGGGGGCACCATTCCGGACCGCGGCCTCTTCGGCGTCTTCCTCGCCGGTGCCGACCCGAAGAAGGGCGGCGGCCGGGTCGGCGAGCTGGACGAGGAGATGGTCTACGAGTCGCGCGTCGGTGACGTCTTCACCCTGGGCACCAGCTCCTGGCGCATCGAGGACATCACCCGCGACCGCGTCCTGGTCTCCCCCGCGCCCGGCGTGCCGGGTCGGCTGCCGTTCTGGAAGGGCGACCAGCTCGGCCGCCCGCTGGAACTGGGCCGCGCGGTGGGCGCGTTCCTGCGTGAGGTGGGTTCGCTGCCCGAGGAGGACGCCAGGCTGCGGCTGCTGGCGGCCGGGCTCGACGCCTGGGCCGCCGGGAACGTCCTGTCGTACCTGACCGAGCAGCGCGAGGCGTGCGGTCATGTGCCGGACGACCGGACGATCGTCGTGGAGCGGTTCCGGGACGAGCTGGGTGACTGGCGGGTCGTCGTGCACTCCCCGTTCGGCGCGCAGGTGCACGCCCCGTGGGCGCTCGCACTCGGCGCCCGCCTCGCCGAGCGGTACGGCATGGACGCCCAGGTGATGCACGCGGACGACGGCATCGTGCTGCGCCTGCCGGACGCCGACCTGATGAGCCTGGAGCTGCTCGACCGGGAACCGACCGGGCCCGCGGGCGCGGCGGGCGGTGCGGAGGGCGACGCCCCGGTCGGCGCGCAGGACGTCGTCTTCGACAAGGGCGAGGTCGACCAGGTCGTCACCGACCAGGTCGGCGGCTCGGCGCTGTTCGCGTCCCGGTTCCGCGAGTGCGCGGCCCGCGCGCTGCTGCTGCCGCGTCGCAGCCCCGGCAAGCGCACCCCGCTGTGGCAGCAGCGCCAGCGGGCCTCGCAGCTCCTCCAGGTGGCGAGCGAGTTCGGATCTTTCCCGATCGTCCTGGAGGCGGTCCGCGAGTGCCTCCAGGACGTCTTCGACGTCCCCGGGCTCGTCGAGCTGATGGGCGACCTGGAGTCGCGCCGGGTCCGCCTGGTCGAGGTGACGACGCAGGAGCCGTCCCCGTTCGCCCGCTCCCTGCTGTTCGGCTACGTCGCCCAGTTCCTCTACGAGGGCGACTCACCGCTCGCCGAGCGCCGCGCCGCCGCCCTGTCCCTCGACTCCCACCTGCTCGCCGAGCTGCTCGGCCAGGCGGAGCTGCGCGAGCTGCTGGACGCCGAGGTGCTGGCCGAGCTGGAGCGGGAGCTGCAGTGGCTCACCGAGGACCGGCGCGTCAAGGACGCCGAGGGCGTCGCGGACCTGCTGCGGCTGCTCGGCCCGCTCACCGGCGCCGAACTGGCCGCGCGGGGCGCCGAACCCCAGTGGGCCCAGGAGCTGGCGTCGGCCCGCCGCGCCATCCGGGTGCGGATCGGCGGCACCGACCACTGGGCGGCGATCGAGGACGCGGGACGGCTGCGGGACGCCCTCGGCACGGCGCTCCCCGTCGGGGTGCCGGAGGCGTTCACCGAGCCGGTCAAGGACCCGCTGGGGGATCTCCTCGCCCGGTACGCGCGCACCCACGGCCCGTTCACGTCGGCTACCGCGGCGGCCAGGTTCGGCCTGGGCACCGCGGTCACCGAGGGCGGCCTGCAACGGCTCGCCGCGGCGGGCCGGGTCGTGCAGGGCGAGTTCCACCCGTCGGGCATCGGCCAGGAGTGGTGCGACGCGACGGTGCTGCGCAGACTGCGCCGCCGGTCCCTGGCCGCGCTGCGGCACGAGCTGGAGCCGGTGCCGCCGCCCGCGCTCGCCCAGTTCCTGCCCCAGTGGCAGCACATCGGCACCGGGCACACCCTGCGCGGCGTCGACGGCCTGGTGCGCGCGCTCGAACAGCTCCAGGGCGCGTCCGTGCCCGCGTCGGCCCTGGAGAAGCTGGTTCTGCCGTCCCGGGTGGCGGGCTACAGCCAGGCCATGCTCGACGAGCTGACGGCCGCCGGTGAGGTGGTGTGGGCGGGCGCGGGCTCGCTGCCGGGCAAGGACGGCTGGATCTCCCTCTACCTGGCCGACGCGGCGCCGGTGCTGCTGCCCGCGCCGCACCCGCTGGAGCTGACGGCCCTGCACCAGTCCGTCCTGGACGCCCTCGCCGGGGGCTACGGCCTGTTCTTCCGCCAGATCGCCGACCAGGTCCGCGCCACCACCCACCCGGCCGCCACCGACCCGCAGCTCGCCGACGCCGTCTGGGACCTGGCCTGGTCGGGACGGCTGACCAACGACACGCTGGCCCCGATGCGCGCCCTGCTCGGCTCGGGGCGCACCGCGGGCTCCACCGCCCACCGCGCGAAGCGCAACGTCCCGCGCGGCCGGTACGGCTCGCTCACCGCGGCGGCCCGCCCGGCGTCCCGGGGCGGCCGCCCCGACCGTCGCGGGCCGCTGGTCCCTGCTCCCGGCCCGGGAGGGCGACCCGACCGTCCGCGCGCACGCCGTGGCCCGCACCCTGCTGGACCGGCACGGCGTGGTCACCCGGGGCGCGGTCGCCGCCGAGGGCGTCGAGGGGGGCTTCGCGGCGACGTACCGGGTCCTGTCGGCGTTCGAGGACAGCGGCCAGGCCAGGCGCGGTTACGTGGTGGAGGGGCTCGGGGCGGCCCAGTTCGCGATGGACGGCGCGGTGGACCGGCTGCGCGCGGTGTCGAACGCCCGCGACCGGGGCGAGACGGCACCCCCGCCTCCGGTGGTGGACGCCTTCACCCCGCCACAGCCCGACACCACCGACCCCGACGCCACCGGCTTCGCCTTCCCGCCCGAGTCCCCCGGCGCCGCCCCCGCCCCCGAGGACGCCTTCGTCTTCCCGCCGCTGTCCCCCGACTCACCCTCGGACGCCCCCCGGACCTCGGCGTCCCCGACCCCCGCCTCCCCTCCGGACGACGACACCTTCGCCTTCCCACCCCTTGCGTCCCCGGTCAGGGGCACCCCCTACTCCGGCGCGCGCCCCCGCCCCGCCCCCGAGTCCAGGGCGCTCGTCCTGGCGGCCGCCGACCCGGCGAACGCGTACGGCGCCGCGCTGCCCTGGCCCGAGCCACCGGACGGCGCGAGCCACAAGGCGGGCCGCAAGGCAGGCTCCCTCGTCGTCCTGGTCGACGGCGAACTGGCGCTCTACATGGAGCGCGGCGGCAAGACCCTGCTGGCCTGGCCCACCGACCCGGGCGGCACGGCCACCGACGACCCCCGACTGCGGTCCGCGGCCGAGGCCCTGGCGACGGCGGCCCGCGCGGGCTCCCTCGGCACGGTCACCGTGGAGCGGGTCAACGGCGCCTCCGCCCTGACCTCCCCCATCGGCGCCCTCCTGGAGGGCAAGGGCTTCATCGCGACCCCACGCGGCCTGCGCCTCCGCGCCTGACCGCCCCCCCCGGCGCAAACCCGCACCCCACTTCGCGACCGCGCCCCGCACCCCGCCACGACCCCGCACCGCACCTCGTAACCGCGCCCCGTCTCCCCCGCAAAGCCTCACCCCGACCCTGCCCCATGACCGCGCCCCGTCTCCGCGCTCCATACAGAGCGCCGGTTAGCCGTCAACCGTGCCCCGCTTCTGTCTCGGCCGCCCGACCACGCCTCACCCCCGACGCAACCTCAGCCGCACCCCACCCCACCTCCCGACCGCGCCCCCACCCATGCCACCCTCACGCGTGCCACCCTCACCCGCGCCACCCCCACCCGTGCCACCCTTGACCCATGCCCGAAGGTGACACGGTCTGGCGGACCGCGAAGCGCCTGCACAGCGCCCTCGCGGGCCGGGTGCTGACCCGCAGCGATCTGCGGGTGCCCGCGCACGCGACCGCCGACCTCACCGGCCGCGCCGTCCTGGACGTCACCCCCCGCGGCAAGCACCTGCTGACCCGGATCGAGGGCGGTCTCACCCTCCACTCGCACCTGAGGATGGACGGCGCCTGGCAGGTCTTCGAGGACGGCAGCCGCTGGACCGGCGGCCCCGCCCACCAGATCCGCGTCATCCTCGGCACCAGCGGGCGCACGGCGGTCGGCTACCGCCTGCCCGTCGTGGAGCTGCTGCGCACCGCCGACGAGGACCGCGCCGTCGGCCACCTCGGCCCCGACCTCCTCGGCCCCGGCTGGAACGCGGACCAGGCGCTCGCCAACCTCCTCGCCGACCCCGCACGCCCGCTCTGCGAGGCACTCCTCGACCAGCGCAATCTGGCCGGCGTCGGCAACGTCTACAAGAGCGAGCTGTGCTTCCTGCTCGGCGCCACCCCATGGCTGCCGATCGGCGCGCTGCCCGCGGACCGCGCCGCGAAACTCCCGGCGCTCGCCCAGCACCTGCTGGCCGCCAACCGCGACCGCGCGGTCCGCAACACCACGGGCCGCCGGGGCCCGAACCTGTTCGTGTACGGCCGCGCCCCGCGCCCCTGTCTGCGCTGCGGCACCCGCGTGCGGGTGGCCGACCAGGGCGACGGTTCCCGGGAGCGCCCCACCTACTGGTGCCCCGCCTGCCAGACGGGACCGGCCCCGCCCTTCGCCTGAAGCCCACCGCGCCACACCAATTGACGACCCGTCAGATCGGTCCGTACCGTCGTGGCCATGGCCCTCACGGCGTACGACCTCTCCGGACGCACCGCCTTCGTCACCGGGGCCGCCACCGGCATCGGACGGGCCTCGGCGGTGCTGCTGGCGCGGGCGGGCGCCACGGTGCACTGCGCCGACCGCGACGCGCGGGAGCTGCGCGGCACCGCGGCCCTGATCGAGGACGCGGGCGGCACGGCCCGCACCCACCACCTGGACGTCACCGACCGGCAGGCGCTGCGCCAGGCCGTCGGCTCCTGCGCGCGGCTGGACGTGATGGCGGCGATCGCCGGGATCATGCACACCAGCCCGGTCCTGGAGACCCGTGACAAGGATCTGGACCGGGTTTTCGACGTCAACTTCAAGGGGGTCCTGTACGCCTGCCAGGAGGCGGCCCGGCTGATGCTGGAGCACGGCACCGGCGGCAGCATCGTCACCATGGCCTCCGGCGCCGTGGACACCGGCCGCCCCGGGCTGCTCTGCTACGGCGTCGCCAAGGCGGCCGTCGTGCAGCTGACGAAGACCCTGGCCCAGGAGGTCGGACGGCACGGCATCCGGGTCAACGCGGTCGCACCGGGCTGGATCCGCACCCCGATGACCGAGCGGCACGAGGCCGGGGCGCGGGAGCGCACGGAGACGGCGATGGCGCGGATGGCGCCCCTGGGCCGGGTCGGCGAGCCGGACGACGTCGCCCACGCCGTGCTGCACCTGGCGTCCGACGCGTCGTCGTTCACGACGGGCCAGATCCTGCGTCCGAACGGCGGGGTGGCGATGCCATGGTGAGCCGTCCCGTCCGCCAGGCGCTCCGCCACCGCCCGGTGGCGACGGCCCCGGCCGCCCGCGCCTTCGCGACGCAGTGCACCGGCAGCAGGCTCAGGCCCCACCCTCCGGCGGCGACGGTCCCCTCCAGCACTCCGGTGGCGCCCGGCGCGAGCGCGAGCCGCAGCACGGCCCACCACCACAGCAAGCCCAGCCCGATCAGCACCCCCCGGCGCACTATCGGCCGCGCCATGCGCACATCACCTCCAGCCCGACGCTAGAACGCCGTTCTCGTCCTGGGAAAGGGCGCGTGGACGGCACACGGTGGCACCCGTCCGCCGTCCGCTACCGCCGCCGTCCGGCTCAGCCGTTCTCGGCCTGGAACATCCAGTGGTGCTTCTCCAGGTCGGCCGTGATCTGGATGAAGATGTCCTGGCTCACCGGGTCGGCCTCGGCGGTGTCGGCGACCCGCTCGCGCATCCGCACGATCACCGCGCCCAGGGCCTCCACGAGGGTGGCGACCGCGTCCGAGTCCTGGATCCACCCGTCCGGGATGACCCCGATGCCGCTGCCCGTGGCCACGGTGGAGGCGCGGCCGTCCGGCGGTACGCCGAGCGCGGAGGCGCGTTCGGCGACGGTGTCGGAGTGGGCCCGCGCGGTGTCGACGACCTCGTCGAGCTGGAGGTGGACGGAGCGGAAGCGCGGTCCGACCACGTTCCAGTGCACCTGCTTGGCGACCAGGGACAGGTCCACCAGGTCGACGAGGGCGCCCTGGAGGGCCTCGGCGACGGTCTTGAGGTCGGCGTCGGACAGGGGGCTTTTCACGACGTACATCCGTTGTGCTCCGATCGCTGGGTCCGGCCCCGAGTTCCGCTCCTCCACGATGCACGAAAGCCCCGCCCGTCGCCTCTCCGGAAAGTGGGGAGGCGACGGGCGGGGCTCTCTGCCGTCGGTTCGGGCGCGGTCTCCCGCGCGCACGATCAGCTCGGACGTGGTGCCGCGCCGGGATCAGGCGGCGACGACGTCCACCGCCTCGGCGGGCGCCTTGATGGTCACCCGTTCCGGCGGCACACCGGTCACCGAGACGGAACCCAGCATCGGACGAACCGGCGCGGGTACGGGCTCGGTGGCCGCGGCAGACTGGGCCAGCTCGGCGAGAGCGAGTTCGTCGCTCACTTCCCGCATGAGCTCGGACATCCGTACGTCCAGCGCGTCGCAGATGGCGGAAAGCAGCTCGGAGGATGCCTCCTTCTGCCCCCGCTCCACCTCGGAGAGATAGCCGAGTGAGACTCGGGCGGACGAGGAGACTTCGCGCAGAGTACGGCCCTGGCGCTGGCGCTGCCGACGCAGCACGTCACCCAGCAGGCGACGGAGCAGAATCATCGGTGGCTCCCTCCTCGGACCGCGTAGCCGCATCCTTCACGCCCCACCGTACCGCCTTGCGCCGCGGCCGTGCGGGGAGCGATGTCGTGTTCACTCAGGGCTGCAAACATCAAAACCCCCCGTTCTGTTCCGTATCCTGTGCCCGCTCATTCCCGGTCTGTTCGCCCAGCAGCTCGCCCAGGAGCAGGGCGAGCACGCTGCGTACACTCTCCTTACGAATTTCCGTACGGTCGCCGTTCAACCGCAGGGCAGCCACTTTTCCGCCAGCGGCGGAACCGGAATCCGCTCCGTGCGGGCCCGCCACCGCGACGAACACCGTCCCCACGGGCTGCCCGTCCTGGGCGTCGGGGCCCGCCACTCCGGTGGTCGCGATGCCCCAGTCGGCGCCGAGCGCGGTCCGCACACCGGCCGCCATCTGGGCCGCGACCTGCGCGTCCACCGCGCCGCGCTGCTCCAGCAGGGTGGCGTCGACGCCCAGCACCGCCCGCTTGAGGTCGGTGGCGTACGCCGTGACCGAGCCGCGGAAGGCCCGGGAGGCCCCGGGCACCGAGGTCAGATCCGCCGCCACGAGACCGCCGGTCAGCGACTCGGCGACCGCGAGGGTCCAGCCCCTCACTGTCAGTAGTCGCACCACGTCGGCGGCTGCGGAACTCACGCTTCCGTCTCCTCCGCCGCCGCTTTGCGTTCGGCGATTCCCTGCCTGCGCAGCACAATGGCCTGTCTTACGTAGTCGAGCCCGGTCACCACGGTGAGCACGACGGCCGCGGCCATCACCCAGAACCTCAGGGTGGCCAGCCACCCCGTCAGCGCCAGCACGTACATGCCGACGGCGACGCCCTGGGTGAGCGTCTTGAGCTTGCCGCCCCGGCTCGCCGGGATCACCCCGTACCGGATGACCAGGAAACGCATCAGGGTGATCCCGAGTTCCCGGCCGAGGATGACGATCGTCACCCACCAGGGCAGGTCGCCCAGCACCGAGAGGCAGATCAGCGCCGCTCCCATGATCGCCTTGTCGGCGATGGGGTCGGCGATCTTCCCGAAGTCGGTGACGAGGTCGTAGGCGCGGGCCAGATGGCCGTCGAACAGGTCGGTGATCATGGCGACCGCGAAGGCCGCCCAGGCGAAGGCCCGCCACGCCGGGTCGTAGCCGCCGTCGGCGAGCATCAGGGCGACGAAGCCGGGGACCAGGACCAGCCGGAGCATGGTCAGGAGGTTGGCGATGTTCCAGACGCTGGCCTGGTTGACGGCCGCCGCCGCGATCTTCGCGCCCCGGGGCGGCTTCCCGCCGCCGTGACCGCCGTCGGGCCCGGGAGCGGGCCCCGGGGCGACCGGAGGGACACCGGGGACGGCGGCGGGGACGTCCGGGGTGGCCGGGGGAACGTCCGAGGTGGCGCCCTGCGCGCCGGAGGAGCCGTTCGCCGCCGAAGCCGGCACTCCGGTCATCTGGCCTCCTCCTCGCCGCCCGCGCACGAGCCCTGGAGCGGCTCGGCCACCAGGTCGACACCCTCGGTACCGACAACCTTCGCCTCGACCATACGGCCGACGACCAGACCCTCGCCGCTCGTGAGCAGCACCTGCCCGTCGGTCTCGGGCGCCTGGTGGGCGCCGCGGCCGTGGGCGCCGTCCTCGCCGCCGACCGCCTCGACCAGGACCTGGACGGTCTCGCCGACGCGCTCCTCGGCCCGCTGCGAGACGAGTTCCTCGGCGAGCCGGGAGACCCGGGCGAGCCGCTCGGCGACGACGTCCTCGGGGAGCTTGTCGTCGTAACCGGCCGCCTCGGTGCCGTCCTCGTCGGAGTAGCCGAAGACGCCGATGGCGTCCAGCCGGGCGCCGTTCAGGAAGCGCTCCAGCTCGGCGAGGTCGGACTCGCTCTCGCCGGGGAAGCCGACGATGAAGTTGGAGCGGGCCCCGGCCTGGGGCGCCTTGGAGCGGATGGTGTCCAGCAGTTCGAGGAAGCGGTCGGTGTCGCCGAAGCGGCGCATGGCGCGCAGCACGCCGGGCGCGGAGTGCTGGAAGGAGAGGTCGAAGTACGGCGCGATCTTCGGCGTGGAGGTCAGGACGTCGATGAGCCCGGGGCGCATCTCGGCCGGCTGGAGGTAGCTGACCCGCACCCGCTCGATGCCGTCGACCTCGGCCAGCTCCGGCAGCAGCGACTCCAGGAGGCGGATGTCGCCGAGATCCTTGCCGTAGGAGGTGTTGTTCTCGGAGACGAGCATGACCTCCTTGACGCCCTGCTCGGCGAGCCAGCGCGTCTCGTTCAGGACGTCGCTGGGGCGGCGCGAGATGAAGGAGCCGCGGAAGGAGGGGATGGCGCAGAAGGTGCAGCGGCGGTCGCAGCCGGAGGCGAGCTTGACCGAGGCGACCGGGTTGCCGTCGAGGCGGCGGCGCAGCGGCGCGCGGGGCCCGGAGGCGGGCGCGAGGCCCTCGGGGAGGTCGGCGGGCGCGTGGCCGGGAAGGGCCACGTCGGCGGCGGACTCCTGCCGCTCGGCCGGGGAGATCGGCAGCAGCTTGCGGCGGTCGCGCGGGGTGTGGGAGGCGTGGATGCCGCCGTTGAGGATGGTCTGGAGGCGGTCGGAGATGTCGGCGTAGTCGTCGAAGCCGAGGACGCCGTCGGCCTCGGGCAGCGCCTCGGCCAGTTCCTTGCCGTACCGCTCGGCCATGCAGCCCACCGCCACCACGGCCTGCGTTCTGCCGTGGTTCTTGAGGTCGTTGGCCTCCAGGAGGGCGTCGACCGAGTCCTTCTTGGCGGCGTCGACGAAGCCGCAGGTGTTGACGACGGCGACGTCCGCTTCCTCGGCGTCCAGGACGAGTTCCCAGCCGTCCGCCTCCAAACGGCCTGCGAGCTCCTCCGAGTCCACCTCGTTACGGGCGCAGCCAAGGGTGACGAGTGCGACGGTACGGCGTTCAGGCATGGGCTCAAGACTACTTCGTCCCACCGACACCCCTCGTCGACGGGGGCGGGGCCCGTCCGCCGCCGGACAGGCCCCGCTCGTTCTCGCCGGGCGCGCGGCCCGTGCGCTCAGCCGACCTGGGGGTCGCCCTTGGTGTAGGTGAGGCGCTCCACGGCACCCGGCCGGAAGTCGTCCTCGATCTTCTTGCCGTTGACGTGGAGCTGGATGACGCCCGCGTCGCCGAGGACCAGGTTGATCTTGTCGCTGTCCTGGAAGGTCTTGGACTCGCCCTGCTTGAGGAGGCCGTCGAAGAGCAGCCGGCCGTTGTGGTCCTTGGCCGAGATCCAGCTGCGTCCGTCGGGCGCGCTGACCTGGACGGTCACCTTGTCCTGGGGCGCGGCGGCGATGGCGCTGTCGGAGGGGTCGTTCTTGGGGGTGTCGGGCTTGCCGCCCTGCGGGTCGCGCGAGGCGGACTTGCTGGGCTCGGGCGACGGGGTGTCGGCCACCTGGGTGCTGGAGTGGCCGTCGTCGCCGCTCTTGAACGCGGTGAAGCCGACGAAGCCGACCACGGCCACGATCGCGGCGACCATGGCGGCGGTCCAGTTCGGACCGCGCCGCTCGGGGCGGATGCGCTCCGCCTCGAACAGGGGGGCCGCCGGGGTGGGCACGGGCCTGCCGCCGCGGGCCGCGCTGAACTGTTCGAGCAGCGGTTCCGGATCGAGGTGGACGGCCTTGGCCAGGGTCCTGATGTGGCCCCGGGCGTAGACGTCACCACCGCACGCGGTGAAGTCGTCCGCCTCGATGGCGTGCACGATCGCGATCCGGACCCTGGTGGCATTACTGACGTCGTCGACGGTCAGCCCGGCCGTGATACGCGCCTGGCGCAGGGCGTGGCCGATCGAGGGGCGGTTTTCCTCGTGGTCGTCTTCGAACGGACGCTCGTCTTCAGGGGAGTTGCCGATGGACACGGGGGCGCCTTTCGAGCGTTTTAGCCACCTGTGCTGGAGGTTCAGTCTAGGGGGGGTGCGAAAGGGAGGGGCAACCGGGCGGTGGGACTTTGTAGCCCATCGGCATGGCCGGACATGCCGATGGCGGGACATCTTTTGACGCTTACCTCAACTTGACGTACGCCGTAGGGAAACGGTTGCTCAACGAACCCTCACGGATGCGTCACGATCCACCTTCGGGTGCCCCGGCCGACGCGTTCTCACGCCTCGCCGCGGATGACGGCCAGTACGCCGTCCAGTTCATCCGGTTTGATGAGCACGTCACGGGCCTTCGAGCCCTCGCTCGGTCCGACGATCGCCCGCGATTCCATCAGGTCCATGAGCCGCCCGGCCTTCGCGAAGCCGACCCGCAGCTTGCGCTGGAGCATGGAGGTCGAACCGAACTGGGTGGAGACGACCAGCTCGGCCGCCTGGCAGAGCAGGTCGAGGTCGTCCCCGATCTCCTCGTCGATCTCCTTCTTCTGCTTGGTGCCGACGGTGACGTCGTCCCGGAAGACGGGCGCCATCTGGTCCTTGCAGTGCTGGACGACGGCCGCGACCTCCTCCTCGGTCACGAAGGCGCCCTGCATGCGGGTGGGCTTGTTGGCGCCCATCGGCAGGAAGAGGCCGTCGCCCTTGCCGATGAGCTTCTCGGCGCCCGGCTGGTCGAGGATGACCCGGCTGTCGGCGAGCGAGGAGGTGGCGAAGGCGAGCCGGGAGGGCACGTTCGCCTTGATCAGGCCGGTGACGACGTCCACCGAGGGGCGCTGGGTGGCGAGCACCAGGTGGATGCCGGCCGCGCGCGCGAGCTGCGTGATGCGCACGATGGAGTCCTCGACGTCACGCGGCGCGACCATCATCAGGTCGGCCAGCTCGTCGACGATCACCAGCAGGTACGGGTAGGTCTTCAGCTCCCGCTCGCTGCCCTCGGGGGTCTTCAGCTTGCCGTCGCGGATGGCCTGGTTGAAGTCGTCGATGTGGCGGTAGCCGAACGCGGCGAGGTCGTCGTAGCGCAGGTCCATCTCGCGCACCACCCACTGGAGCGCCTCGGCGGCCCGCTTGGGGTTGGTGATGATCGGCGTGATCAGGTGCGGGATGCCCTCGTAGGCGGTCAGCTCGACGCGCTTGGGGTCGACGAGGACCATCCGGACGTCCTCGGGGGTGGCGCGGACCATGACCGAGGTGATGAGGCAGTTGATGCAGGACGACTTTCCGGAACCGGTGGCTCCGGCGACCAGGACGTGCGGCATCTTCGCCATGTTGGCCATCACGTAGCCGCCCTCGACGTCCTTGCCGAGCGCGACCAGCATCGGGTGGTCGTCCTCCGCGGCCGCCGCGAGCCGCAGCACGTCCCCGAGGTTGACCATCTCGCGGTCGGTGTTGGGGATCTCGATGCCGACGGCCGACTTGCCGGGGATCGGCGAGATGATCCGCACGTCGGGGCTGGCCACCGCGTAGGCGATGTTCTTGGTGAGGGCGGTGATCCGCTCGACCTTCACGGCCGGGCCCAGCTCGACCTCGTACCGGGTGACCGTCGGCCCGCGGGTGAACCCGGTGACCGCCGCGTCGACCTTGAACTCGGTGAAGACGGTGGTCAGCGAGGCGACGACGGCGTCGTTCGCGGCGCTGCGGGACTTGCCGGGACCACCGCGGGTGAGGAGGTCGAGGGACGGCAGCGCGTAGGTGATGTCCCCGGAGAGCTGGAGCTGCTCGGCGCGGGCGGGCAGGTCACGCGGCGCCTCGGGCGACTCCTTGGTCAGGTCGGGCACCGGCCCCGAGGAGAGCTTCTGCTGCGCCGGCCGGGCCTTGTCCTGGCGGGGCCGGGCGGCGGGCACCGGCGTCGGCGTCGTCTCCTCCCGGTCGCCCGCGCTCACGCCCTGGGTGAGATCGGCGACCAGCGGCGACGGCGGCATGCCGTGCATGACGGCGCCGTCCAGCGCGGCGGCGGCCGCCGCGGCCACGTCCACGGCGTCCATCGGCCGGTTCGGGTCGTGCTGCTGCGCGGAGCGCCGGGGACGGCGGCGCCGGGTGAGCGCCTCCTGCTCGGCGTCCTCGGGCGCGTACCCCTCGGGCCCGGGACCGCGTCGGCGCTCGTCCTGGGGCAGCGCCTCACGCCACTGCTCGTCGTAGCGCCGGTCGTCCGGCCCCCACTCGTCCGTCTCGGGTTCGTGGACGATGCCGAGCTTCACGCCGAGCAGCCGCAGCCGCTGCGGGATGGCGTTGACCGGCGTGGCCGTCACCACGAGCAGCCCGAACACCGTCAGCAGCACCAGCAGGGGCACCGCGAGCACGTCCCCCATGGTGTACGAGAGCGGGGTGGCGGCGGCCCAGCCGATCAGGCCGCCGGCGTCCCTTATGGCCTGCATGCCCTCGCTGCGGGCGGGCGAGCCGCAGGCGATGTGGACCTGGCCGAGCACGCCGATGACGAGCGCGGAGAGGCCGATCACGATGCGCCCGTTGGCCTCGGGCTTCTCGGGGTGCCGGATGAAGCGCACCGCGATGACCGCGATCAGTATCGGCACCAGCAGGTCGAGGCGGCCGAAGGCGCCGGTCACCAGGATCTCGACGAGGTCGCCGACCGGGCCGTTCAGATCGGCCCAGGTACCGGCGGCGACGATCAGCGCGATGGCGAACAGCAGCAGCGCCACGCCGTCCTTGCGGTGCGCGGGGTCGAGGTTCTTGGCCCCGGTCCCCACACCGCGGAAGACGGCGCCGACGGCGTGCGCGAGACCGAGCCAGAAGGCCCGGACGAGCCGGTAGAGGCCGTTGGTGGGGCTCGGCGCCGGCCTCGGGGGCGGCGCCGGACGCCTGGCGGCGGCCTTCTTCGCGGGCGCCCGCTTCGCCGGGGGCTTCCTCGCAGCGGCCTTCTTCGCCGGAGCCGCCACCTTCTTCGGGGGCTGCTTCTTGGCGGCGGAGGGACGTGAGGCCATGGGTGCGAGGTTACCGGGGGAGACGCCGTGGGACACGTGTGCCCCAGGCTTCACCCGTTCGTGTCGCCCCGAGCGGGGCGCGGAACTGACGCTTCCTCATCGTCAACCGGGGCGCGCCCGGCCTCAGTTCGACGAGGAGACCGGCGACGTGTTCCCGGCGCCCGGCTCCAACGCGTCCAGGGCCCGGCGCAGACCGGTGAGTTTGCGTTCGAGGTGGGCCGCCGTGGCGACCGCGGCCGCGTCCGCGGACTCGTCGTCGAGCTGCTTCGACAGCGCCTCGGCCTGCTCCTCCACCGCCGCGAGCCGCGCAGACAGCTCCGCCAGCAGCCCGGCGGGCTCCTTCGATTCACCCGTCGCCGACCTGTCACCGCCCTCCAGCTGCAGCCGCAACAGCGCCGCCTGCTCCCGCAGCTGGCAGTTCTTCATGTACAGCTCGACGAAGACCGACACCTTCGCCCGCAGCACCCACGGGTCGAACGGCTTCGAGATGTAGTCCACCGCGCCCGCCGCGTACCCGCGGAAGGTGTGGTGCGGCCCGTGGTTGATCGCGGTGAGGAAGATGATCGGGATGTCCCGGGTCCGTTCCCGCCGTTTGATGTGCGCGGCCGTCTCGAAACCGTCCATGCCCGGCATCTGGACGTCCAGCAGAATGACCGCGAAGTCGTCCGTCAGCAGCGCCTTGAGCGCTTCCTCCCCGGACGATGCCCGCACCAGCGTCTGATCGAGCGCCGAGAGAATGGCCTCCAGCGCCAGCAGATTCTCCGGCCGGTCATCGACCAGGAGGATCTTGGCCTTCTGCACCATGGCCCGCCCTCCTCGCCCCGGCTTGGGGCCTCCCCTGTACTCAGGACTTGCGGCGACACCCTCGGGTGCCGCCCCAGGGGACGACTCCCTTGCGCCGTCCGTCCTCGTGCCGGTCATCGTAGCCGCACCCCGCCTGTCGCCACACCCTGTCACCGTGATGTCACTGCGCACAGACCGGGAACGGGGCAGGAGACCAGAAGGTTCCCCGGATCTCCCGCCTCTACACGGCCTCGCGCCCACGGCGTGGGCAACGCCGGGCACCCCGCGGCGATTCCCGTCACTCCCCCCGCATCCACTGGCGCATGACCGCCAGCAGGTGGTCGGGGTCGACCGGCTTCGTCACGTAGTCGGAGGCACCCGACTCGATCGCCTTCTCCCGGTCGCCCTTCATCGCCTTCGCCGTCAGCGCGACGATCGGCAGCCCCGCGAACTGGGGCATCCGCCGGATCGCCGTCGTCGTCGCGTAGCCGTCCATCTCCGGCATCATGATGTCCATCAGGACCACCGCGACGTCGTCGTGCTGCTCCAGGACCTCGATGCCCTCCCGGCCGTTCTCCGCGTACAGCACCGACAGGCCGTGCTGCTCCAGGACGCTCGTCAGCGCGAACACGTTACGGATGTCGTCGTCCACGATGAGCACTTTCTCGCCACCGAAACGGACGCCCCGCGACGACGGCGCGGGCGCCGGGTGCTGCTCCGGGGTCGTCCAGCGCTCCAGCTCGGCCGAGCCCTGCTCCAGGTCGAGAGCGGGCCTGCGACGGCGCCTGAAGAGGGCCGCCGCGCCGTTCTGCGTCTCCTGGTACGACTTCACCTCGGCGGGCGTCTCGATCGCCGCGTCGGCCCGCTGGGCCAGCTCCGCGGCGGCCACCAGGTCCCCGGCCTCCAGCGCGGGCACCGGCTGCTGGTAGCCGTTGGGCGGCAGCTCGCTGGGGTGCAGCGGCAGGTACAGCGTGAACGTCGAACCGCGGCCCGGCTCGCTCTGCGCGTGGATCTCACCGCCGAGGAGCTGCGCGATCTCCCGCGAGATCGACAGACCGAGCCCGGTACCGCCGTACTTGCGGCTGGTCGTGCCGTCCGCCTGCTTGAACGCCTCGAAGATCACCCGCATCTTGCTGGCCGCGATCCCGATGCCGGTGTCGGTCACCGAGAACGCGATCAGACCGGCGTCCGCGTCCCGCAGCGAACCCGCCTCCAGGAGCTGCTCCCTGATCGCGGGCGGCACGTCCGACCCGGCCGGCCTGATCACCAGCTCCACCGAGCCCGAGTCGGTGAACTTCACCGCGTTCGACAGCAGGTTGCGCAGCACCTGGAGGAGCCGCTGCTCGTCGGTGTGCAGGGTGGCGGGCAGCTCGGGCGAGACCCGCACCGACAGGTCGAGGCCCTTCTCCGCGGTCAGCGGGCGGAAGGTCGCCTCCACGTAGTCGACGAGCTGCACGAGCGCGATGCGCGTCGGGGAGACGTCCATCTTGCCCGCCTCGACCTTCGACAGGTCGAGGATGTCGTTGATGAGCTGGAGCAGGTCGGAACCGGCCCCGTGGATCGTCTCGGCGAACTCGACCTGCTTGGGCGTCAGGTTCGCGTCCGCGTTGTCGGCGAGCAGCTTGGCCAGGATCAGCAGCGAGTTGAGCGGTGTGCGCAGCTCGTGCGACATGTTGGCGAGGAACTCGCTCTTGTAGCGCATCGACACCGCGAGCTGCTCGGCGCGCTCCTCCAGGACCTGCCGCGCCTCCTCGATCTCGGTGTTCTTCACCTCGATGTCGCGGTTCTGCTGGGCCAGCAGCTCGGCCTTCTCCTCCAGTTCGGCGTTGGACGCCTGGAGGGCCTTCTGCCGGTTCTCCAACTCGGCCGACCGCTCGCGCAGTTGCTCGGTCAGCTCCTGCGACTGCTTCAGCAGCACCTCGGTCTTGGTGTTGACGGAGATGGTGTTGACGCTCGTCGCGATCATCTCGGCGATCTGGTTCAGGAAGTCCTTCTGGATGTGCGTGAACGGCGTGAAGGACGCCAGCTCGATCACCCCGAGGACCTGCCCCTCGAAGAGCACCGGAAGGACGATCACCTGCGCGGGCGGCGCCTCGCCGAGCCCCGAGGAGATCTTCAGGTAGCCGCTGGGCGCGTTCTCCACCAGGATGGTCCGCTTCTCCTGCGCGGCCGTCCCGATCAGCGCCTCACCGGGCCTGAACGACGTCGGCATCGACCCCATCGAGTAGCCGTAGGACCCGAGCATCCGCAGCTCGTAGGCGTCCTCCTGGCCGCCGCCCGGATCCTTGCCGTCGACCAGCGGCATCGCCAGGAAGAACGCGCCGTGCTGCGCGGAGACCACCGGCGTCAGCTCGCTCATGATCAGCGACGCCACGTCCTGGAGGTCGCGGCGGCCCTGCATCAGCGCGGAGATCCGGGCCAGGTTGCCCTTCAGCCAGTCCTGCTCCTTGTTGGCGATCGTGGTGTCGCGCAGGTTGGCGATCATCTTGTTGATGTAGTCCTGGAGTTCCTGGATCTCCCCGGACGCGTCCACGTCGATCTTCAGGTTCAGGTCGCCGCGGGTCACCGCGGTCGCCACGCGCGCGATGGCCCGCACCTGCCGGGTCAGGTTCCCGGCCATCTCGTTCACGGACTCGGTCAGGTCGCGCCAGGTGCCGTCCACGTCCCGCACGCGTGCCTGCCCGCCGAGCTGCCCCTCGGTGCCCACCTCGCGCGCGACGCGGGTGACCTCCTCGGCGAACGACGAGAGCTGGTCGACCATCGTGTTGATGGTCGTCTTCAGTTCGAGGATCTCCCCGCGCGCGTCGATGTCGATCTTCTTGGTGAGATCGCCCTTCGCGATGGCGGTGGTGACCATGGCGATGTTGCGCACCTGACCGGTCAGGTTGGACGCCATCTGGTTCACCGACTCGGTGAGGTCCTTCCAGGTGCCCGCCACGCCCGGCACCCGCGCCTGACCGCCCAGGATGCCGTCCGTACCCACCTCACGGGCCACCTTGGTGACCTGGTCGGCGAACGAACTCAGCGTCTTCACCATGGTGTTGAAGGTGTCGGCGAGCTGCGCGACCTCGCCGCGCGCCTCGATCGTCACCGTCCGGGTCAGATCGCCGTTGGCGACGGCCGCCGCGACCTGCGAGATGTTGCGCACCTGCATGGTCAGGTTCTTGGCCATCAGGTTGACGTTGCCGCTGAGGTCCTTCCAGATGCCCGTGACGCCGGGCACGTGCGCCTGGCCGCCCAGGATGCCCTCGGTGCCCACCTCGCGGGCCACCCGCGTCACCTGCTCGGCGAAGGAGGAGAGCTGGTCCACCATGGTGTTGACGGTGGTGACGAGTTCGAGGATCTCGCCCCGGGCGTCGACGGTGATCTTCTTCGACAGGTCGCCCTTCGCGACCGCGGTGGTGACCTCGGCGATCTGACGCACCTGGATGGTCAGGTTGTTCGCCATGAAGTTCACCGACTGGGTGAGGTCCTTCCAGGTGCCGGAGACGCCCTGCACCTCGGCCTGGCCGCCCAGCTGGCCCTCCGTGCCCACCTCGCGGGCGACCCGGGTGACCTCCTCCGCGAACGACGACAGCTGGTCGACCATCGTGTTCAGGGTGTTCTTCAGCTCCAGGATCTCCCCGCGCGCGTCCACGGTGATCTTCTGGGAGAGGTCACCGCGCGCCACCGCCGTCGCGACCTGGGCGATGTTGCGGACCTGCGCGGTGAGGTTCCCGGCCATGCCGTTCACCGAGTCGGTCAGATCGCGCCACACCCCGGCCACACCGGGCACCTGCGCCTGGCCGCCGAGCCGTCCCTCGGTCCCCACCTCGCGGGCCACCCTGGTCACCTGGTCCGCGAAGCCGGAGAGCTGGTCGACCATCGTGTTGATGGTGTTCTTCAGCTCCAGGATCTCGCCCCGCGCGTCCACGTCGATCTTCTGCGACAGGTCGCCGCGCGCCACCGCCGTCGTCACCTGCGCGATGTTGCGCACCTGGGCCGTCAGGTTGCCGGCCATGCCGTTGACGGAGTCGGTCAGCTCCTTCCAGGTACCGGCCACGCCCGGCACCACCGCCTGACCGCCGAGCCGCCCCTCGGTGCCCACGTCCCGCGCCATCCGCGTCACCTGGTCCGCGAACGACGAGAGCTGGTCGACCATCGTGTTCACGGTGTTCTTGAGCTGGAGCATCTCGCCCGAGACGTCCACGGTGACCTTCTGCGACAGATCGCCGTTGGCCACCGCCGTCGTCACCTGGGCGATGTTGCGGACCTGCCCGGTCAGGTTGCGGAAGGCGGTGTTCACGGAGTCCGTGAGGTCCTTCCAGGTACCGGCCGCGCCGGGCACCTGCGCCTGACCGCCCAGCTCGCCCTCGACACCGACCTCCCGGGCCACCCGGGTCACCTCGGAACCGAACGAGGACAGCTGGTCCACCATGCCGTTCACGGTGTTCTTCAGTTCCAGCATCTCGCCGGCCACGTCCACGGTGACCTTCTGCGACAGGTCACCGCTGGCCACCGCCGTCGTCACCGCGGCGATGTCCCGCACCTGGGTGGTGAGGTTGCGGAACACCGTGTTCACGGAGTCCGTCAGGTCCTTCCAGGTACCGGCCGCGCCCGGCACGTTCGCCTGCCCGCCGAGCTGCCCGGCCGCGCCGACCTCGTTCGCGACGCGCGTCACCTCGTCCGCGAAGATCCGCAGCGTCTCGGTCATCTGGTTGATGGTGTCCGCGAGCTGCGCGACCTCGCCGCGCGCCGACACGGTCACCTTCTGCGACAGGTCGCCGTTGGCGACCGCGGTGGTCACCTGCGCGATCCCGCGCACCTGGGCCGTCAGGTTGCCGGCCATCAGGTTCACCGAATCGGTGAGGTCCTTCCACACCCCGGCCACACCGGGCACCTGCGCCTGCCCGCCCAGCTCGCCCTCGGTGCCCACCTCGCGCGCCACCCGGGTCACCTCGGAGGAGAACGAGGAGAGCTGGTCGACCATCGTGTTGACGGTGTTCTTCAGCTCCAGCATCTCGCCCGCCACGTGCACCGTGACCTTGCGGGACAGATCGCCCTTGGCGACCGCCGTCGTGACCAGCGCGATGTCCCGCACCTGCGCGGTCAGCCGGTACGCCATCGTGTTGACGGAGTCGGTGAGGTCCTTCCACGAACCCGACATGCCCCGCACCCGGGCCTGCCCGCCGAGCTTGCCCTCGGTGCCCACCTCGCTGGCCACCCGGGTGACCTCGTCGGTGAACGTCGAGAGCTGGTCGACGAGGTTGTTGACCGTCCGCCCGACCTTCAGGAACTCCCCGCGCAGCGGATGCCCGGTCCCGTCGGGCGCCTGCGTCCGCAGCTCCATGCGCGGCGACAGATCACCCTCGGCCACCGCCGACAGCACCCGCCCGACCTCGGAGACCGGCCGCACGAGGTCGTCCACGAGCGCGTTCGACGCCTCGACGGCCGCGGCCCACGACCCCTCCCCCGAACCCGTCTCCAGGCGCTCGGTGAGCTTGCCCTCGCGGCCGACCATCCGCCGCACCCGGGACAGCTCACCGGTGAGATGCAGATTGCGGTCGGCCACCTCGTTGAAGACCGCCGCGATCTCCGCCATCACGCCGTCGCCCGACACCGTGAGCCGCTTGCGGAAGTTCCCGTCCCGCATCGACACGAGAGCCGCCATCAGCCGGTTCAGGGCCGCCGTGTCCACAGTGGTCGTGTTGTTGCGAGGTTTGCCCTGGTTCTTCAGGGACTGTCCGCCTTTCGCGCGCGCTTTCGTGCCCCGCGTCGCTGCGCCAGACTCCACTGTGTCCCTCCCGAAGGGGTCGACCGTCACCGCTGTGCTCGCGTACGACCGCGTGACCTGTTCGTCGCCGCGGCCCGTGCTGTGTCATCGTGAATCGTGCCCAGTGTTTCACCCTGTCCGAACCAGGCCATAACAGTTCGGCAGCTTCGCACATCGTCCGCACACCCTCTGGGCGGAATCAGTGCCGACCGGCATCCGCGTGGACGGTGAAGGTAAGTAACCTTGCATGCGGCTGTCCAGCCGCACCGGTCCGACCGGTCTGGGCGGTGGCACGAGACGAGCGGGCATCGGAGGGGCGGCCGGCACCATGACCACCGGACTGATCCCGGGGGCGAACCCCCCGGACCACGGGCCGACGGGCGGACTGCCGCAGCAGCGGCGGGAGAATGCCGGTCCAGCAGCCCTGCACGTCGACAACCGGCCGAGGAGTTCCGTGATCACCGCGCGCGCGGCAGCCAGCTTCGAGCCCGTCGGGCGCTCCGTCGCGACCGCCCGCTCCTTCGTCCGCGACACCCTCCAGGGCTGGGGCTTCTCCGACATCGTCGACGACGCCGTCGTCCTCACCAGCGAGCTGGTCACCAACGCCGTGGTGCACGCGGGCACCGCCGCCGACGTCCTCTGCCTGCGCAGCGACGACGGAGTGCGCATCGAGGTCGCCGACCACTACCCGGAGCGCGAGATCCCGCTCCAGGGCTCCCCCGCCACCATGGGCAGCCCGGACCGCGAGGGCGGCCGCGGCCTCCAGCTCTGCGCGGCGCTGGCCGGCCGCTGGGGCGTCGACTACACCCCCACCCACAAGCAGGTCTGGTTCCAGCTCCACCTGCCCGAGCGCGCCGTCGGCACCCGCGCCGCGGGCCCCTCCCTCCCCGCCGACCTGCTGCCCCTCGCCGACGGCCGGGTCCGGGTCGCCGTCGTGCAGATCGACCGCACGGGCGCCATCTCCGCGTGGAACGAGGACGCCGAGGAGCTGTTCGGCTACCCCGCCGAGCAGGTCGTCGGCAAGCCCCTCACCGACCTCGCCGCCTGGCCGCACACCCCGGGCACCAGCACCGGCATCGTGGAGGCGCTCCAGCTCTCCCGCTGGGAGGGCAGCTACGGCATAAGAGGGGCCGACGGCCGCGTCACCCCCGTCTACGCCTCCCACCTCCGCGTCCGGGACACCGGCGGCGAGCCGTCCACGGTCTGCCTCCTGGTCCGCGACCACGAACGGGCCGTGCTCCAGACGCCGACCAGGATGGCGTCCTCCGACGGGTCCGGCGGCTCCGAGAGCCAGAGCGCCGACCCCTTCGAGGTGTTCATCGGCTCTCCCGCCCCCGACGACCTGGACGGCCTCCTCCAGCGCACCGTGGAACGCGCCCGCGACATGCTCGACGGCGACTCCGCGTTCCTGCTCCTGGCCACCGACGACGAGACGGAGCTGGAGGTCCGCGCCTCCACCGGCCTGCCCTCGGCCCGCCAGCGCTTCGCACGGGTCCCCGTGGAGGCGGGCCCCGGCCGCTACGGCTCCGCCCGCATGCCCGCCGTCCACGACGATCTGACGGCCGTCCCCGGCGCCGTCCCGCTGCTCTCCGGCACCGGCATGCGCTCGGTGGTCACCGTGCCGCTGAAGGTCGAGGGCCGTCTCACCGGCTCGCTCGGCGTCGCGGCCGAGGGCCCCGGCAGGTACTCCAACGAGGAGGCGCTGCGCCTGCAGTTCGCCGCCGACCGCATCGCGCTGGCCGTCGAGTCGGCCCGCCTCGGCGAGCTGGAACGCCTGCGCCGCGGCTCGCTCAGCTTCCTCGTCGAGGCGTCCGACCTGCTCGCCGGCACCCTGGACCGCGACCAGACCCTGGCCCTGATGGCACAGATGACGGTCCCGACCCTCGCCACCTGGTGCGCCGTCTACACCATCGCCGACCAGGCGTCCGAGCCGTACCTCTCCTACGTCCTGCACGAGGACGAGGAACTCATCGACGGCATCAAGTCGTTGCTGTCGAAGATCGCCCCGCCGGACCCGGTGCCCACCCCCGGCGCCCGGGTGTGGCCCGCCCCGGGCGAGGTCGCCCACCAGGCGGCCCTGCGCAGCTCCATGCGCAGCCTCGGGCTCTCCGGCGGCCCCACCCACCAGGTCGCGTCCAGCATCGGCCCGACGCTGGCGACGGCGTCCGCGGTCGGCGGCGAGACGGTCGTGCTGCCGCTGGTCGCCCGCAACCGCGTGATCGGCATGCTGACCCTCGGCAAGCCCACCGACGAGCACTTCCGCCAGGAGATCCTGGAGCTGGCCGAGGACCTGAGCCGCCGGGCCGCCCTCGCCCTGGACAACGCCCGCCTCTACTCGGAGCGCACGGCGATCAGCCAGTCCCTCCAGCGCAGTCTGCTGCCGCCCGAACTCCCGGTGATCGACGGCGTCGAGGTGGAGGTCATCTACCGCGCGGCCGGCGAGGGCAACGAGGTCGGCGGCGACTTCTACGACCTCTTCCCGATCAGCGACGGCGCCTACGGGTTCGCCATCGGCGACGTCTGCGGCACGGGCCCGAACGCCGCCGCGGTGACCGGCCTGGCCCGGCACGCCCTGCGCCTGCTGGCCAGGGAGGGCCTCAGCGGCCCCGCCGTCCTCGAACGTCTCAACTCCGCGATCCTGGACGAGGGCGCCCGCAGCCGCTTCCTGACGCTCCTCTACGGCGAGTTGAGGCCCCAGGAGGACGGCAGCGCAGAGCTGAAGGTGGTCTGCGCGGGCCATCCGCTGCCGCTGCGCCTGCGCCAGGACGGCACGGTCGAACCGGCCGCGGAGCCGCAGCCGCTCCTCGGCGTCATGGAGGACCTGGAGCTGTACGAGCAGCGGGTCACCCTCGACCCGGGCGACGTCCTGCTCTGTGTCACCGACGGCGTCACCGAACGGCGCGAGGGCACCCGCATGTTGGGCGACGACGGCCTCACCGACGTCCTCACGACGTGCACGGGCCTCACGGCGGGCGCGGTCGCGGCCCGGGTGATGCGGGCGGTGGAACGCTTCGCCTCGGACGCCCCGTCGGACGACATGGCGATCCTCGCGATGCGGGTGCCCGGTCTCCAGAAGGACTGACCGGGTCCCCGCGGGGACCCGCGGACACGAGAAAGGCCCCGCCCTGGTGGGCGGGGCCTTCTGTGTGGAGCCCCCAAACGGAATCGAACCGTTGACCTTCTCCTTACCATGGAGACGCTCTACCGACTGAGCTATAGGGGCCAGTTGCCTTTTCGGGGTCTCCCCCGTGGCAACGAAATAGATCATACCCCGAACGGGAGCCGGCTCCCAACCACCTTCCGCGGCTCAGAACGCGGGCTGGAGGAGCCCGCCGAGCGCGTTGCAGGCGGACACGATCCGCTGCATGTCCCGCTTGGTCAGCGCGGCGTCCACGGGCAGCGCGAGCGTCTCGTCGGCGGCCCGCTCGGTCTCGGGCAGCGTCACGCAGCGGCGGAAGTCGGGCAGCCGGTGCACCGGGGTCTTCACGGGCACCCGGCAGTCGACTCCCTTGACCCGCAGGGCGCGTGCGAACGCGTCGCGGTCGGGCCGCCCGTTGCCGGGCACCCGCACGACGTACTGCTGGTAGGTGTGCCCGTCGCCGTGGTCGGGGGTGCGGACTCCGCGCAGCTTGGCGTCCAGGTAGGAGGCCCGCTCCCGCCGCTGCGCGATCTCGTCGTAGGGCGCCTCGGACTCGCCCTCCTCCAGCACCAGCAGCCCGTGCCGCTGCCCGACACCGTGCAGCCGCGCCAGGTCGGCGGGCCGCCCGAAGCGGTGGACGACGGTGACGGCCGCGGTCCGCGCGGTGACGGCGGCCTCGACGGCGCCGGGGTCGAGGCAGTAGGTCGCCGGATCTATGTCGGCGAACACCGGCATGGCCCCGACCAGGGCGACAGCCTCGGCGAGTTCGACGTTCCCGAAGGCCGGGACGATGACCTCGTCACCGAGTCCGACGCCGGCGGCCCTGAGCATTGCAGCAGTACCCATGCCGTCGATGCTTGTTGCGCAATGTGAACACGAGATGACGCGCAACAGAAAAGGGCCGGTCCTGGGATCGAAATCCCGGGACCGGCCCTTTTGAATGATTGTTCGGCGGCGTCCTACTCTCCCACAGGGTCCCCCCTGCAGTACCATCGGCGCTGTGAGGCTTAGCTTCCGGGTTCGGAATGTAACCGGGCGTTTCCCTCACGCTATAACCACCGAAACACTATGAAACTGTCCAGCCGCACCACGCCATCCCTCAATAG